>DASQJB010000073.1:0-9133 GCA_035631295.1 Bryobacteraceae bacterium | reverse complement strand
GCCCGGGCGCGGGTCTTGATAGACCTTCATGATGCCGGGATGATCCATCCTCCGCCCGATTTCGGCCTCCCGCTGGAAGCGCTCGAAAAACTGAACGTCGGATTCCATTTCAGGATGGGGAATTTTGATGGCGACCGGCTTCCCATCACGGGTATTGATGGCCTTCCAGATGGAGGCCATGCCGCTGCGCGCCACCAGACGCTCAATTTGGTAGTGATCCAGAGTGTCGCCGGCGTGAAAGTTCACAGACAGTCCCGTCTGTGTAGATTAGCGCAGCTTGTACGGCCGGCCGCGATACATGCCGACGCGCTGAACGCCGCGAATTCGAACCAGCAGCACTGTGACATTATCGCTGCCATCGTTTTCATTGGCGAGTTGGATCAATCCGCGGGCGGCTTCGTCCAGGCTGGCTGCTCGACCGGCGGTTCGCGCGATGTCTGCCGGACTGACAGCGCCGTGCAGGCCGTCCGAACATAACATCAGAACGTCGCCAGCCATCACGTGATGCTCGCTCACGTCTACGTTCACGAACAGGTTCATGCCGAGCGAACGGCTCAGCACATGGCGCGTTTCGGCTTTCACCGCCTCCTTCGCCGACATGACGCCCAGCCGCACCTGCTCGTTCACGACGGTATGGTCGCGCGTCAGAGACATCGCGTGATTGTGCCGGATGAGGTAACAGCGCGAATCTCCCACGTGAGCAATGGTGGCGCGGTCGTAGCGCAGCGCGCAAGCGACCAGGGTTGTGGCCATCGGCACGCCTCCCGGTCCGGCGGCTCTACCCGTCTCATAAACTTGAATGTTCGCGGCCTGGACCAGGCGCGACAGCAAAGCCGAGTGTTGTTCGCCACGAGCCACGGTCCGGTACCCGGCTGTCAACGCCTCTACCGCTGCCCGGGAAGCGACTTCGCCCAACTCCTGGCCACCCACACCGTCTGCCACCGCAAAAAGCCAACCGCCCTCGGCTGTCTCTTGCGCGGCATAACCGGCGAAGTCTTCGTTGTGCCCGCGAATCCGCCCTGGATCGGAAAGAAGCGCGAACTCAAGCTCCAATCCGGACCCGGCCTGGGGGGTTTCGGGGCGGGAAGTCGTCTCGGCCGGCCTCGCAGGGATTCCTCGATGGTGCGGCACTATCCCTCCAGCAAAAAAGAATGGTGGAGCAAGCCGTTCAAGGCCTGCCCCACCGGGGATGCAAAGCGATGCAGGAATCGCGCTAGGCGACCGCCGTCCCGCCGCGCCTCTCAACCAGAGTGCTCCGCCCGCTTGCCTTGCTGGAGCGCATGAAGAAGATCAGACCGTAAATCGCCCAGACTGCAGCCAGCCCCAGAGCCCCGAACGGCTCCATCTTCGTGCCGTAGCCCATGAATGGCAAGACTAGATAGGCCCCCATGCATAGCAGATTGGCGCCTAATCCGAAGACTGGGATCAGCATGTGCTTTAACGGGTTGTACATCGGATGCTTGTGGTAAGCCACCATGCAGATCAGGCAGCTCAAGCCATACAGCAAGAACGTGCCGAAGTTGGAAGTCAACGTCATCAGCAGTAGCGTGTTGGGCAAAGCCGCCATTTTGTCGTGGGTTGTGTAGCCGAAGCTCGAAAGAATACCCTGCGGCAGCGCTTTGATGTCGCTATCTTTGGGGGCCGGACCGTCGCCGAACGCCACAGAAACGCAGATCACGCCCACGATCGCCGAAATCACCACCAAAGTCCAGATGGAGCGGTGTGGCGTCAGGTTCTCGGTATGGAGCGCGCCGTAGTGATCCGGCAATTCCTCGTCCTTACCCATCGCGTAGGTCACGCGCGCGCCGGTGTTCAAGCAAGAAAGCGTCGTGCCGATGATCGCCAGGAACACGGTGAACGCCTGAATCAGCATGAACGCCTTCCCGTGTCCACCCAGGAGAGCATTGCCGACGACCACCATCATGTCGCCGATCGGCGCGGCCGATCCGGTCGCGCTCTGCATGGTATAGCCGCTGTTCAGGAAATAATTCGCTGCGAAATACTCGATCAGGTAACAGAACGCCCCCTGTACCAGCAGCGAAGTGACAACCGCAATGGGGACGTCGCGCTTGGGATTCTTCGCTTCGCCGCCCATCGCCGTGACCGATTCGAATCCCACCAGAATCAGGATGGCGATGGTGGCTTGGACGAACATGGAGCCGAAGCTGTGGATTCCGATCACCGAACCGGCGGTTCCATGGCTCAGGAACATGCCTTTGTCGTCCTTTTCGGGATAGTCGATCTTGAACGGCACGGGCTGGCCTGCGGCATCCAGCTTGGGCTTGGGAGTGCCATCGGCATTACGATCGACCACGTCCACCTGCTGGCCGTTCACAGTGTCCTTTTTCATCGCGAATTCGAACGTATACGCGTCGCCAGAGCCGGAATCGAAGTTCCAGGCCACCGTCCCCGGAGGATGATTCATGCGGTAGCCGAGCGCCATTACCGAGAAGACCAGAAGCGCGCTGATTTGGATCACGTTGATCGCGATGTTCACAGACGTTGAACCGTTGACGCCGCGATACGCGATGTATCCGACGATGAAAGCCGTCGCGATGGCCACCAGCGCCATAAATACCGGGCCGGGAAGAGAGGCGCTCATAAAATTCGGCCAGAGGGTTCCCGCCAGGAACCCACAAAGCACGCCCATGACCCCGCACATCACGCCGGGATAGACCCAATAGTAAAGGTGCGATCCCCAGCCGACAATGAACTTCGAGATGCGAGCGTAACGCCATGCTTTTTCGTGATTCAGAAACGACTGTTCTGCGAAATAGTACGAACTCCCGGTTCCGGGGTACAGTTTCGCCATTTCCGCATAACAGACGGCGGTTGCCAGGCACAGAAGAAGAGCGAGAACAATCCCTGCCCACATGGCGGGCGTGGTGTTTCCCGCGGTCGCTTGGATAAAGAACGTCAGCCAAAGGAAGGCTCCGGGAGCGATGAGCGCCATCGCGTTCATCGTCAACCCCGTCAAGCCTAGGGTCGCTTGCATTTGGGGTGCTGCTTGGTTGTCGGCCATAGAAAACCTCTTTTAGATTGAATGGACAGCTACAGGGCTGGCTAGGGGAGCGACGTGGCTTGTGTTACAGCATATCCGCGTTTCATTGGCATTACCAATAGATAGTTTTTATTAGACCGATCGGCTTGAGTCTATGGCGAGGCTGTGATGTACGATCGGTTTCCGCGCGGACTGTCTTTTGATCCGAGCCTTACAATGAAGCCATCCGATCCGCCGGCCCATGCTTGAAACGGTGTTCAAGACGATTTCCCGCCATCGCATGCTGGCGCCGGGAGACCGCGTGATCGCGGCGGTTTCCGGAGGCCCGGATTCCATGTGCCTGCTTGCAGTGCTTCGCGAGCTCGCCCCGCGGTTCGGAGCCACGCTCACCGGTGTGGCGCACGTCAATCATAAACTTCGAGGCGCCGAATCGGATGAAGACGATCGTTTCGTCGCGAACGTGGCAGCCGGCTACGGAATCTTGTTCCACAGCGCAGAAGCTCGCGTCTCCGAGGAACCGGGAAATCTGGAACAAGCCGCCCGCCGCGCGCGACAGAAGTTCTTCGAAAGGCTCATTCAAGACGGCGCCGGCAGCCGCATCGCCACAGGTCACACGGTCGACGATCAAGCCGAGACAGTACTGTTCCGGATTTTGCGCGGCGCGGGCCCGGCGGGCATGGCGGGCATCCTGCCCACTACTCCGCAGGGGCTGATTCGTCCCCTCCTGGACATCAGCCGTGCCCAGGTCGAGCAGTACTTGCGCGGGCGCGGCATCGCCTGGCGCCAGGATGCCAGCAATCGCGATTTGCGATTTGCCCGCAATCGCATCCGTCATGGCCTTTTGCCTCAACTCGCGCGCGAATGGAATCCGCGCATCTCACAAGCCTTGGCGCATGCCGCCGATGTCGCCGCCGAAGAAGAGATTTGGTGGGAAATCGAAATCCAGCGGATCGCCGGGGAAGTGTTGTTCGAGGTGGAGGGCAGCCTCGAGGCGCAAGCTCCAAAGATCGCTTCGCTTCCCAGGGCTCTGGCGCGCCGGTTGGTCCGCCACGTCGCCCCAGGCCTCGATTTTGAGCACGTCGAGCAGGTGCTAAAGTTGGCCGCCCAGCCACGCGGGGAAGGACGCGTGGATCTGCCTGGCATAATAGTGTTGCGTTCCTTTGACTGGCTTCGTTTTTTCGAACCGGCCACACTCTCTGAACCCACCCCGCCGGCCATCCAGATCGGGATCCCCGGCAAATACTCCTGGGGCGGCGGATATGTCTGCCTGGAGTTTGCGGAACGAGCCCAATCCGAGGCTAATTGTGCTAGCCTGAAGACACAGGGCTTATCTGAACTATCGCCTTTGGAATTGCGTAGCTGGAGAGCAGGTGACCGCTACCGTCCAGCCCTCGGCAGCCGGGAATATACGATCCAGGAGCTATTCCAGCGATCTCGGGTCCCCTCATGGCGGCGGCATGCGTGGCCTATTATCTGCATGGGTCCTAAGATCTTGTGGGTCAGGCAGTTTGGAGCGGCCGCCGAGTTTATGGCGCAGAATGAAGCAGGTTCCGTGCTCCAGATTTGGGAAGAAAGTGGGAAATGAATGTTCGGTACGGTGAATCTCCCCACCATAAACCGGCGTCAAAGTGGTAGCGGCTGTTGGAGTAAGCATGAATTCAAGCATACGTAACGCAGTTCTATGGGTCATTATGTTCGGATTGGCGGTCCTGGTATGGGCCGTTTTTAAGGGAAGTCAAACCAAAGGCTCCACGCCGACCTTTTCGGAGCTTTACCAGTATGTTCAGGACGGCAAGGTGGAAAGCATTGTCATCAATGCCGCCACAGGCGAGGTTCAAGGACAACTTAAAACCAAAGAAGAGTTCCGGTCCACCATCCCCCCCAATTACAACGACTTCACGACGCTCCTGATCGACAAGGGCGTCCGCATGAAGATCAAGGAAAGCGACAGCGGCGGCTGGGTGTCCATCCTGGTGCAAGCTTTTCCCATCGTGCTGCTGGCGGGCTTTTGGATATTCATGATGCGGCAAATGCAGGGCAGCGGCAATAAAGCGCTCAGTTTCGGTAAGAGCCGTGCGCGCTTGCACTCCTCCCAGCAGAAAAAGGTGACGTTTAAAGACGTAGCGGGCGTGGAGGAAGCCAAAGAGGAATTGCAGGAAATCATTGAGTTTCTGCGCGAGCCTCAAAAGTTTCAAAAGTTAGGGGGCCGCATCCCGAAGGGCGTGCTGTTGATCGGCTCGCCGGGGACGGGCAAGACGCTGCTGGCCCGGGCCATTGCAGGCGAAGCTAACGTTCCGTTCTTTTCGATTTCCGGTTCGGATTTTGTGGAGATGTTTGTCGGCGTCGGCGCGAGCCGAGTGCGGGATCTGTTCGAGCAAGGCAAGAAGAACGCGCCGTGCATCATTTTCATCGATGAAATCGACGCGGTCGGACGCCATCGCGGCGCGGGTTTGGGCGGTGGTCATGACGAGCGCGAGCAAACCCTGAATCAATTGCTGGTGGAAATGGACGGCTTCGAATCGAACGAAGGCGTGATTCTGGTGGCCGCCACCAACCGCCCCGACGTCCTGGATCCCGCTCTTCTGCGCCCCGGACGATTCGATCGGCGCGTGGTGGTCGGCAGGCCGGACGTAAAAGGCCGAGAAGCCATCCTACGCGTTCACACCAAGAAAACTCCGCTCGCCGACGACGTGGATCTTTCCGTCCTGGCTCGCGGGACGCCTGGATTTGCCGGGGCCGATCTGGCCAACCTTGTCAATGAAGCCGCCTTGGTCGCGGCGCGCCAAAATCGCAAGGTCGTGACTCAGTTCGATTTCGAGCTGGCCAAGGACAAAGTGATGATGGGCGTGGAGCGCAAGAGCCTCATCATCAGCGAAGAGGAAAAGAAAAATACGGCTTATCATGAAGCCGGCCACGCCCTGGTCGCGGCACTCACCGAGTTCGCCGATCCGGTTCACAAGGTCACCATCATCCCCCGCGGCATGGCCCTTGGCGTGACTATGCAGCTTCCCATGGACGACAAGCACAGCTACCACAAGGAATATCTGCAAGCGCAACTGTCGATCCTGATGGGCGGCCGCATCGCCGAAGAGCTTTTCATGCACCACATCACTACCGGCGCGGGAAACGATATCGAACGCGCCACTGACATGGCTCGCAAGATGGTGTGTGAATGGGGCATGAGCGACCTGGGACCGCTGAGCTTCGGCAAGCGCGAAGAGCAGATTTTCCTGGGCCGCGAGATCGCGCAGCATCGCGATTACAGCGAAGCCACCGCCATCCGCATCGATGAGCAGGTGAAAAAGCTGGTCGAAACCGCCTACAACAGAGCCAAAGGGATCATTCAGGAGAAGTCCGACGCCTTGGAGCGGATTGCGCTCGCGTTGCTCGAGCGCGAAGTGCTGGACGGCAGCGAAGTCCGGCAGTTGATCGAAGGCGTCGAGCCGCTTCCGCCCTTCCATCGCACGCCTCCTCCCACGCCTCCGGCCGAGGGCGCGCAGCAGGTGATCAGGCCGGAGCCTGGCCGCCGCATGCCGGGCATCCTGCCGGAAGGCGGCCCGCAGCCGGCATGAGTGGGGCGGGCGACCGATTCTCGTCGCCTGCCGTTATTCCGCGTTTCGCGCTTTACATCTTCGACCTTGACGGCACCCTTATGGATTCGGCACGCGATATCTGCGGCGCGATCCAGGAGGTGCTCGCCGCGCGCGGCCGCACCGATGTAACGGATGCGCGGCTGCGCCGCTACATCGGCCGGCATCTGCTCGATATGTTCTACGATCTTGAGATTCCTGAGGACGAGATCGAGCCGATGATCGCACACTACCGCCGCATTTATCCCGAGCGCAAACACGCGCAGACCTCCGTGATTCCGGGCGTCGCGGAGATGCTGAAGGGACTGGGCGGAATGAAGTCCACCGCCACCATCAAGAGCACGCTAAACACGCGCATTATCCTCGATCAATTCGGGCTGCTGCGCCACTTCGATCACGTGCAGGGCACCGATGGATTCCCCGCCAAACCGGAGCCCGACGTCATCTTCAAGTCGCTGGAAGCCCTCGGAATGCAGCCTGAAGATTGTCTTTTCGTGGGCGATTCGGCCGCCGACATGGAAGCCGGCCGCCGCGCCGGCGTCGCCACCTGCGGCGTCCGCTACGGATACGGCAATCCGCAAGAGATGGCGAAGTTTGAGCCGTCGTACTGGATCGACGACCCGCGGGAACTGCTCTCATGAAAAGGGCGGTCCTCGCCTACCGCAACGAAGCGAAGATCGCGCCTTATCTCGAAGCCTTGCGCCAAGCAGGGATCGAGCCGAGGCTTGTCACCCCCGCTAATCCCAGCGCTTCGCTGCAAGGAATGGGCTTGGTTCTGACTGGGGGTACCGACATCGATCCTTCGCTGTATGGCCAACCGCTCGATGCGCGCGCCGATACGCCCGACCGCGAGCGCGACGACCTCGAGCAGCGGCTGCTCCGGGAAGCCCTTTCGCTCGATCTGCCCGTGTTCGCCATCTGCCGCGGCATGCAGTTGTTCAATATTACTCACGGCGGAGGGTCGCTGATCCAGCATATGGAAGGGCACGACCTCGCCAACAACGGCACGCACGACGTGGAATTCGCCACAGGCTCGCGTTTGGCGGAAGTCCTCGGCGGCGGCCGGCAGGCCGTAAACTCGCGGCATCATCAGGCAGTTGGCGAAGTTGGCGCGCCACTGATCGCTTCCGCCAAATCGCCCGACGGCGTGATCGAGGCCCTCGAGCGTCCCGACCTTCGCTTCGCGATCGCTGTACAATGGCATCCCGAAGACATGCTTTCCACATTTCCCCAACAGCGACGGTTGTTCGAAGCATTCGCGGAATCATTGGAGCAGAGGGCGCATGCTTGACGAAGCCACGAATCAGCTTCTCACTCAAACCGGCCTTGGAACGCCGATGGGCGATTTGCTGCGGCGGTATTGGATGCCCATTGCAGCGGTCTCCGAATTCGATCGCCAATCCATAAAGCCGCTGCGCCTGATGGGCGAAGCTCTCGCGCTTTACAGAGATCTGAGCGGGGCCTTCGGCCTGGTCGACCGTCATTGCCCGCATCGCCGCGCCGACATGTCTTACGGATTTGTCGAACAGTGCGGCTTGCGCTGCAACTATCACGGTTGGCTGTTCGACGAAAGCGGCCGTTGCCTCGAGCAGCCGTACGAAGAAATGGCCGCGCCCGAGGCGAAATTCAAAGACCGCGTGCGCATCAAAGCGTATCCGGTTCAGGCGCACGCCGGCCTGATCTGGGCGTATTTAGGTCCGCAACCCGCGCCTCTTGTGCCCAACTGGGAGCCGTTCGCCTGGAAAAACGGCTTCGTGCAGATCGTGTTCGCCGAAATTCCGTGCAATTGGTTGCAGTGCCAGGAAAATTCCGTCGACCCCGTGCACTTCGAATGGATGCACATGAACTGGAGCGTGCGGATGGACGACCGGCTCGGTCCGTATTCGCCGCGCCATCTTCAGCTCGCCTTCGACGAATTCGACTACGGCATCGTCTATCGCCGGATCCGCGAGGGGATGAGCGAAGCCGATCCGATGTGGACCGTCGGCCGCGTCTGCCTATGGCCCAACGCTTTATTCACGGGCGATCATTTCGAATGGCGCGTTCCTGTTGACGATGAGAATACGCTGAGCGTCACCTGGGCCTTTAGCCGCGTACCCAAAGAACGCGAGCCCTATGTGCAGGACCGCATTCCCGCCTGGCATGGCCCTATTCGCGAGTCCACCTCCGGACGGTGGATCTCGAGCCACATCATGAACCAGGATTTTATTGCGTGGGTGGGACAAGGGACCAACGCCGATCGTACACAAGAGCACTTGGGAACGAGCGATCGCGGCATCATCTTGCTCCGCAAACGCTTCTTGAGCGACCTCGATGCCATAGCCAAAGGCGAAGACCCGAAGGCCGTCATCCGGGATTCCGAAGTCAATCGTCGCGTTGCGCTGCCTGTCGCGGAGCGAAAACTGCTGATCGAAGGATTGCCGCTAGCGGAACTTGTCAAACATCCCATTCTCGGCAGGCAGTTGACCGAAGGCTATCCCTTCCAAGTCGGACAGCCTGAAGAGGTGCGGCAGGCCTACGAGGACGCGATGGGAGTACTAGA
>DASQJB010000072.1:0-5717 GCA_035631295.1 Bryobacteraceae bacterium | reverse complement strand
GCTTTCCGGCGCTCTCCGCGAGGCGTTGTTGCAACTCGAGGGCGCCTTCTCGCTCGTCTTTCTTGCTGAGAACCGGTTGCTGGTGGCGCGCGATCCGCACGGATTCCGCCCGCTCGCCTTCGGACAGATGGAGCTCTCCGGCGGGCGAACGTGCTACGTGTTCGCCTCGGAGACGTGCGCCTTTGACTTGATTGGAGCCGTTTATCTGGACGATGTCGCTCCGGGAGAGATGGTGATCATCGGCCCGGAAGGGATGACGCGCGAGCGCTACGCCCCCGTGCGCGATCGCGCCCACTGCGTCTTCGAACACGTCTATTTTTCGCGGCCGGATTCGATCGTCTTCGGACGCCCGGTGGCGGAGTCGCGCGAAAAGATGGGGCGTCTGCTGGCCCGCGAGCATCCGGTGGATGCCGACGTGGTTGTGCCGGTGCCCGACTCGGGCGTTTCCGCCGCTCTTGGTTACGCTGCCGAAGCCGGCATCCCGTTCCGCCAGGCCCTGATTCGCAATCACTATGTGGGTCGCACCTTTATCGAGCCTTCGCAAGCCATACGCGATTTCGGCGTCAAGCTGAAATTCAACGCGGTCCGCCATCTGCTGGAAGGCAAGCGAGTAGTGTTGGTGGACGATTCCATCGTTCGCGGGACGGTATCGCGCAAGATCGTGCGCATGGTTCGCGGCGCGGGCGCGAGGGAAGTGCATCTTCGCATCTCCTGCCCACCGACGATTTCGCCCTGCTTCTATGGCGTCGATACACCGATGAAGGCCGAGCTCATCGCGGCGAATCATTCCGTCGAGGAAATCCGCCGCTTCGTGGAGGCGGACTCGCTCGGGTATCTCTCGCTCAGCGCCCTGCGTGAAGCCGTCGCCGACGACCGCCACGATTACTGCTACGCCTGCTACACCGGCGACTACCCGACCGAGCTGATTAATATTGAGGAGCTGATGTCGGCGAAGGCGCGGCGGTAGTTAGGGAATCGGTTTTAGAACCTTTAGTACCGAAGGGCCATTCACAGGGCCGCGGGTTGCATGTACACTTTAGCTGACTGCTATCACGACCGAGACGGTGATTAGCAATTTAATCATCGATCTCTCCCTTCCGCCCGGAAGGGAATTTCCCCGGCCTGTTGCTAGCAGGCCGGGGATCAAGTCCGGGACCCCAAAGCGGTCCCAACGCCTGACTCCGATCCGTTCGGTAACCTCACGTTAATCAGTGCGCCGAGCAGGCGGAAATCTCATGAGATGATGAATGAGGTTCGCGCCGGAGGCCTTGATGAAGCGCTCAACCGCTTGCTGGATTGCATTCATCGCGTGGGCGCCGCACGCCGGTTTCGCACAGGACCAACCGGTCCCCAAGTTCGGAACGACTGTCGTGGTCCCCTTGGGCTTGAGCGGCTCCTTATATCACATCCGCTCTAATACCACCAAGCTTCCCGACTTCCGCAAGCTGAAACCTAAAGGGACGATTTATACGGCGTCTCTGAACATACCGCCTCAAAATTTCCAGCACGGATTTCCTGGAGTCACCAAACGATTCGAGTGGTTCGCCATCGATTACGCGGGCCGCTTCTGGATTGAAAAGCCCGGGGTCTACCGTTTTGCTCTCACCTCCGACGACGGAGCGCAGCTGTACATCGACGACCAACTCGTCGTGGACAACGACGGCATGCATCCGCCCCGCACGCAAGAAGGCGAAGTTGAGCTTTCCGGAGGAGTCCACAGGCTTCGCGTGCCCTATTTCCAGGGTCCGCGTTTTCAAGTCGCTCTCGTGTTAGAGGTCGCCGGGCCAAGCGACGAGGAGATGCGCGTCTTCAGCACGGACGAATTCAAGCCTCCGCCGAATCCATCCACGTGGACGTTTCCAGAGAAGTGAGTGGGGGGCGTCTCGGCGCGGCCCGCGATATCATTACCAATCTATGCGGCGCACCATCCAAGCGCTGAAGAATCCGCAAGTCCAGCTCGCGATTGCCGCGCTTACTATCGGGATCGGCGCGACAACGGCCATTTACACCGTTGTCCACGCGGTCCTGCTGGAGCCATTGCCCTGGAGCGATTCCAGCCGCTGGTTTTACATCTTCGGTTCTTATCGTGGCGGGAAGCCGAACTCGGGCGTTTCGTTCGCTTACAAAGATTCTCAAAGCATGCAGGCCCGGCTCCAATCTATCGACGCTTTCGGATGCTACGACGTGGCGCGCTTGTTCGGCGGCAACTACAACGCGGCCTTCAACGGACAAACCTTACATCTGGCTGGCCTTTCGGCCGACTCCAAGCTGATCCGCTCTCTCGGAGTTCAGCCCTCGCTCGGCCGGTGGTTCGAGGAAGAGCGCACAGCCGTGCTCTCGGATTCGCTGTGGCGCAAATTCGGCGCCGATCCGCAAATCCTGGGGAAGCCCATTGACATGAATGGCGCCTCCTACCGCATCGTAGGCGTGGCGCCCCCGTCGTTCCGGCTTCCCGTAGACGAACCACGCAACGAGATTTGGACGCCGCTGGTGGGCGATAGAGGTCCGGGCGAATCGAACTATCTCAACTGCCTCGCGAAATTGAAACCGGGAACTTCCCAGCGGCAAATGGAAGATGAGATGAAGGCGTTCCAGGCTCAATGGGCGCGCGAACACAAAGACGACCCAGATGGCGTGATTGTTGTTCCGGTGCTGGACTTTGTAAACCAAGCGATCCGGCCCACGCTTCTTCTGCTGCTGGGCGCCTCGGCCGCGCTTCTTCTGATCGCATGCGCCAACGTCGCGAGTTTATTGCTGGCCCGGGCGGTGGGACGGGCCCGCGATACCGCCATTCGCGTGGCCCTGGGCGCAACCCCTTGGCAGCTAGCCGCGAAATACTTCGGCGAAGGATTGATCGTGGCGCTGCCCGCCGCGGCGCTCGGGACGCTCGCCAGCCTCTGGGCGGTCCGGCAGGTGCTGGCGCTCGCGGCAGACGACATCCCTCGCGCTGAGCGCGTCTCCCTCAACTGGCCGGTGCTCGGGTTCACGCTGGCCGTCGCGATTGGCTGCGCGGTCTTCTTCAGCCTCGCCCCTTTGTGGCAGGCGCGCCGCACATCTCCAAACGAAGCTTTAAGCGATGGCTCGCGCGCCTCCGCCAGCGCCCGCAGCCACCGCCTTTTGCGTATTTTCGTCGTTGCCGAGATGGCGCTCGCGTTCGGATTGGCGGCCATCGGTGGGTTGCTGTTGAACCAGCTCTCCAGTCTTCGCCGCGTGCAGCCCGGCTTCGATCCTAATCATGTTCTGACGCTCGCGATGAATACTCCAACAGAAAAATATCGCGAGGAGCAGCAACGCATCGACTATGACGCCCGGCTGGTGGGGGCTATTCGAGCCATTCCTGGGGTGGAGAGCGCCGGTTTCGGTTGGAGAATGCCCCTCCTTGGAGGAGCGTCCACCACAATGTGGCTTGATGGACAGCCCGAGCCGGAGTACAGCAAAGCGCCGCCGGTGACTCAGGATTTCGTGAGCCCCGACTATTTTCACGCGATGGGCATTCCACTACTGGAGGGCCGTTTCTACACAGACACGGATCGTGGCGACTCCAGCAGCAAACCGGGAACGATCCTACCGCTGATTATCAATCAAGCCGCAGCACGCTTTTACTGGGCCGGACGCGATCCCCTGGGCTCACTAGTCCATATGCATTCCTTTCCAGGGCCACAATTTCAGATTGTGGGCGTGGTCGGCGATATTCGCAACCTCTCGCTCGACAAACCCATTCGCCCGGAAGTGTATTTCACATTCCGCGAAGTCCCCCTGGAGCAAATGGCGTGGGCCATTCGCTCGCCGCTTGCGCAAGCGCCGCTCCTTCGGGAAATTCGCCAGGCCGTCGCGACGGTGGACCCCGAGCAGGCCATCTTCGACGTTCGGCCCTTGGCCGAGATCGTCTCGAACTCCATGGTGCGCCAGCGCTTGGCTTCCTTCATGGTCGCGTTCTTCGCCATCTCGGCTCTGATCCTCGCGATACTCGGCGTCTACGGCGTAGTTGCCTATTCGGTGCGGCAGAGGACCACCGAAATGGGCACCCGTATGGCTCTGGGCGCAATATCCAGTGATCTGTTGCGGCTGGTGATCGGAGACGGCTTGAAGATGTCCGGCATTGGAATTGGGATCGGACTCATCTCCGTTCTTGGACTAGCGCGCTGGCTTTCCTCCACCGATTTGCATCTACAATTCGCCAGCCCGTGGCCGTTCTTAGCTGCCTGCGCGATCACAGCCCTGGCGAGCGGCCTGGCCTGTTTCGTACCCGGCTGGCGCACCGCGCAACTTTCTCCACTAGTGGCCATTCGCAACGATGCGCGGAGCAGCGGGGCTGAAGCCCCGCGCAGGCTAAAGCCTACCCCACAGGGCGACCTCGATCTCTCCGGCCTGGTCGATTCCAGCCGCGACGCAGAATCGTTCAGCGAGGCGATTCAATCGGCATTGGCTAAGCTTCGCGCCGAAGTCAATGCCGAATTCGCGGCCCTGCTAATTCACTCCGCTCCAGGAGAGCCCTATCGCACAGTCGGAGCGAGTGGGACAAACTTAAGCTCGTCCTACCCCGCAAACAACCTGTTGATGCCGCGGCTGCGTCATTACTCCACCGCGCTCCCCATGACTCCGGATGATCTTGAATCCGCCTTGCGCGCAACCGGACGCACCGAGGAGATTCAAACTCTTCAGCAAATGGAGGCCAGGCTGGCGGCGCCTGTCAGTTCGAAATCGGAGGAGTTCGGTCTGCTGCTCTTGGGCGCTCCGCGCGGTCGCAACGAATACAGTTCCTCGGAGCGCCGCGCAGTTTATCGCGCCGGTTCTCACTTCGCGCTATTGGTCACCAATGGAAGGCTCGCCCAGCGCGTCGTCGAGCAAGAAAGGTTGCGCCGCGAAATGCAAGTAGCCGCCGAAGTGCAAAAGCGGCTCTTCCCCGAGAAATTGCCGGAAACGGCCGTCATCCACTGCGCCGGATTGTGCATTCCCGCGCGCGGAGTAGGCGGCGATTACTACGATTTTCTGGACCTGGGTTATGGAAAGATCGGGATCGCGCTGGCCGACGTCGCGGGCAAAGGCATCGCCGCCGCTCTGGTGATGAGCGTGGTCCAAGCCTCGCTCCGCAGCCTGGCGGAAACGGACGGCGCCGCTCTGGCCGATCTTGCCGCCAAAATGAACCGGCTGCTCTATCGCTCCACCGGAACCAGCAGCTATGCCACTTTCTTCTACGCGCGATTCGATGAAGAGCGGCGCGAGCTTCGATATGTGAACGCCGGGCACAATCCGCCCTATCTGCTCCGCAATAGCGGTGAAATGGAGGAACTGCCGGCGGGTGGCCTGGTGATCGGAATGTTTCCAGCCGCGCGCTATGAAGAGGCCGCGCTCCAGCTCCGCCCCGGCGACGTGTTGATCGTTTTCAGCGACGGCGTTCCCGAGGCGCACAACCCCGAGGATGAGGAATTTGGCGAAGATCGGCTGAAGGATCTGTTAAGAAAAACCGCTTGCCTGAGCGTGAATGAAATGGCAACGCGGATTTTGGACGAATTAAAAGATTGGATGCGCGACGCTCCACAGTTCGACGATCTTACCTTCATCCTGATGAAGGTTCGCTAGCCGCACTTCGTCAGAACCGCTCCCTCACGGTCGCGCCTCAGAATGGACGCTTGCATTTACAGCCAGTTGCAGAGCCGCGACCGTGAGGGAGCGGATGCAGTGCACCTTCACTCCACCTTCTGCAACTCCGACCCTGC
>DASQJB010000071.1:0-14687 GCA_035631295.1 Bryobacteraceae bacterium | reverse complement strand
TTCGGTCAATTCCATGGCGGGCAATCTGACAGCGCAAGTGAGGAACATCGCGCAAGTCACCACGGCGGTGGCCAACGGCGACCTTTCGCGCAAAATCACCGTGGACGTGCGCGGGGAAATTCAAGAGCTGAAAAATACGATTAACACGATGGTGGATCTGCTCAGCTCCTTCGCCAGAGAAGTGACGCGCGTGGCCCGCGAAGTGGGCACGGAAGGCAAGCTCGGCGGGCAGGCGGATGTGAAAGGCGTGGGCGGCGTCTGGAAGGACCTGACGGATTCGGTGAACTCCATGGCGTCGAATCTGACCAATCAAGTCCGCAATATCGCCGAGGTGACCACGGCGGTAGCCAAGGGCGATTTGTCGCGCACCATCACGGTGGAGGTCCGCGGCGAAATTCTGGAGTTGAAGAACACCATCAACACGATGGTGGATCAGCTTAGCTCCTTCGCCAGCGAGGTTACGCGCGTGGCGCGCGAGGTCGGCACGGAAGGCAAGCTGGGCGGGCAAGCCGATGTGAAAGGCGTGGCGGGAACTTGGCGCGATTTGACGGAATCGGTGAATTCGATGGCGGGCAATCTGACCGCGCAAGTGCGCAATATCGCCGAAGTGACCACGGCAGTGGCTCGCGGCGATCTGTCGCGCAAGATCACGGTGGACGTGCGCGGCGAAATTCTTGAATTGAAGAACACCATCAATACTATGGTGGATCAGCTCAACGGATTCGCCAGCGAAGTGACGCGCGTGGCGCGGGAGGTGGGCACCGAGGGGCGCTTGGGTGGCCAAGCGGATGTGAAGGGCGTGGCGGGCACATGGCGCGATTTGACGGAATCCGTGAACTCAATGGGCTCGAACCTCACGGCTCAGGTTCGCAACATCGCCGACGTCACCACGGCTGTGGCCAAGGGCGATCTGTCGCGCAAGATTACGGTGGACGCGCGCGGCGAGATTCTGGCTCTAAAGGACACCATCAACACGATGGTGGATCAGCTCAGCTCCTTCGCTAGCGAAGTGACGCGCGTGGCGAGGGAAGTTGGCACCGAAGGACGTTTGGGCGGCCAGGCTGACGTCTACGGCGTCGCGGGCACGTGGAAGGACCTCACCGAGTCGGTCAATTCCATGGCTTCGAATCTGACCAACCAGGTCCGCAATATCGCGCAGGTAACCACGGCTGTCGCCATGGGCGATTTGTCGCGCAAGATCACGGTGGACGTGCGCGGCGAGATTCTGGAGTTGAAGAATACCGTGAACACCATGGTGGATCAGTTGAACTCCTTCGCCAGCGAGGTGACGCGGGTGGCGCGAGAGGTAGGAACGGAAGGCAAACTGGGCGGGCAGGCGGAGGTGCGCGGCGTAGCCGGGACGTGGAAGGACCTCACCGACAACGTCAACCTGATGGCGGCGAACCTCACCACGCAGGTTCGCGGCATCGCCAAAGTCGTGACGGCGGTGGCCAACGGCGATTTGAAGCGTAAGTTGGTGCTGGAGACCAAAGGCGAGATCGCCGAGCTGGCGGACACCATCAACGACATGATCGATACGCTGGCGACGTTTGCCGATCAGGTGACCACCGTGGCGCGCGAAGTCGGCATTGAAGGCAAACTCGGCGGACAAGCGCGAGTTCCGGGCGCGGCCGGCATTTGGCGCAACCTGACCGACAACGTGAACCAGCTTGCGGCGAACCTCACGACGCAGGTGCGCTCCATCGCCGAGGTGTCCACGGCTGTGACCAAGGGCGATTTGACCCGCTCCATCACCGTGGAGGCCCAGGGCGAAGTCGCCAAGCTCAAGGACACCATCAACGAGATGATCGTGAACCTGGCGGAAACCACGCGCAAGAACACCGATCAGGACTGGCTAAAGACCAATATCGCCAAGTTTACGCGCATGATTCAGGGCCAGCGCGATTTGTTTACGGTGGCGCAGTTGCTTTTGAGAGAACTCGCGCCGCTGGTGAGCGGGCAATACGGCGCGTTCTACATCGCCGGGAGCGGAGAAGATGGCGCCGTGCTGAAGTTCATGGCCGGCTATGCCTACGATGGCGACGCCCAACTGCCCGCTCAATTCAGGATCGGGCAGGGACTGGTGGGAGAGAGCGCGCGAGCCAGGCAACGGATCCTGGTGCGCGACGTCCCGGGCGATTATGTGCAGATCCGGTCAAGCCTGGGGAGTTCGCGGCCGCTAACCATCGCGGTCTTGCCCGTGTTGTTCGAAGGGGACGTGAAAGCCGTGGTGGAACTCGCGAGCTTCCATCAGTTTTCGGACGTTCACATCGCTTTTCTCGACCAGCTCATGGAGAGCATCGGGATTGTGCTCAATTCGATCGCCGCCACCATGCGCACCGAGCAGCTTTTGAAGCAGAGCCAGGCTCTGGCCGAGGAGCTTCAGAAAACCAACGCCGAGATTCAGGAAAAGGCGCAACTGCTGGCCGAGCAGAACACCGAGGTGGAGGCGAAGAACCGTGAAATCGAGCAGGCCAAACAGGCGCTGGAAGAAAAAGCGGAGCAGCTTGCGCTGACCTCCAAATACAAGAGCGAATTTTTGGCGAACATGTCGCACGAGCTTCGCACTCCGCTCAACAATCTGCTGATTCTGGCGCGCGTGCTGGCGGACAATACCGAGGGCAATCTCAGCCAGAAGCAGATCAAGTTCGCCGAAACGATACACTCCTCGGGAACCGATCTGCTGGCGCTGATCAACGACATCCTCGATCTTTCCAAGATCGAATCGGGCAAGATCGACGTGGAGGTGGGCAACGTCCGGTTCGCGGAGCTGGAAGATTATTGCGTGCGAACCTTCCGCCATGTGGCCGAAGGCAAGGGCATCGGCCTGGCGATCGCCTGCGATCCGGAGCTGAGCTCCGAAATCTTGCGCACCGACGTGAAGCGGCTGCAACAGGTCTTGAAGAACCTGCTTTCGAATGCGCTGAAGTTCACCGAGCAAGGCTCAGTGAAGCTGGAAATGGAACGCGCGGCTGGAGGATGGAGCCCCAGCCATCCGGTGTTGAATCGGGCAAAAGGTGTGATTGCGTTTTCCGTGATCGACACCGGCATCGGCATCGCGCAGGATAAACAGCGCATCATATTCGAAGCGTTCCAGCAGGCGGACGGGACCACCAGCCGCAAGTATGGGGGCACGGGGCTGGGCCTTTCCATCAGCCGAGAGCTGGCGCGCCTTTTAGGCGGCGAAATTCGGCTGCAAAGCGCCATGGGACGCGGAAGCACGTTCACGCTGTATCTGCCGCAAACGTACATCTCCTCGGCTCCAAAGGCGGACATTGGCATCCGGCCGATCGCGCTCGCGGCCGGCGGGCATCCGGAAGAGGTGGACCTGATTTTGGCGCCTTCCTCGACGCCGGCTCCCGCGGATTTGGTGGAGGAGTTGGCCATCGACGACGACCGCAACCTGGTGGAGCCGGGGGATCGAGTCTTGCTGATTGTGGAGGACGATCCCACCTTTGCCCGGATCCTCGTTGACCTTGCTCGCGGCCGGGGATGGCGCACGCTGTTGGCTTTGCGGGCCGGCACGGCGATTCCACTGGCTCGCGAATATCAGCCAGGCGCCATTACGCTCGACGTCCGCCTGCCGGACATGAGCGGATGGACGCTGTTGGACCGCCTGAAGCACGATCCGCAAACCGCTCACATCCCCGTGCACATAATCTCCGGGCACGAGAACAACAAGCGCGGATTCGCCCTCGGCGCGGCTACTTGCATTCCCAAGGACGCAAGCGAGGAATCGCTGAAGGAGACTTTCGCGGCCATCGGCCATTCCATGGAGGCCCACAAGAAGGCGTTGTTGCTGATCGCGGAAAACGCCGTGCGCCAGGCCGATATTTCCCATCTTCTGGCGGGAGACGATTTGGAGATACTGGACGCAGAGGACCTGCCGGCCGCCCGCGAATTGTTGGCTTCCCGGGATGTGGACGCGATCATCCTGGATTGGGTGCTCCAGGAGGAGGCGGGAATCGAGCTCGCCATCGAGTTCATAGGGGCGGTGCAGTTGAAATCCGGGCTGCGCGTGCCTCCGGTAGTGGTCTCGGGAGCCACTCGGCTATCGGAGCAGCAGGTCTCGGAGATTCATCGCTGCGCCAGGGCCGGCCCGGTGCGCTACGCGCCTACGGTGGAGCGTCTCCTGGAAGAGACCGTACTGCTTCTGCATCGACCCGAGCGAGCGCTCTCGGACGAGCAGAAGCGAGTGCTCGAAGAAGTGCGGCAGTCCGATCCTATGCTCGCGGGACGCAAGGTGCTCGTGATCGACGACGATTCGCGCAATATTTTCGCCTTGACGAGCGTTTTGGATCACCGCGGGTTGAAAACCGTTCATGCGGAGAATGGACGTGCGGGAATCGAGCTGCTCAAACGGGCGGGCGACGTCGACATTGTGCTCTTGGACATCATGATGCCCGAAATGGACGGCTACGAGACCATGCGTGCCATCCGCGCGATTCCCGAGTTTCGAACCCTGCCCATCATTGCGCTCACGGCCAAGGCGATGAAAGGAGACCGCGAAAAGTGCCTGCGCGCCGGAGCTTCCGACTATGTGGCTAAACCAGTGGATTTGGACCTTCTGTTCTCGGTGATGCGAGTGTGGATGGCGCGCGACGTGGATAACCGGTTCGAGCATGGCATGGCTTCGCTGCCGAACTGGTTGGAGGAGCACGAGATTACTCTCGATGACGACCGCAACCAGGTGCAGCCCGGCGATTCCGTGCTTCTGATCGTGGAGGACGATCCCACTTTCGCTCAAGTACTGGTGGATGCCGCGCACGAGCGGGGCCTTAAGGCCGTGGTGGCGTTGCGCGGAGCGGTGGCGATCAACCTGGCGAGGAGCTTCAAGCCGAAAGCCATTACGCTCGATGTGAAGCTGCCGGATATGAGCGGGTGGACGGTCCTGGATCATTTGAAGCACGACTCCCTTACGCGGCACATGCCGGTACACGTCATCAGCGGCTTCGAGAATCCCCGCGACGGATTCGTCCTGGGAGCCATGACTTGCTTCAGCAAAGAGCCCGGCTCCGTGAAGCACTTGCTTTCGGCGGTTCAGGATTCGATGCAGACGCGTAGAAAGAGCTTGCTAGCGATTACCGCGTCGGAGCCAATGCGCCGCGAAATTCGCGAGTCGCTCCAAGGCTCGGATATGGATGTGCGGGAGGCGGCGTCCGGCGCGGACGCTCTACAGATGTTGACGGCCGGCGAGGCGGATGGAGTGGTGATCGACTGGGTGGTGTCGCAGGCGTGCGGCGCGGATTTCATTGAGGAGCTTCAATCGCGCTATCAGCCCTTTGCGCCGCCCGTTGTAGTTTTCGGTCCTCCCCAACTGGATGCCGCAAGAGGGGCGGAGCTCCACCGGCTTTCGCGTATCGGCAGCGTGCGCTACGCGCCGACGCTGGAACGTCTATTGGACGAAACGGTCTTGCTGTTGCACCGGCCCGAAGAGGCGCTTTCGGCGTCGCAGCGGCGAAGCCTTGCCGAGGCGCGTCAGGTGGATCCGGTTCTGGCGGGGAGAAAGATCCTGGTGGTGGACGACGACTTGCGCAACATTTTCGCGCTGACAAGCGTTCTAGAACAGCACGAAATTAGTGTGTTGCACGCCGAAACGGGCCGTGGGGGCATCGAAGCCCTCCAGGACAACCCGGATGTGGATCTGATCCTGATGGATATCATGATGCCCGAAATGGATGGCTATGAAACCACGCGGGCGATACGGCGAATGCCCGGGTTCGCTGCACTGCCGATCATCGCCCTGACGGCGAAAGCGATGAAAGGAGATCGGGAAAAGTGCCTCCAGGCGGGAGCGTCCGACTATGTGACTAAGCCTGTCGACCTGGCTTATCTGTTTTCGGTGATGCGCGTATGGCTTTCGGGCCTGCGGGGAGCCCGGCAGGGCTCGATGGCGAGGGTGGTGTGAGAAGAGATGGGGCGCAGGCTCGTAGCCTGCTGCGTCGAGACTCGTCTCGACGCCTGGGGGTAAGTAAGCAAGGCCGTTCCTCGACACGAGTGTCGAGGCGGCAGGCTAAGAGCCTGCGCCACAAGTCGGCTGAGAATTTGGGAATGAGAGATCCACTTATTAGGCATGCGCGAGTTCCGGCGGCGGCTGCCGCACCTCCATCCCGAGGGAAAATGGCTGTTCGTTACCTGGCATTTACGTGGCAGTCTGCCGTCAGCGCGCTATCCTCCAGCGGGCAAAATGACAGTCGGCGAAGCTTTCGTTTAGAGGGATCGTTACCTGGATACAACCCGGCTTGGACCGATGTTCCTCCGCGAGGCGGAAGTCGCGCGACTCGTGCTGACATCGCGAAAGCGGGGCGTGGAGTTGGGCCACTACGAGCTTCGCGCTTATTCGATCATGGCGAATCATGTGCACGTGCTGTTGCTTCCCAAGGTGCTCCCATCGCGGTTTCTCCAGTCTTTGAAAGGCTCAACGGCGCGAGAGGTGAATCGGCATTTGAACCGTACAGGGGAGCCGTTTTGGCAGGCTGAATCGTATGACCACTGGGTGCGGGACACGGCTGAATTGGAGCGGATCGCCGCGTACATCGAGAGTAACCCCGTTAAAGCCGGCTTGGTCTCCAAGCCAGAGGATTACCGTTGGTCTAGTGCATGGCGTGGCGCAGAGGCCCGATTTGCCGAGATCCCCTGCGTCGGGGCGGCGGGCGTCGACACGAGTGTCGACTCGGCAGGCACGAGTGCCTGCGCCACGGAGCAACACAGATGCGTACGAAGATCGTCGTGGCTTGCGAGGATTTTCAGATCTAGTAGTACAAACAGGGGATTGATGCAACCTGCGGTAAGAGTGCAATCCGAAAGGGAGCCTACGGTGGCGGATTCGATCCCCGTAAAAATTCTGCTGGTCGATGACGACCGGGACAACCTCCTGGCGCTAGAAGCCGTCCTGGAGCCTCTCCATCAGGAGTTAATGCTGGCGCAAAGCGGCGAGGACGCCCTGCGCTTGTGCTTGGACCACGATTTCGCGGCCATTTTGTTGGATGTCCGGATGCCCGAGTTCGATGGCTTCGAAACGGCCGCGCTCATCCGGTCGCGCAAAAAAAGCCGGCATACGCCCATCCTGTTCCTTACCGCCTACCGCAGCGACGAGCAATTGTTCCGCGGATACGACTTGGGCGCGGTGGATTTCCTGTTCAAGCCCATCGTGCCGGAAGTGCTGCAAAGCAAAGTCTCGGTATTTGTCCATCTGCGCCGTAGCGAGCAGCTTTTGCGCCGTCAGGCCGAAGATCTGACGCGAGCCGAGCAACGCTTTCGCGCCGTGCTGGAGGCGGCGCCCGACGCTATGCTCATTACGAGCGACTCGGGCGTCATCGAGCTGGCCAATTCCCGCACGGATGCCTTGTTCGGCTATTCGCGAGAAGCCCTGATCGGACGCAATATCCGCGATCTGATTCCGGAGTGGGAGCCCACGCCCGCCCTCGCTCCAGCGCCGTTGCTCACGGAGAAAAGGCTTACGGCGGTTCGGCGGGACGGTTCTACTTTTCCAGCCCGGATTACCCGCAGCCCGTTCCAGTCTTCCGGAGTCTGGCTGATCACCACGGCGATTCGCGACGCTACGGAACAAGTAGAGGCCGAGGCTCGAATCCGCAAGGCGAACGCCGAGTTGGAAAAAAGAGTGGCGGAGCGCACCGCTGCCCTCACCTATTCCAACGAGGCGCTGCGGCAGTTCGCCTGGGCGGCCAGTCACGATTTGCAGGAGCCTATCCGCACCGTGCTCTCCTATTCCCAATGGCTCGCCTCCGGCGACGCCGAAACCAGCCAGGAGAGCCGTGAGCGGATGCTCGGGATCATTCAAGACCACGCCTGCCGCCTCTACGAACTCCTGGCAGCTTTGCGCCAATACATCCAGGTCAGCGAATTAGGCGCAACGGATTCCGAAAACGCGGCCCTCACGCAGGTAGATTGCAACGCCGTACTGAAGCAGGTGACGGCGAACCTCCAGGGATTGATGGACGAAAGCGGCGCAGCCGTGGAATGGGACATGTTGCCGACGGTTTCGGGGGCTGAGATTTTGTTGGTCCAGCTCTTTCAGAACCTGGTCGCCAACGGGATCAAGCACCGATCGGCGCGACCTCCGGTGATTCGCGTGCAAGCGGAAATGTCGGACGGGGCGTGGATCTTCTCCGTTCAAGACAATGGCGCCGGAATGGACCCCAAATACTCCGACTACATTTTTGGCGTTTTCCGCAGGTTGAACCGCGGTGGAGGCGCTGGAATGGGCTTGGCGATCTGCAAAGCCGTGGTTGAACGGCTGGGAGGACGCATTTGGATGGAGACCTCGGCGCCGGGAGTGGGCTCCACGTTCCGCTTTTCCGTGCCGCAGAGGGTAGGATGAAGAGTGTCCGGATCCTGTTAGCCGAAGATAACGCTGCGGATGTTTGGCTGATCGAAGAAGCTATTCGCCGCCAAAATATCGCTTTCGAAATCGAGAATTACGCCACGGCCGCGGAAGCCATCGAAGCCGTTCGCAAGTGCGGCGTGGCCGAGTGGCCCGTTCCGGACTTGATGCTGCTGGATTATAATCTGCCCAGCGGCCACGGCGCCGAGATATTGGAAGCCGCGGCGGAGAATCCCCGTGTTGCGTATGTCCCCAAGGCGATTCTGACCTCGTTCCTCCCGCCCGCTGAATCCAAGAAAGCATTGCAGATCGGCGCCAACTGCATCATTACGAAACCTGCCAGCCTGGACGAATTCATGAAGGAAGTGGGCGGCAAGGTTGCGGAACTGTTACGCGGCAATGCCGCAGTCAACGGGAGCCGGTAGTTCCTTCCGCCTTCGGAAAAGAATGTGCATATGGGGGCGGTTAGCGGTCGAGCCACCAATCTATGAGTTGCTACGCAACTCATAGATTCCATTAGTAAAAACGCCTCTTTTTGAGGCTGGGCGCCTGCGTGCAGCCCAGTTCCGTCGTTATGACGAACGAAGCATTCGCCCGCGCATATCAGGAGGGATATGAGGGGACGGTTCGATTTCTTATTTCAAGAGGGGCGTCTTTGGAAGGCGCCAGGGAAGCGGCGCAGGCGGGGTGGGCCCGCGGATGGGAGCGGCTCAGCCAATTGCGTGACGAACGCATGGTCACAACGTGGGTGAATAGCATCGCGTTGAACGCCTATCGCGGGATCCTGCGGGGCGAGATCCGGCTGCGAGGCTTTCAGGAGCCTCGCCGAAACAGCGGGTTCGAATTCGACCACACTGCTATCGACCTGGAACGAATTCTGAAAATCTGCCGGCCGGGCGAGCGCAGGCTCCTGGAGCAACAGATGGAGGGCGCGACCACGCGGGAGATGGCGCGGCGTCAAGGGCTCACTGAATCTGCGATTCGCATCCGATTGCTGCGGGCCCGGCGCGCGGCGCGGCTGCGCCTGGAAAAGCGGCGCATGGTGGCGACGCGGATCACCACAATGGCCGCTCGAGAGTGAGCGAGCCTAGGTTATCCCTTCTTCTCTCAAGCCCTCCAGCAGGTTCTCACCGGCGTTTGCCGGATAGCCAAAATCCCAGAAGGGGTCGCCTGGCGCGCTCTCCCACACCCGGGTGGAGGTAGAGATTAGAAGGCGCCTCAGCCTTTCATCGAGCGCCGCTACTTCAGGGTCGGAGTCCGCGCCGACTAGGCTGAGGATGGCGCGGACATCCAAATCGTTGCGGTAGTCCTCCAAGCCGAGAGAATAGCCGCGCTCCACTTGCTCCACGAACTCGCCCCAGCGCCGCACCAGGCCTTCCCGTCCCTCTCGAACGATGTGTTCGGGGTATCCGTTTTCGCGCAAATAGTCCGCGATCCGGTCCGGAGTCACGGCCTGTTGGCCTGGCGGTGAAAATAGCGTTCGCCGTCGTTGGGTATGAAGAAGGTTCGGATGGTGCGGTCCGGATTAAAAGCGCCGAAATACCCGGTGCGGCGGTCGAATCGTGTGACGACGCCCACGGGCTTGATAGCCTCCAAGATGGGACCACCGGCGGGCGCGTCGCGCAACTCCTGGGCCAGGCGCAAATATTCGGCTTGGCTGATCTGGCCGAACTCACGCCCATGTTTCTGAAAATGCTCTTCCAGTTGTCGCTGCGAGCGGAATCCCGGGCCGGCGGCGAAAAGCGACACCGCGGCCAGTAGCAGAGACAAGCTCAGTCCGGCCAAGCGCTTTCCGGCGAGTCGCATAAGCCGTTCTCATTCTAACCGTTAGAATAAAGAGCGCACATGTCCGCCACGCTCACTGCTTCCCCGCCCACCACGGTGCTGCCGCCAGTGGCGAAAGCGGCGCCTAAGATGGTGACGCTACACGGGGAAACGCGCCAGGACGACTACTTCTGGCTCCGCGACCGCGGGGATCCCGCCGCGATCGCTTACGTGGAGGCCGAGAACGCCTACACCCAGGCAATGATGAAGGACACCGAAGATCTGCAGACGCAGCTCTACGCGGAGATGCTCGGGCGTATTAACCAGACCGATCTGAGCGTGCCCGTCCCCCGCGATGGTTATTTCTATTACACGCGCACCGAGGAAGGCAAGCAGTATGCCATCTATTGCCGCAAACGAGAGTCCTTGGAGGCGGTCGAGGAGATCCTATTAGACTGCAATTTTCTGGCGGAGGGCCGGAAATATTTTCATATCGGCGTATTCGCGCCCAGCCCCAATCACAGGCTGCTGGCTTATTCGGTGGATTTCGACGGGGACGAAATCTACACCCTGCGAATCAAGGACCTGGAAACCGGGGCCCTACTGGCGGATGAGATTCCGAACACTTCCTACTCGCTCGAGTGGGCGGACGACAACGCGACGTTCTTCTATACGGTGCTGGATGAGGCGAAGCGGCCTTACAAGGTTTTCCGCCACGCGCTGGGCGCGGCTTCGGACACATTCGTTTACCACGAGGCAGACAAACGCTTCGAGCTGGAGGTGTCAAAAACTTCCAGCCGGGCCTTCATTCTGATCGGCTCCGCCAGCTCGCTCACCACCGAGATACGATGCCTCCGGGCGGACGACGCACTGGGGGAGTTTCGCGTGGTCGTTCCACGCGTTCACGAAGTCGAGTACGATCTCACGCATCACGGCGATTCGTTTTTCATTCGCACCAACGACGGCGCGCGGACGTTTCGAGTGGTGGAAGCGCCGGTTTCCGATCCTTCGAAAACCAACTGGAAGGAGCTGCTGGCCGTCCGTCCGTCCGTAACTGTCGAAGGCGTCACGGCGTTTGAGGATTACCTGGTAGTAGAGGAGCGGGAGTTGGGCCTGACCAGGTTGCGCATCCAGCGCGTTTCCAGTGGGGAATTGCATTACGTGGAGTTTCCGGAGCCGGTTTATAGCGCCGGCCTCACGGGCAATGCCGAGTTCGCCACGCGGCGGCTGCGGTTCACCTATTCGTCGCTGGTGACTCCGAACTCGGTGTTCGACTATGACATGGACACGCGCGAGCGCGAGTTGAAAAAGCAGCAGGAGGTGCTCGGGGGCTACGATCCGTCAAGCTATCAATCCGAGCGCATCTTTGCTCCAGCGCCTAGCGGCGCGGCTACGGCCCTGGATGGCGCACAGGTTCCGATTTCTTTGGTGTACCGCAAGGGCGTACCGCGCGAGGGCGGCGCTCCCCTGCTGCTGTACGGCTATGGAGCATACGGGCTTAGCATGGAGCCAGTCTTCAGCTCGGACCGCTTGAGCCTACTCGATCGCGGGATCGTCTTCGCCATGGCGCACGTGAGGGGAGGCGGCGATCTAGGCAAGACCTGGCATGAAGACGGCCGGCTGCTGAAAAAGAAGAACACGTTTACCGACTTCATCGCCTGCGCCGAATTCCTGATCGCCCACGGTTATACCGCGCCGGACCGCTTGGCGATGGAAGGCCGAAGCGCGGGCGGGCTGCTGATTGGCGCGGTCATGAATATGCGGCCCGATTTGTTCGCGGCGGCCATTGCGGGCGTCCCCTTCGTAGACGCGCTAAACACCATGCTCGACCCGTCCCTGCCGCTTACCATCGGCGAATACGAGGAGTGGGGAAATCCGAGCGACAAGATCTATTACGACTACATCGGCTCGTACGCGCCATATGAAAACGTCAACGCCCAGCGGTATCCCGCGGTTCTCATCACCGCGGGTCTCAACGATCCGCGGGTTTCCTATTGGGAGCCGGCGAAATGGGCGGCGAGGCTGCGGAAGCTGAAGACAGACTCGAATCTTCTTCTGCTAAAGACGAATATGGGTAGCGGTCACTTCGGAGCGTCCGGCCGTTACGAGTATCTGAAGGAAAAGGCGTTCCATTACGCATTTCTATTGAAAGTTCTTGAGCACACAGGGCGCGGTGCGCGCCTTCAGACGGAGAATCCACTCGCACCGCGCTCGGTGGTGCGCGAGGTTTCAGAAAAGACATTATCATCATGACACCCCACCAGCAGCCTCCAACTAAAATCGAGCTTTCCAACACTGCCGACTACCGCGAGCGATACGCCAATAGCGTGCAAGTGCGCGTCAGCCTATGGGACTTCTTCCTGCTCTTTGGGACGATCAACCAGGCGACGCCCGATAGCGTTTCGATCTCGAATTACCAGGGCGTCTTCTTAAGCCCGCAGCAGGCTAAAGCGCTGGCCAACGTCCTGAATCAAAATGTGACGCAGTACGAAGCGACATTCGGCGAAATCAGGCTGGAGCCGCAGGCGCAGCAAGCGGGCAAGGTGATTCAATAGCCGCTGTGCAGCATGCCGCCAGAGAGGTCCAGGAGCGACAAGCCGAGCCAAGCGCCGATTCTGCTGGCGCTGGCGGCGCTGTTGATCGGCATCCATTTCCCGTATTTCAAGCTCCCGTTTCACTGGGATGAAGTGGGACAGTTCGTCCCGGCCGCACTGGACATCTACCACGGCGGCCATTGGGTTCCCCAGCGCACGCTGCCAAACGTCCACCCGCCCGGACTGATGGCGATTTTGGCTTTCGCGTGGCAGATATTTGGTTTCTCGATTTTGGCGTCCCGTTTGACCATGCTCGCCTTTGCGGCTTTCGGCGCGGCTTTGAGCTATCTGCTGGCGCTACGGCTCGCTCATGGCGCACGAACGCCGGCGCTGGCCGCGACGCTATTTCTGATCGCGGCTCCCATTTTCTACACGCAGTCGATGATGGTGCTCCTCGATATGCCGGCGATGGCATTTACGCTGCTGGCGTTGCTTTTATTTTTAAGCCGCCGCTATATTTGGTGCGCAGCCGTCTGTGTGGCATTGGTGCTAATAAAGGAGACGGCTCTTACCACGCCGGCGGTTTTCGCGGCGTGGCTGTGGTTTAAGGAGCGGAAGCGGCGCGAGGCGGTGTATTTCCTAGCGCCTGCGCTGGCGCTGGGCGCCTGGCTTCTGACGCTTCACCGGGCGACCGGCCAATGGCTCGGCAATGAAGAATTTGCGCAATATAACGTCGCCAGCGCGTTTGAGCCCCATCATCTGGCGTTCGCCATCCTCGGCCGCCTTTGGTTCCTGTTCGTCGCGGACGGCCATTTCATCGGCACGATCGCGCTTGTGGCGGGCTGGCGCTTGCTGCGCGGGAGCGAGTGGAGCATCGCGCTTCTCATGGCTGGCGCGCAGCTCGCAGTGGTGACAGTCTTCGGGGGCGCGGAGCTGGAGCGCTATGTAGTGCCAGCCCTGCCGGTGCTCTACGCGGCGATGGCAGTCGCCGCTTCTGCCTACCGTGCCAACTGGCAATGGGTGTCGCATACATGCCTGCTGGGTTTCCTTGTCGCCGGGTGGTTTTGGAGCACGCCATTTCCGTGGCCCTACGAAGACAATCTCGACATGGTCGATTTCGTCCGGCTTCAGCAGGACGCAGCGGCTTACTTAGAGGAGCACGAGCCGGCAGCGCGTATTGCCACCGCGTGGCCGTTAAGCGACAATCTGCAATACCCGGAGATGGGCTACGTAGAGCGCCCGCTCAAAGCTCTGAAAGCTGCTGGTCTGCACGTGGAAGAAATCGCGAAAATGGGTCCCACCAATTTCGATGTATTGGTGATGTTCACCAACAAGCGGCCGGTGAAAGGAAGCCTGCTGGATGTGGCGCCGCTGCGGAGCTTCCTCCAGTACTACTACGACTACGAGCCGCAGGCTTCTTCAGACGCGATCCGCGAGGCAATCGGCTTCGTTCCGGTGAAACGATGGCGGCGGGGAGATCAGTGGATGGAGATCTATGTTCCCTCCGGGAGATAAGATTAGACTGTGATGCACATCGAGGTGAGAGAACCGGTCCGAATTCTGCCGGATTCTAAGCGGCGTTTTTCCGATCGCGAATACCTGGCCTTTTGCAGGGCCAACCCGGAATTGAACGTCGAGCGAACCGCCGAAGGAGAGATCGTTATTGTGGCGCCTGCCAGTGCGGAGTCGAGTTATTGGGAAGCGGATGTGACCAGGCAGTTGGCCAACTGGGCCGAGGGGGACGGCCGCGGCAAGGCGTTCAGTCCCAGCGCGCAATTCTTTTTGCCCGATGGATCGGCCCGTTCTCCCGATGCGGCCTGGATTTCGAATGCACCCCTCGCCCAGCTTAGCCGGGCTGAGAAGCGGAGTTTTCCGCACTTGGTCCCCGACTTCGTCATCGAAGTGCGATCACCTAGCGACCGCTTGAAGAAGGCCCAGGCCAAGATGGAGCAGTGGATCGCCAACGGCGTTAAGCTTCTCTGGTTGATTGATGGCGACCACGAGACGGTCTACATTTACCGCCGAGGCGAACCGGTCGAAGAGCG
>DASQJB010000070.1:0-5632 GCA_035631295.1 Bryobacteraceae bacterium | reverse complement strand
GCGGCTCTTAAGTAGGTAGCCTATGGGATACAGCAAGGCCCCCAAAAACACCCCCGAGAGGCTTCATACCTTGTGAGGGACCAAGCGCGCCTATGAGCGCCTGAACGCCGCTATCAGATTAAAGTGCGTTCTTTCTTCGTCTGCTTCGACACACGAAAACGGGGGCGGCTGCCGGACAGCCATACAGAAATCGGCGCAATACTATTGCTTATTGTGGCGGAGGAAGAGGAAAACACGAAAACCTCCGCCAATCGCGAACATTATCGCCATTCCATGTTGTGGGATGTCTGCAAGTCGCTAGAAATAAGGAAGATATCTTACCTACCGCTTGATCGAAAAGTTGGTTACGCATGGTTACGCGACCTATTAATTAATTAGTTACAAGACACTTAACTTATTGAACTAAAAGTAGTTCCGTGACAATTGGTATGGCGGAGGAAGAGGGATTCGAACCCCCGAGCGAGTTTCCCCGCTAACGGTTTTCAAGACCGCCGCCTTCAACCACTCGGCCATTCCTCCACTTCCGATGTTAGCGGATTCACTTGCCCACCAGGTGCGTCTCGTCTTTGTCGTTTTCCTGGCACACGAACTCGATCAGCTCTGTGTCTGACATCAGGCGCTGATGGACCGTGACTGTCCAAGGCTTGGTGTAAGCCTTGGCGTCGTCGATGGTGACCTCGATGTCCAGGTGGCCGTAATCGGGGCGGCGGTAACGCTCGACGATCTTGCCGGCCTCGGTGAGTGTGCTGCCTTCCACGTCGAGCCAGCCGAGATCCTTGAAATGCGTCGATTCCACGACCAGCGTGTCGCCTTCCCAATGGCCGACCGAATATCCGTACCACCATGGTTCGGGATCCTTTGGCAAGGTCCGGCCATCGGTGAAGATCTGCCGTACTCCGCTGTTGGCTTCGTACAGAATCACGACCACGTCCGGGGTCTGAATCATTTGTCGAGGCTGGCCGTGGTTATGGAGCTGCATCACTCCGAGCGGCAGGCAGTGCGCGTCGGGATTGTCTCTGCTGTTGGTGGCGACGCGTTGCTCGTGCAACTCCGAGGCCCAGGGCTGGAACGGGAGACCGTCCTTGAATCCGGCGCCGAGATTCCAGAAAGGGCTGGTTCGGACCGAGAGCGGAATGATCTCAGGCCGCCCGGATGGCTCCGGTGAAGGCGCGGGAGCGGCCGCGGGGGCGGCTGCAGCATTTCCGGCTCCGCGTTGCCGCGCGATCTCCCAGACCCCTGAAAGATCCGGCTTGCCGTCGGGCGTTCGCGGGGCCGGCGCGGTCATGTCCACCTTTCCATCCGCAGTCCGGGGAGCGCCGGAAATGGGATAGCTCGGCCATTGGGCCAACAAGGCTGTGGAAGCAAATAAGAGCAGAACGCACGCGCGCGCCATGGGATCAAATTACTACCCCGGCAGGCGCCTGTCAAACATCGCGCAAGGCGTCAGCGGGCTTTGCCGCGCTTCGCCATGATTCGATCCATCTCTCGGTTGCGTTTCTGCATACGGAGAAGGCGGCGCATTTCATGCGGGTTCAGGCCCTTCGGGGTCTGAGGGCTCGGCGTGGGACGCACGAACGCGGACACGGCCGGGGCGAGCAGAATCACAGAAATCACGAGGCTTGCGAGCCGCATCTACCAATCCAGATGACCGCCTGCCGCGCGCAGCTTTAAAAAGGGAGGTTTGCCGAAGTTCGTCCGCTCCCTTGCGGTCGCGGTTCTGAATTTCGGTCAGTGAAGATCGTTCCGCACAATTTTCCCGCCCTTCATCACGAATTTCACTCGCTGAAGTTCTGTGATGTCGGCCAGCGGATCGCCCGAAACGGCAACCAGATCCGCGAATTTGCCTTTTTCGACCGACCCAATCCGATCCTGCCATCCCAGTGCCTCGGCGTTCACGATGGTGCCGCTTTGAAGCACTCTCGCCGGAGTCATACCGCCGTATTTCACCAAGACCTCAAAATCCAAGGCTTGAGTTCCATGGGCGTACGTAGAGCCATCGGCGCCGCTGCCCACCATGATCTTTACCCCTTTGGTGGTCGCGGCCATGGCGACTGCTTTCTCGAAGATGGGGATTATGCGGTACTTACCGCCGGTACTTTTGGCGTCATTGTCGTCCATATAAGGTTCGATGTACCGCTGCAGCGTCGGATCGTAGTACAGGCCCTTGGAGGCCATCATGCCGGCTTGCTCCTGGTTCAATCCGAACGCATGCTCGATTGTGTCGCATCCGGCGAGGATGGCGTTTTTCTGGCCTTCGCCGCCATACACGTGGCAAGCCGTCTTATGGCCGAGGCGGTGCGCTTCATCGATCAACGCCTGCAATACGGGCATCGGGTACGTGAGTTGATATTGAGCCTCACCGTTGGCCGTGAACGAATAATTACCTGTCGGGAACAGCTTGATCCAGTCCACGCCATGCGCCACGTGATCGCGAACGGCGGCGCGCGCATCCTCCACCGAACGGACGACGGTGCTCGCCAAAGGATTGTCGGGCGCGGCGTTGCCGGCGCCGCTCCAAACGATTCCTCGCCCGGAAACCTGGTAGCGTGGGCCGTCGAACCTACCGAAGTTGATGGCGTTTCGCATGTCGACATCGGCGTACCCGTTGCCATGAGAGCTCATGTCGCGCGCGGCGGTGAAGCCCGCGTGCAGATCCGCTTGCGCGTTCTGCACGGCAATCAGCATGGCCTCTTCGGCGGTCTGTTTGGGCCTGCGGGCGTTGAACATGTGCGTATGGGCGTCGATCAGGCCGGGCAGCACGGTGGCTTGGCTCAAATCGACGGTCTGCACGCCTGCCGGGATTTTGACTTGCCCGTCCGGTCCGGTTTCGGCGATGCGGTCGCCGGAGACCAAAAGTACTTGCTTGGTCAACATTCGGCCGGTTTTGCTGTCGAACAGGCGGCCCGCGCGAATGGCGATGGATCGGGGCTGCGGAGGACATTGAAACACGCCACCATCGGGGCCTGCGCAAGGGGTTGGCCCGGCTCCGCGCCAGGGAGCAGGTGGCGGTTGAACTTGTGCGCTTAGTGTGGTTCCCGTTAACAGAGCCCCAAAGAGAACAAGCGTGTATCGCATCGCGAACCTCCTTGGGTATTGTATGCGAAGAAGCGGGCTAAAGCCCGCCTCGCAGGCTGAAGCCTGCTCCACAGAGACGGGGCTAGCGGCGGAGAAGGCGGATGGAGCCGTTGGAAGTGGAAAGGTCGAGCAGCGGTCCGCCCGCGCCGATCGCGCCTTCCAGCGAATGCTTGGAGATCAGCCCGTGAGCGGTGACGTCAAAATCGGAGTGAATTGCGCCGTTCGTGGTGTGGGCGCGAAGGGAGGCTGCAAGCGTAGCCGGAAACCGCAGGGTGATGGCTCCGTTGGAGGTTGAGGCGCGAACGTCGCGAACCGCGTCGAGAGTCAAGTCAACGGCGCCGTTGGAGGTGCGTGCGGTTACGGGGCCACTCAGGTCCGTCAGCTCGATGCGGCCATTGGAAGTCTCTATGTCTAGCGAGCCGGTGATTCCGTTGCCTCGAATGCCTCCGTTGGAAGTGTGCAGGCGCGCCGCTGCATCGATGGAGTCGACGCGAAGCCCTCCATTGGAGCTGGCGATGCGCGCCAGCTCGGTGCGGCGCGGGACGCGAATGGAATATCGCACACCCGAGTTTCCCCAATGCTCCACGGGAGGAATGGTTCGAATCGCCACCAGATCTTGCGTGTGCGAGATCTCTACGCGCAGGTCCTTGAGCCGGTCCGGGGAACTGGCGTACTTGGTCCCGCTGATCTCGACGGTGTTTTGGTCCCAGCCGGAGATATCGATTCCGCCGTTTTGGTTTTCCACCTCGATTTTTCCACCGGGATTGAGCGGGTAGCTGTAATGAAAATCTTCCTGGACGCGATTCCAGGCTCCGTCCAGGACTTCATCGCACCCCGCGAGGAATAGCGAACCTATGCAAAGAGCTAGCGCAGAGAGCCGCATATATCTGCTCCTTACGGATGAAATACCCGGGGAGTTCCGGAAAGTTACGATCGCCGGGGCTGAAGCCCCGGTTGCAGCCTAAAGCCTGCTCCGCCAAATGGGTTAGTTGGAGGCGCGCTGGCGCTCGTAAGGGGCGTTGATGTACTTTTGAGCCTCTTCCTGCGCGCTGCTGGTGTTGTCGTTGGTTCTAAGCGCCTGTTTGTATTCGTTCACTGCGCGATCGCGCTGGCCGCTGACATCGAGAACCCAGCCCAGTTTGATATGCGACCAAACTTCGGTCCATTTGGGCTCCAGGTCGCCATTGATCGCCTCGCGAAATTCGTTGGCCGCGCTTTGCCAGGTGGCTTGCAGGAAGTACAACTCGCCGATGCGATAGTGGGCCAGAGAGCTGTTGCGCTGGACGTCCAGCGCCTTTTGATATTCCTTGAGGGCCTCGCCGAATTCGCCGATCTCGACGTACTGCTCGCCGCGGCGGATGGCGACTGCCACGCGCGTGGGATTGTCGAATCGCAGCACATGCCCCTTGGGGTCCAGCGAGACGCCGTTCGGACGCGGCTTGCCGAAAGTGTCGACGGAAAACTCCGAAGACGTGCCCATCACTTGCACTTCCTTCTCCTCGGGGTTTCCTTCGGTATCGACGTGCACCAGGACCGGCATGCTGAAAGTGTCCAGATCCTGGGTGATTTTGCCGACCACGCGGAAGCCCTTTTGGGTGCGGAATACCGTGTATTCCAGCTTGAATTCGGGCGCGCCGGTGGATTCGATCCAATTTACGAAGAAGGAATTGAGATTCTGGGCCGAGACCTCTTCGGCGGTTTTGCGGAAATCGTCGGTGCTGATCGACTTGTAGGCGAATTTGTCGGGAAGGGCCTTCAATAGTTTGAAGAAGTTCTCGTCGCCCACAACGCCGCGCAGCATGTTGAGCACGGCGGCGCCTTTTCCAGCCGTGGCGGCCCAGAATTCGGGGGAATAATCCTCCAGGCGCGCGGCCTGGATGAGGGGGGGTTGATCCACAGTCAGCGCTTCCACGTAAGTGTCGTGCACCTGCTGCTGCATCGCGCCGGGGCCGTTGGAGCGATCGACGTAGAGCAGCTCGGAGTAGCGGGCCATGCCGTTTTCGATCCAGAGATGATTACGGCCGGAAGACGAAACCAGGGCGCCCCACCACTGCCGGGAAACCTCATTCGCCACGAGCCGGATGTTGACTTCCTTGCCGATGGATTGCGGCGATAAGAAAATCAGCCCTGGCGCGGAGTAGCCGTTGGGGGTGCCGGCTTCCGTCTCCACCACGGCGAGGTTCCTTTTGAGCGGCGATCCGAAAACGCTGGTCAGATAGATCATCGCTTTCGAGAATTCGTCGCCCCAGGCCTGCTCCATCCCGGCGGCTTTGCGGAAATACAGGGCAGTATTGACGCCGCCGGAAGAGACCGTCTTGGGATCGGCGCGAACGACGGCGACGCTTCCTGGGAAGGAAGCTTCGCTGAATTTCCAGCGATAGGCCGCTCCGCCGCCCGGAGCCGGCTCCGTGGAATCGACGCCGCTGCCCAGAACCTTGTAGCCCTCGGGAACGGTGACCTTCAAGTCCATGGCGAAGCGGTCGGTGGTGTAGTCATTCACCGGAAACCAGCGCGCCGGATACATCAGGTAGGCGAAATCGGGATGGATGGCCGCGAA
>DASQJB010000069.1:0-8544 GCA_035631295.1 Bryobacteraceae bacterium | reverse complement strand
GCGCTAAGCCCGAAATCTTCACCTACGGCCATCGCAACGGCTACGGTTTGGCGGTTCATTCGGAAACCGGCGAGCTATGGCAGGCCGAAATCGGCCCGATGGGCGGCGATGAAGTGAACATCCTGATTCCCGGCCACAACTATGGCTGGCCTCTCGTTTCAACCGGGCGCAATTACACGGGCACGCTGGTTTCCGATCAGCCGTGGGCGCGGCCCGGCATGGATAATCCACGGATTCACTGGGTTCCTTCGATCAGCCCATCCAGCATCATGTTTTACACTGGCGATAAGTTCCCCAAATGGAAGAACAACCTTTTCGTCGGCTCGCTTACCACGCAGCAGTTGATTCGCGTCGCTTTCAACCAACCGTCGCAAGCCGAGCGGCGGGAGGGGCTACTTGTAGAGATGCATCAGCGGATTCGGGACGTCCAACAGGGCCCGGACGGCTACATATACGTGGCCACGGAGAAAACATTCCGCGGCGATGCGGTCGATGGTATGGTGCTCAGAATCGAGCCAGCCGATGAGTAATCCAGGTTCGTTACAACCGCTCCCTAACGATCGCGGCTCAGAATGGACACGGGCTAAGGAGTGGAACATAATGAACCGCCGAAGATTCATCGGCGCGACTGCGGGAGCCGCGGCGTTTGCCCACGTTCCGATGGCGCTGGGCGCAGTCGCGAAGTACGACTTGATCATAAAGGGCGGCCGCGTACTCGACCCTTCGCGCAAGATGGATGTGGTTCGTGACGTTGGGATTGCACGCGGCCAAATCGCGGCGATCGAAGCAAACCTCGCGGCCGATGCGGCCGACATCGTCGATGCGCGCGGCAAACTGGTCGTGCCAGGTCTGCTTGATATTCACACCCACGTGGGGCGCGCTAAGGAGGCTGCGCCGTTGTGCCTCGCCGACGGCGTCACAGGCCTGATCGACGCCGGATCGCAGGGAGCGGATCGCATTGCTGAAGTGATCGAGGTAGCCAAGTCGACCCCGCAGCCCTGCCGCGTCCTCATCAACATCGGGCGCGCCGGGATTCTACCGGAGGGCGACACCATGGACCTCAACCGCGCCGACGTATCCGCCGCGCGCGAGGCCATCGGGCGCAACCGCGAAATGATCGCGGGCGTGAAGGCGCGGCTTTCCCGGGACGTAGCGGGCGCGAACGACTTCGAGGTGCTCCGGCGGGCGCAAGAAGCGGCTTCGGCGTTCAACCTGCCAGTCATGATCCACATGGGTCAGACGATGTCGCCGCTGCCCAAGCTTCTCGCGTTACTCAAGTCCGGCGATGTGGTCACGCATATGTTCGCGCCGCCGCCGAACAGCATCATCGACGACAACGGGCGCATTCTTCCTGAAGTAACGGCCGCCCGCCGCCGTGGAGTCCGCTTCGACCTCGGCAACGGCCGCACCGGTCATCTGCGATGGGATATCGCGGAAGCCGTGCTAAAGGCGGGCTTCCTGCCGGACACTTTTTCTACAGACTGGACGCCGGAGGGACGCACTGCTCAAGTTATCGATTTTCCCAACGTCATGTCGAAGTTTCTGATGCTGGGAATGACGCTCGATCAAGTGATCGCCTGCGCCACGGTGAACGCATCCCGAACGTTTCCGGTCTTCCGCACTCGAGGGACGCTCAAAGTGGGCGCGCCGGCCGACATAGCGGTACTTGAGTTACGGGAAGGCAGCTTCGAATTCGTCGATAATTTTGGCAATCAGCGCAGTGGCCGGCAGCGGCTCTTCCCGGGCGCCACAGTGCTGGCCGGCAAGCGTGTTGCGGCCAGAGTGTAGCGGCCAACCGCCCAAGTCAAGAGCGGGCAGACGGAAACCGGCAGTTCGCGCGCACGGGGCATTCCGGGCACCGGGGCGCGGAGCGCCGGCAAATCTCCTGGCCGTGCCGCTTCAAAAGTTGATGCGCGACAACAAAGGGAGCGCATTTGCAGCCGGCATCCGTGGCCAACGCCTTTTGCAGCGCCCGGTACGTAGTCGAATAGCTCTTGTGCTCTGTCGCGAAGCCGAACCGCACCAGCACCCGGACCCCATTGGATTCCAAGGCCAAGCACGGGTGGGCGCCGGTAAACAGGAGGATCTTTTCGGCCCCGGGCTCGCCAATGGCGGGAAATTGTTTCAGAGCACGGCGCGCTTTAGCGAAATCCAAGTCCAGCACGGAGTCAAGGTTGGCTCCGAACTTATCGCGCGCAAGCCACGCCGCCTCTTGCAGACGCCGTGCGCGCAGCTCCGGAAAAATTCCACCGATGGCCGCGATCTCCGCCAATTCCGCGGCCGAAGCCAAGAGTAAGTCTTCGGGACGGACGCCAATCCGGCTCTTCAGTTCTCGGAAGGCTTTTTCCCGGCGGTCCTCGGAAACCAGATACGCGATGTTCTCATAAAGCACCAGCTCGAACAGGCCTCGCGCGGGAGGGGGCTTGGGTCTCCCATAGTGCTTTTCAAGGGCCTCCACGAGCCGCCAAAAGTCTGACATTCGGCCCAATAGTAATACAGGTCAGAAGGCGTCCTTCAGTGCCGCGCGTATTTGCCCGTGGCGCTGCATTCTTCGATTTCGTGCCCTTGCATGGCTTTGTCGAGCTGCGCTCGCGTGGCTCCCGGCGGCAGATCGAGCTTCGAATCCAGCGCGTACAAGTGAAAGATGTACCGGTGCGCTCCGCTCGGCGGTTGGGGCCCTCCGTAGCCGGTTTGGCCAAAGCCGTTCTTGCCCTGGCGCATTCCGTCGGGCAGGCGCATCGCGGCGGCGGCGCCCTCGTCGAAGTGATTCATCTCCGGCGGAATGTTGTAAACAAGCCAGTGAACGAAATCTCCGCCAGGCGCATCGGGGTCGTCGACCACCAATGCCAGACTCTGCGTGTTTTTGGGGAGGTCGGTCCAGTCAAGCGGCGGAGAAGCGTTTCCGCCCTCGCGTGAGTACTTGTCGGGGATGACTCCTCCCTCGGTAAAAGCGTTGCTGTGTAGTTTCATCAAAGGTGTCCTCCAGCGAAAATTGGATACTTTTCGATGGCCTGGCGTTACCGAAGCGCGTCAGCGGGTTTTTACTGCATAATTAAGCAATGCCGCTCGAAATTCTCGACCCTGTTTCCAGTGCGGCCGAACTGGACGCCATGTATCCAGCGCCCATGTCGACGTCGATTCGCAAGGTCACGCGCAGCCTGACGCCGGCCTATCGCGCCATGGTAGAGGCCTCGCCATTCGTTGTAATCGCCACCATGGGACCGCGCGGCCTGGATTGTTCGCCGCGCGGAGACGCACCCGGTTTTGTGCGCGTACACGATGACTCGACGCTGCTGCTGCCCGAGCGCCGCGGCAACAACCGCATCGACACTCTTCGTAATCTTGTGGCCGACCCTCGCGCCAGCCTGTTGTTCATGGTTCCCGGAATCTCCGAAGTCCTTCGGGCAAACGGACGCGCCGTGCTCAGCCGGAACGCCAGCCTTTGCGAATCGTTCGCGGTCAGTGGAGCGGTCCCGAAAATCGTGATCGTTTTCGCCATCGAGCAGGTAATGTTCCAGTGCGCGCGGGCCATTGTGCGAAGCAAGCTGTGGAATCCCGCGACGTTCCGCGCCCGCGCCGACGTCACAACGGCTGGGAAGATGCTGGCCGACGCCACCGCGGGCGAAGAGGGAGGAGCGGAATATGACGCCGAGCTTCCCGCCCGCATTCAGGCGACTCTGTATTAGGGAACGGCAGCGCTTGTGTGAGAATCGACAAATGGCTCTGGGCTGCCCGCTTTTTTAAGACGCGCAGCCTTGCCGCAAAGGCGTGCGAGCTCGGCCGGATTCAATCCAACGGACAATTAGCGAAGCCGTCGCGGGAGATCCATGTCGGCGACCTTTTGCACGTGAAGAACCCGTCGGGCGAGTTTCAGGTGGAAGTCGCGGTTTTGAGCGAAATGCGCGGGCCCGCGGCCGTCGCTCAGACGTTGTATCGCGAGACGGAAGCGAGCCGAAAATTGCGGGAGGAACTCGCGGCCGCGCGCAAGACTATGCCGCATTTCGAAGGTCCGGAAGGCAGACCTTCCAAACGCGATCGCCGAAGGTTGGAGCGGTTTCGCGGCAGGGAGTGAGTGCGACGTTGCCGCCCCACAGTGCAGCAGAACCGCAACCGAAAGCCGGGCAAAGCCCGGCGGGCTGAAAGCCAGGCCCCACCGAAATCGTCGTAGCGGTTAGAGATTCTCAGGCGATGAATTTCCGGCCTACGCCACTAAGATGCGACGATGCCGCGGAAGCCGCGGCTTTCGTAGCCGGGGAAAACCTCGCCCAGCCGCGGATTTCCCATATGGCTCGTTACCAGCTCGCCCAGGATTTCGCGGAAGTCCGTGGTGACGTCGAGGTCTCGCTCCTCGTAGAGTTGTTCGCGCTCCAGGCCGGGCCAACTACCGTAGATCTTTCCGCCCTTAACTCCGGCTCCCAAGGCGAACATTACGTTGGCGTGGCCATGATCGGTGCCCCGCGCTCCGTTCTCCTTCGCCGTGCGGCCAAACTCGCTCATCGTGACGACGCTTACTTCACCCATGCGGTCTCCTAAATCCGCATAAAACGCCGCTAGCGCCTGGCCAAATTGCGAGAGCAAGTTCGCCAGTTGCCCCACGCTCGGTTTCGCGCCGACTTCATTTACGTGATGATCCCAGCCGCGCAGATCCGTGAACGCCACTTCCAGGCCGACATCGGCTTTGATGAGCCGCGCGATCTGCATCAGTTCCTGCCCGAGTTTGCCATCGGGATAGCGCGCGCCATTGGCCGGCGCGTAGCTCCGCTTCTGGACCGATTGCAGCAGCTTTACTGCTTCGAAAGTCTCCCGTCCGGTTCCATTGAGGACCTGGTCGCGGGCGCCGCCGTACATCTTCTCAAACGCGACGGCTCCAGCCGGATTCCGCACCTTAAAATTGTCGATGCTGTCGACAGTTACAGCATCGTTGGAGCCACGCAAGGCGCGGGGAATCTCGGGGCCCAGGCCAACTGCGCGAATGGGCGATTTCGATCTCCCGGCGGACAGCGAGCGGTTGAGCCAGCCATCGCCGGTCGTCTTCGTTCCCGGAGTGCCCGACTCCATGTAATCCTGCGCGTCGAAATGAGAGCGCGTGGGATCGGGGGAGCCGGCCGCGTGGATGATGGCCAAATGGCCGGCGTCATAGAGAGGCTTGAGCGGCTGCAACGATGGATGCAGGCCGAAAAATCCGTCGAGATCGATGACGGAGTCCGGCGTTCCATCGGGCCTGGGCAACGCGAGATTCGGGCGCAGATTGTAATAAGCGGCTTCGCCGTGAGGGACGACGACGTTCAGTCCGTCCATCGCGCCCCGCTGAAAGATCGCTACCAGGATCTTTTTGCGCGGGCTGGGCGCGTCTTTCGCGTAAAGGGCGCGCGAAAGCCAGGCGGGCGTAGAGCTGATCCCTACCATCGCCATGGCCGAGCTTCTGAGAAATATACGGCGAGTCGTCATTTTGCTACTTCCTTTGAAAGTCCGGTGAGCCGAGCACCAATCCGGCGATGACCGCACCGCTGGGCTGCTGGCGCGGATTCTTTCTCTTCTCCGCGGACAGCTCCTTCTTGATGGCGTCGAGCGTTTGGGAAGAGGCGCCCGTAAACAACACTTGCTTTGCCGCGTCGGACGGGTTGTTCGAGAAGCGGCTCGTACCCACGTGAACGCCCGGAAGCTGGTTGTCCCCCAATTGCATCGCGAAATTCATGCGCGCCAGCAGCGCCGACGAATTCACCCATTCGGCGCTGGCGTTGGAATATCCTGTCGGCTCGATCTTGCGGTACAAAGGCTCTCCGAGATTGGCGATTTGGCTTACCATCGCCGTGGCGGAATCCACGCGCGCGCCAGTGGCTCGGACGGCTCCCACCACCGTCTCCAGCGGCGTTTTCACCTTCGCACGAAAAGCGCCCTGCGAGAAGAATTCCTTGGACCCGAACATGGCCGCGAGCACCGCGCGGATATCTCCATCCGTTTGCTCAAATGTTTGCGTCATGCGATCGATGATCCCGGGCGGGGAATCGTCGGCCACGAAGCGTTGGGCGAGCTCCTTCGAAATGAATCGCGCCGTTGAAGGATGGCGGGCGAGAATATCGAGCACTTTCTCGCCGTCTTCTTTTCCGCCGCCCGCCGGAATCGTGACGCCCAGTACTACTTTCTCGCCTTTGTCGTGCGTCCGGTCGTTATAGGAAAACGTTCCCGCTTGATTCGGCCGGTCGATGGTCCAACCAGTGAAGCAGCGCGCCACTTCGGTGACGTCTTTCTGCGTATAGCCGCCATCCACGCCGAGAGTGTGTAGTTCCATCAACTCGCGCGCGTAGTTTTCGTTGAGGCCGCGGGCTTGTTTCTTGCCATTCGGCCGCTGCGCCGTATCCGCAGCGACGCTTTGCCAATTGTCCAGGTAGAACAGCATCGCGGGGCTCATGGCCGTGGCTTCCAGCAGATCGCGGAATTTTCCCAGAACGTTGGGCCGAATCGCTTCGCGCTCATAGGCGGGCGTCAAATTGCGATCAGCCCCTTTGCTCATGTCGACGTTGAAGTGGTTGAACCAGAAATCCACCAGCACTTCCTGAAGCTGGCGATTGCTGTACACCGCGCGATAGATCTTTTCCTGAGCGTATTGAGCAGGCGCGCCCTGCTTGCCCTGCTTGGAGTTTTCCGATGTGGATTGAGTTTGCTGAAGACGCTTGTCCAGCTCGGGGTTCTCCGGGATTCTCTCGGGATGAAGCTGAAGATCGATCCAGGCATCGAGGCCCATCTTCTTGACGGCTGCGATATCGCCTGGCCGGGGACCGAAAGTGAGCCGGTCGAGCGCGTGTAGGATGGCTTGGTCCTTCGAAAGCTTCTTTTCGAATTGGCCGTAGTCGCTCCGCGCATTCTGGCGGATCGTGCCGGCCTGGAGCCCAGCAGCGGCGCATAGCAGCGTCGCGACCGCAACAATTCCGCGCGCCATTGTGTGACCCATCTGGGTTCGACCCATTCAGGTTCCTCTATCAGTATTAAACGGCGGAAGCGAGAAAAAGTTGCTCCTCCGCCGGGTTGCGGCGCCAGAGCCGATTTTTTGGGGACGAGCAAAGCCAACTCTTCACGCGAAGCTTCTACGCATTGCTTCGCTCGCCCTTCTGGCGTTGAGTGTAGGATATTCGATCACCAACGGCCGGGATTCGAATGGGAAGAGCTTGATACAGCGCTCGTTGAGGGTGGGCGCCACTAAGGGACTGCCCAGTTTGGGCGGCGGCGAAAAAACGAACCCAGGCGGTTTTTCTATCGGTGGACCGCGACGAAAGCACCGGACAGCCGGTCAATGAAGACTGCCGTGAAGAGTTCGCAAGACATTGGTTTACTAGCTCCGGGATCAAAGACGACGTAGTCGCCCGACGCTAATGTGTGGTTACCGTTCTGCCCTTCTAAGGGTTCCCATCCGTTCAGGTGGTACATGTCACGATAGAAGTTCAGACACGGCACGAGGGTCCACGTTGCGGTAATCCTCATGCGCCGGCCGGCAGGCGCTTGCGCCGCTAGAAACCGGGCGACGTATAAGCCCTAACTTGGGTCTAACGCGGAGATCCCCCAGTATCGCCGTAGTCGTCAGGACTACGAGTGGCACAAAATAGATAGCGGAGCGCGCCACAGGATAGAGGATCCCAAAGTACCGACGAGCGGCAACCAGCACGGCAACTGTGGCGATGAGGACACCGCTCAGGAAAATAGCCTCACTCTGAAGAAAGCGTATACGTTTCATCGAAGGCGCAAGTAGAAATGCAGCGCTCACCGCAAGCGCCATCAAAACCGCGCCGCGGCAGACCGGGTAGAGCCACGCGACTGGATCGATCTGCCAACGGCAAAGTGTGATTACTGAATCGTGATGCCGGAGAAAATAGACAAGAGTGTTCTTCAGCGTTTCAAAACTGACCCGAATCCAATCGCAAAATGATCGCGGGTTGCCTTGCTCAATGGGCCGACGTTGATGACAAAAGCTACTGTGAGCGCAGGTACAATGAGCGCGGCCAATTCCGCCAGGCGCTGTTTGTAGGGGCGAGAGCCGCAGCCGAATGTCAGAATCGCAAACATGCATAATGAGGCTGCGACTGGAAAAACGAACGTCAAGACGGAGCCTATCGATAAACCCAGCGATATGCCGATGAACGCGAGACGCCGCCACCGGATTTGGATTTTATCTTCCGCAACTGAAGCAGAAGCGCCCAAACGCCGAGAAACAGGAAACCCATTCCGAGGCTGTAACCGCGCGGCGCCGAGGAGAAATCCAGGACCAGTGGATTCAAGAGAAGGATCGAGAGGCAGAGCACACTCGCCCAACCCTTCCCAACAAAAGGCGGCAGATCCATAGCATGGAAAAGAAATACAAAATGCCTCCTGCTAGGGAGGGCAACCGGAGCGTTAACTCAGAGATGTCGAGTAGACCCGTGCTTACCTTGCAGAGCAGGCTGTGCAGGACGTAGTGATTCGCGTCATAGCGGGTCAGGATTTCGGTCAGAGTGAGCTTTACGAAAGACAGGTACGTATAGGCCTCGTCAATGGCGATTGACTGTGTAGCGGCAC
>DASQJB010000068.1:0-7280 GCA_035631295.1 Bryobacteraceae bacterium | reverse complement strand
TCCGGCGGTGCTGCGGGTTGTTCTGAAATTCTAACTACATAATGGTGGCCATCCGCGGCCTCCAGCAACTGCGCCTGCGAGCCGCCGCGCATCTTGCGCAGCATGCGGCGGGCGTCAAACGGCATTGGGGGTCGCTAGTTGCCGGGCCTTAGTCGTTAGTCGCTGGTCGTGAGTCGCTAGTATTCTCACGGCTGATCGCTGACGACTACCGGCCGACGACTAACGACTGTTACTCTAGAAACCATATGAACAACGATAAGGAAGTAGCGGGAGTTTCCACCAAGGACGGCGACGAAAAGCCCCACTCCGGCATGAGTAAGGACGAAGTGGCTCTGGAACTGACTCGCTTTATCGCGACGACGACCGGCCTTGGGAAGAGTGCCGGCAGCGCCGGGTTCTCCGGAAAGACGCCGAAGACTCCAGAGGAGCAGGCCGATTCGCTGCTCCAACTGTTTGAGCGCTGCCGCGCGGTGGTCGATAGAGGATAAGGATAAAGACGCCGAGACGATAGGCAAATCCATTCGCCCAGGCGCCGCGAGCCTATCTCTTCTTCGCCTTTTTCTTGGCGACGGCCTTTTTGGCTGCCTTCTTTGCCGCTTTCTTGGGAGCCGCTTTTTTGGCGGCGGCTTTTTTGGCGGCGGCCTTTTTCACGGCTGCCTTTTTCACAGCTGCCTTTTTCACAGCTTTTTTGGGAGCGGCTTTTTTCGCAGCAGCTTTCTTCGCTACCGCCTTCTTAGGCGCGGCCTTCTTCGCAGCCGCTTTCTTTTTCGCAGCCTTCGGGGGCGCGGCGGCCCTCTTCACCGGCATTTTGGCCGGCGGGGCTTCCATGGTTTCCTCGATGGGAGCGGGCGGTGGCACGACCACAACGGTCTCCGTTACGCTGCCCACTTCTTCCATTTCGTCTTCATCGTCCATTCCGTAGTCGCCCAGATCGTCGTCGACGTTGAGATTGGTTTCCTCGTCGTAGTCGTCGATTTCGTCCTCATCGACCGAGAGTCGATACTCTAGCATCAGTCCTCCTCAAGGGTTTCGGGTGACGGCGCGCCATCACTGCTCGCGAGCGTAACCAAAACTTAGAATATCGCTTTTTACACGGAAGGCAAGGGAAAATGTGCACAGCGGACCGTTAATCCGCCGATACGCAAAGATGCTACGCCCATCCCCGCCCTCACGGGCGGGGCTTACGGACGGACTGCGGGCAGGCGCGATTAGATGCGCGCGTTTTCTGGCGGCTCAGGCTCCAGGGACGCGGCGCGGGGAGGACTTTGCGGTGGTTTTCTGGGCGGTGCTCTTCGGAGCAGCGGCGGAAGACTTGCGGGAGGAGGCGGCTTGAGCGAGCGAGGATCCTTTCGATGATGCACCGGAGGAAACTTTCTTCTGCCCGGCGGCCGAGCCGCGCTTGGCGCCGTTTATGCGCGCCGGCGCGCGGTCACCCGGATACGACACCGGAATCGCTACGAACCGCCCTACGTCGGGCAGGCTATCCCGGTTGGCGGAGGACAAGTTCTCGGCGGTGGCTCCGTAACGCCTGGCAAGCGAGGCGAATGTATCGCCACTCTCCAAGCGTTGCACGCGCCAGGATGCGCGCATGTTCGCGGGAATGATCGCAAACGCCTCTTCCAGCCGGTCCAGCGTTCCCTTAGGCACGTGCAAGCGGTAGCCCGACGGGGCTATGGCCTTTAGCAAAGCCGGATTCAAATCGCGCAGCTCGCTCACAGGACTGTCAACCGCGGCGGCGGCGAGGGCGAGACTGGTGGGCGCTTGGATCTCGACGGAGTCGAACTGCAGGGGAGGGTCGGGCGGCAACTGTTCCAGGCCGTAATCGGCGGCGTTCTTCGATACGATGATCATCGCGAGGATCGCTGGAACGTAGTTTGCCGTCTCCTGGGGCAGGACGCCTAGCCGCCTCAGGGTCCAAAAATCGGCGTAGCCGGTCCGTTGGACGGCGCGGTCAATGCATTGCGGACCGCAATCGTAAGCCGCCATGGCAAGATACCAATCACCCAAATGCGCGTATAAGTCGTGTAAATGCCGGGCAGCGGCGCGCGTGGCCAACTCCGGGTCCATCCGAAGGTCGAAGCCGGGGGAAACGTCTAAGCCGTACTCTTTGCCCCGAAATTTCGCGAACTGCCACAGGCCCACGCATAGTTTGTTCGAGATCGCGTGAGGCTGAAAGCCGGATTCAGCCTGGGCAAGGAAGATAAGTTCCCGGGGGAGACCCTCCTCAGCTAAGACGCGCTCGATCATGGCCTTGTAGCGGCCGGATCGCTGTAGACCAGCTTCGAGGATTTTCTTGCCCCGGGGAGAAGAAAAGAAGTTAATGAAACTGAGGACCGCGTCGCTTTCCTGAAGGGGAAGCTGGGACTGGGTGGCCTGGACCTGCTCCTTTACTTTATTGCGAAGGGTCGGATCCACGGGGAAGGTCAACTCCAGAATTTCATCAATGGGACGCTTGTCGTATTTGGGTTGCTCACCATCCAAATCGGAAGCCTGGCCTGCGCCTAAATCGCCGATATCGTAGCGGTAAATGGCGTCGGCCATTTCTTCCAAGCGCTGCTCGACGCGGGAGCGCTCGGGAATATCGTCGGGGGCAGCCATTAAGAGCTCGATGGCGCGGTTGAATTCGCGGCGCGCATCCTCAAGGCGGCCTTCCTGGATAGCCCGTTTTCCCGCGGCATAGCGGTCTTCGGCCCGCTTGATCAGAAATGCGCCGTCGGTGGGACGGGGGATGTGGGGGAAGGAATTGCCTAGAGATGGAGCTTCATTAGCGTAGAGACCGGTCATTAAAGCCGGCGGTTCCGGGATGGCGGCCGCCGGAGAAGCAGGCGCGGGCGAGGGCGGCAGAAAGAATGTCCGGAAGCGCTGGGAGGGAGCGGAGGCAGCGCAACCTGTTAAAAACACGGCTCCTGCGGCAATGGCCGTCCACAGGGCTGCGCTGAAGTGTGCAGGCACTTTCATGCAGAACAGTGAACTGCCATTCTAACAGGAGGATTACAGGCGAAGTCAAGGGGGGTGCGGCGGCGGCGCCAAGGTAACTTGTCAAGGAGGCAGCCGGCAAGACCGGCTGCCCCACTGTCTGGGCTCGTTTACTTCCTCCGGTCCGCCCGGAAGTCCCCTTCGGCGATGCGGATCACCAGGTTTGTAACCTCGCCTTTCTCGTTCTTTCCGAAGTCAATGTACCCGCCGAAGCCGGTAAAAGTCTTTTCCGACAAAGAGACCATCGTTTCCCCTGGGGCGTCAACGATGCCGAGCTTCAATACTCCGTCTTCAAAGGTAACCGTAAGCGGCACCAGGTCCACGCCGGTCAGTTCCTTGGCCCGGAGGTCATAGTGGCCGGCATATTTAGAGAGAATTTCCGGCGAGAGCTTCACCGCGTGCTTGGTATCGTCGGACTTCTTACCGATAGAATGGCCGCGGTCCTTTTCATTTTCGGCGCAGACGTATTCGAGAAGATCCGTATCGGCGGTGTAGGAAGCCATGACCTTTGAGGTCCACTGTTTCTCATAGATCGCCGGATCGCTAAAGGTTACGTCAATGCTCATGTGGCCGAAATCGCCGCGGCGCCATCGCTCGGTGAGGCGCAAGTTCTCTGTGTGGGGATAGCCCTGTTCCAGCCAGGTCCGGTCGTTATAGCCGGTGCTTTCGACCACCAGTGTGTCCCCTTCCCAATGTCCCACTGAATAGCCCATCCAGGCTGGGCTCGGATCTTTGGGAAGTTGGCGCCCATCGAGAAAGATTTGGCGGTATTCCAGGTCTTCCGCGAGCACGACAATCAAACCGGGAGTTTGAACCACTTTGACCAGTCCGAAGGCCATGAAGCCGCCCGGTAAGCATTGAATAGCGGGGCTGTCGTGGCCGAGGTTCTCATCCCGTTCCTTGTGTAGAGCCTCCGCCCAAGGCTTAATATCCGATGGCTTCAACTGTTGGCTAATGCCGCCCTTGCCAGGAATGAAGGTCCACACGCCGGAAAGGTCAGGCTTGCCATCGGTTGTTTTCGGCGCGGGTGCGGCGAGATTCGGCTTACCGTCTGCGGTTCTGGGGATCCCAGAAGTTGGCTGCTTTATCCATTGGGCCTGAAGAGACAAAGTCGTCAGGCCAAGAGCGATCACGAATGAAATCCTATTCATCACCCCTCCTAATATTGCGAGCACCCAACTTATACGAGTGAAATGAAGGCGAGGTTCCGTGCGGCCTCCGATGTGGCGCTTAGCTACCTTTTATCACAATTGGGGCCGAAACGGGAGCTCTCGCGGGCGCCCGAAGTATAATCGGCGGAGAGTCCGGATTGGTTATGGTCTCCACGTCAATCTGCGTGCGGCTGGCGGCAGTTTTTTTCTGCGCTAACGCGACGGCGCAGTGGCTGGATCATAAGACCGAAGCTATTCCGCGGACGGCTGACGGCAAGCCCGATCTCGCCGCGCCCGCGCCCAAAACAACTGACGGCAAACCCGACCTTTCCGGGATCTGGAAACCGGAAGACAACCGGCCCTGTCCCGCGATTGGCTGCAACGACATGAAGATTGGTCAGGAGTTCATGGACATGGGCTGGTCGATCGGAGGGCTGCCGTATCGGCCGTGGGCGGCGGAATTAGTGAAATCGAGGATGGCGCGGAACGGGATGGACGATCCCACTTCGCATTGTTTGCCCGGCGGCATCGTCAAGACTCATACTGTCCCGCTCTACCGGAAGATTTTGCAAACGCCAGGGCTGGTGGTGATCCTCAGCGAGCGGGATGCCGCCTACCGCCAGATCTTCACCGATGGCCGCCCGCTGCCCTCCGATCCGAATCCTTCCTGGAACGGGTATTCGATCGGGAGGTGGGATGGCGATGTGCTAAACGTGACGAGCGCAGGGTTCTACGACGGGATCTGGCTGGACCGGAACGGCAGCCCCCTCACGGACGCAGCAACCATCACGGAGCGCTTCCATCGGGTGAATTTCGGGAAATTGGAAATCGAAATTACCGTCGACGATCCCAAGGCATACGCCAAGCCTTGGACCGTGAAGCTGAACAGCTTTCTTGCGCCGGACACGGAGATGCTCGATTACTACTGCCTCGAGAATGAAAAGGACGGGCGGCATCTGGTGGGGAAGTAGCCCCGCCCTTTCTGAGCCGGTGGCATCATCGTAGATATGAAACGGGCGCTTGTTTCCTTTCTGTGTTTGTTCTCGGCTGCGGCCGCGTGGGCGCAATCTTCCACGGTCATCCACATCATCAACGTGAAATGGAAAGTGGAAGCGACTCCAGAGCAGATCAAAGCGGCGGTGGATCGGGTGCACGAGCTCCCCTCCAAATACCCGGGGCTCAAACGAGTGTGGACCAAGAACCTGAAGTACGAAGGGCAGGAAGGATTCAAGCAAGCCATCGTGATGGAGTTCGAGAGCCAGGACGCGCTGAAGAAATACGAAAACAGCGTGGCGCAGCAGTGGTGGTATGAGGTTTATCTGCCGGTCCGGGACGACAGCCGGACGGACGATGTCGCGAACTGACCCGCCTGTGGCGCTTCCCTTCAAACCGCCGCTGGTCGCGGCGAGTTGGCCGCTGAGGGAACTGTCTATTTGACGACCAAATGGTCAATGTCGCGATTGTTTTCCGTGCAAACATATTCCAGAACTTCTGTGTACTCGGGCGCCAGCGAACTGACTCGCTTCAGCTTCCAAGGTTTCCTGAAGGCGCCGAAGTCGTCAAAGGTTATTTCCATCTCGAGATGCCCCAGGTCCGGACGCCGGAAACGCTCGATTACGTGCATCTTCTCGGTCTGCGGAAAATTATCGTTGGTGAGCCATGTTCGATCGTTGAACCCCACGGTGTCCACTGCCAGTGTGTCCCCCTCCCAGCGCCCGACCGAATGTCCCATGAAGGACGGATTAGGATCCTTGGGATGGCTGCGTCCATCAAGGTATATTTGGCGCGTCGGATTGCCGCTGTCCGGTTCGATGATGACTAGCATCATGGCCGTCTGAACCAGCCGGTATTCGAAAAACATACCGGAGTAGGTCAACCCTCCAGGCAGGCAGTAGGTTTGCGGATCTTTTCCGAAGCCATCGCTCCGCTTCTTAGCCAACTCCTTCGCCCATGGGAGCGGCTCTGGTTTGTCTCCTACCGGTTGGAGAAGTGCGGGCAGCCAAACGCCATTGAGGTCGGGCCTACCCTCTCGTGTGCGAGGAGCACGTCCCCTGGGAGCTGGATGGTCCGAGCTCAGGTAAACAAAGAAGCTGCCTCCGTCTCCTAGGGTGTTCAGCTGCTCGTCGTTCAGCGGGATATTGACCTGCACGGTTTTTCCAGCTTCGAGCTGCACACTTTCGCTCCTAAAAGGGAGAAACAGCGGTGGAAACTCGGCCGTGACTACGTAAATTCCGGGAGGAAGCGCAGGCAGCACATATCGCCCGTCGGCTGCGCTCTGTACTGCGAAAGTCGCGCCGTTGGATGAGTTAGTCGCGTGGATTTGCGCTTTTGGGATTGGGCTACCCTCAGACGCGGTTACCACCCTGCCGGTGATCGTCGCAGCACTCTGGCAAAGGCCCGCGGGAACGAACGCCAAAAGACCGATGGTCAGCTTCCCCGTGATCATGGTGGACATTCTGGCGCCTAACAGCGGACCGGTCAACCCGTTATAGGTCGACTGTCTCACGATCGTTTAAGCGGGTCATCAAGACACGGTTCGAGAGCCCAGACGCGTCGCGCACAAGTGGTGGTATGAGGTTTATCTGCTCGTCCGGGACAATGTCATGAACTGATCGGCTGAGCCGCCGGGAGCACGGCCTCCGCCATGGCGCGCTTGAGGGCGGGTATGCCTTCGCCCGTGACGCTGGAGATTTTGAAGAATGGGAGGCTGCGCTTGCGCGCCAGCCGGCGCAAGGACGCGAGCCGCTCCGGCGATTGCGCGGCGTCGAGCTTCGTCGCCACCACTATCATCGGCTTGGCCGCCAGACCCTCGGAGAAGCTGCGCAACTCTTCCATCACGACTTCGAAATCGTGGACCGGATCGCGGCCGCTGGCGTCTGAGACGTCCACAAGGTGGGCCAGCACTCTCGTGCGCTCGATATGCCGGAGGAATTGAGTTCCCAAGCCGTGACCCAAATGCGCTCCTTCAATCAAGCCGGGGATGTCGGCTACTACAAAGGTGCGCTGGTCTTCCAGACTTACGACGCCTAAATTCGGCTCGAGCGTAGTGAAAGGGTAGTCGGCGATCTTGGGGCGGGCCGCGGAGATGCGCGAGATCAGGGTCGATTTTCCCGCGTTGGGAAAGCCCACCAGCCCTACGTCGGCGAGCAGCTT
>DASQJB010000067.1:0-7910 GCA_035631295.1 Bryobacteraceae bacterium | reverse complement strand
TCGCCGCCGTCACAGCTTTCCTAGCCTGGTTTGGGGGAGCCGGCTATCTGCTCGAGCGTTACTCGGACATCTGGACTTACCTGGGCCTGTTGATCGCCTCGGCGAGCGGCTTCGGCGGCGCGAGCGTGGTGCTGTGGTTCTTGGGAAAACTCTCAGCAAGCGAGCGCCCCCTGAATCCCGCCGATTACGAAATGGTGGGTGTGCTGGGGCATGTCACGAGTCCTATTCGCGCGCACGGCGTGGGAGAGATTTTGTACGTGCGCGACGGGGCGCGCAAGGCCACGCCCGCGCGCAGCGAAGATTCCAGGGAGGTTCCCCGCGGCGCCGAGGTGATCGTCACCCGTTATGAACGCGGCATCGCCTACGTGCGCCGGTGGGAAGAGATTTTGGAAAAGGAGACGGAGCATGCACATTTCAACTGAAGTTTTGGTGATTTCCGGACTGATGGTGCTTGCCATTCTGTTCCTGATGGCGATGCTGGCGCGCTTGTACCGCAAGGCTGGGCCGCATCAGGCGCTGGTGGTGTACGGCATGCGCGGCACGCGCGTCATCAAGGGCGGCGGCACCGTCATATGGCCCATGTTCGAAAGCTACCGCGAACTGTCTTTGCAATTGATGTCGTTCGACGTGGCGCCGCAGCAAGATCTCTACACGATGCAGGGCGTGGCGGTGACGGTGGAAGCGGTGACGCAAATCAAAGTGAAATCCGATCCCGAATCCGTCACCACCGCCGCCGAGCAGTTCCTCACCAAGACCGACAGCGAGCGGGAGGGCTTGATCCGGTTGGTGATGGAAGGCCATCTGCGCGGCATTATCGGACAGCTTTCGGTCGAACAGATCGTCAAGGAGCCCGAAATGGTGGGCGATCGCGTCCGCAACACTTGCGCCGACGACATGACCAAGATGGGCCTGGACGTGATTTCTTTCACCATTAAGGAAATCCGCGACAAGAACGAATACATCACCAACATGGGCCGTCCGGATATCGCCCGCATCAAGCGCGACGCCGATGTCGCCGCGGCCGAAGCCGAGCGCGACACGGCCATCAAGCGGGCGGCGGCCGAGCGAGACGCCGCCGTGGCCAAGGCGCAGGCGGCGCAGGAGCGCGTGCTCGCTGAAACTGTTTCTCAAGCCAAGCAGGCCGAGGCTTTGCGCGATCTCGAAATCAAGAAGGCGCAATTCCTCGAGGTCACCAAGAAGCAACAGGCGCAGGCCGATAAAGCCTACGACATCCAAACCAATGTCATGCAGCAGCAGGTGGTGGCGGAAGCAGTGAAGATCCAGCAGGTGCAAAAGGAGCACGAGATCAAAGTTCAGGAAGCCGAGATTGTGCGCCACGAGAAGGAGCTAATCGCCAGCAGCCTGAAGCAGGCCGAAGTGGAGCGCCAGCGCATCGAGACCCTGGCCGCGGCCGAGCGGCAGCGCCGCATCGCCGAGGCGGAAGGAGCAGCTTCCGCGATTCGCGCGCAGGGCGAAGCCGAGGCTGAAATCATCCTCAAGAAAGGCGAAGCCGAAGCCAAGGCCATGAACGTCAAGGCCGAAGCTTACCAGGAGTACAACCAGGCTGCCGTTTACGACAAGCTGATTACGCAGATGCCGGAAGTGGTGAAGGCGCTGGCCTCGCCCCTAGCAAACATCGACAAGATCACCATCGTTTCCACCGGCAACGGCGACGCCTCCGGCATGAACAAGATCACCGGAGACATGACCAAGATGGCGGCGCAAATTCCGGCTTTGTTCGAAACGCTTAGCGGGATGCCGCTGTCAGAGTTGTTAAGCAAAGTTCGCACCATCGGAGACAAAGCCGCGAAAGCGGCTCAATAGCCAGCCGTGGAGCAGGCTTAGCCTGCTACCGGGGCTTCAGCCCCGGAGCCCGAGCGGAGGCTGAAGCCCGCTCCACAGAGGAAGGATGATTTATGGCACTCTTAGAACGCGTCGCGACGCTCATTCGCGCCAATCTCAACGATCTGGTCGATAAGGCCGAAGATCCGGAAAAGATGATCAAGCAATTGATTCTCGACATGCAGAATCAACTAATGCAGGTGAAGACGCAAGTCGCCATCAGCATCGCCGATCAGCACATGCTCATGAAGAAACGGCAGGAGCACGAAGAGTCGGCCAAAGAGTGGGTCCGGAAGGCCGAGTTGGCCGTAAGCAAGGGCGAGGACGATCTGGCGCGCGCGGCGCTGGAGCGCTCCATGACCGCGCATCAGGTTTCGGAAAACTTCGCCCAACAGGTAGTGGACCAGACCGCGCAGGTGGAGAATCTGAAAACCGCGTTGCGCAAGCTGGAGCTGAAGATGGCGGAAGCGCGCAGCAAAGCCGACGTGCTCATTGCCCAGCATCGCCGCGCCCGCGCGCTCAGTAAAGCCAGCGAGGCGCGCGTTGCCTCCAACGGCGGCGATCACATCGGCGCCTTTGACCGCGCCCGTAACAAGGTCAGCCATGCCGAAGCCGTCAGCCAGGCCAAAGCCGAGCTCCTCTCCGACGATGTCGACGAACGCCTGGCCGCGCTCGAAAAGCAAGATGCTGTCGAGAAATTACTAGCCGATCTAAAAGCGCGTAAGGGACTATCCTAATCTGCATGGCTCATCAGGCGCCCGCCGCCCAGGACGCCCAGTGCCTCCCAACGGCGCGGGCGGCTCTGGTTCTTGGGGCCGCGGCCTAGGTGGCGGCTCGCCGTTCTCTTGGAGCCTTCGAAACCGCGGTCCGCCACAGCCCGGGTGCGCTTTCCTCCGAGTACACGTTGCCTTGAGATTCAATAAGATCGGCTGTCCTCCCATCAAAGCCTATCCGCGGCTGGAGTAGAGTAAATTAGAAGAAAGAGAAGGAGTCCACGCCGATGCTGATTCGCTGCCCGTCCGATCTTCCCTATTCCGACGTCACGCCCAAGCACGTTTACCTGAACCGCCGGCGCTTTCTCAGCCGCTCCGCTGCTGCCGTGGGAGCGGCCGCCGCGCCCTTCGCCGCGTTCGCTGCCGCAAAGCTGAATGCCACCAAGACGCCCTACAGCGTGGGCAGTGAGAAAATCACCTCCAAAGACGTCGTCACGGGATACAACAACTATTACGAGTTCGGCACCGGTAAGGAAGAGCCTGCGCAAAACGCCCCGAAGTGGAAAGTCCCGTCGCCTTGGACCGTCCAAATCGGCGGCGAGGTAGCGAAGCCCAAAACCATCGACCTGGACGCCATCACAAAACTCGCGCCGCTCGAAGAGCGCATCTACCGCCATCGCTGCGTCGAGGCATGGTCGATCGTCGTGCCGTGGATCGGATTTTCGTTGAGCACTCTGCTCAAACAGGTCGAGCCGACCGGCAAAGCCAAGTTCGTGGCTTTCGAAACCTATTACGATCCGAAATACATGATCACGCCGAGGGAAGCGGGAATTCCCTTTCCCTATAAGGAAGGTCTCCGCCTGGATGAAGCCATGCATCCTTTGACGCTGCTCTGCATGGGAATGTACGGCGAAACTCTGCCCAATCAGGACGGGGCGCCTCTGCGTCTGGTTATCCCGTGGAAGTACGGCTTCAAGAGCATCAAGTCGATTTCCAAGATCAACTTCGTCGAAAAGCAGCCGCCGACCGATTGGGCCGCCTATGCGCCCGGCGAATACGGCTTCTATTCCAACGTCAATCCCAAGCGCGACCATCCGCGCTGGAGCCAGGCGCGAGAGCGGCGCCTGGGCGAAGGTTTCCTCGGCCAGGGCATCACCAAAGAGACTCTGATGTTCAACGGTTACGGGGACCAGGTAGCCGGCATGTACTCGGGGATGGACTTGATCCGGAATTATTGAAGTTGTGAGCATGCCGAAGGTCCTCGCCAGCAAGTGGACCAAAGTTGTTTTGTTCCTCTTGAGCCTTGTCCCGCTGGCGTATCTTGTCCAGCGCGTCTTCGAGCGCCGGCTGACCGCGAACCCGATTGAATACATCACCCACTTCACCGGCGACTGGACCATCCGTTTGCTGATGATCACGCTGGCGGTGACGCCGCTTCGGAACCTTCTGAACCAACCGCAGATCACGCGCTTCCGCCGCATGATGGGTCTGTACGCCTATTTCTACGGCTGCCTTCACTTCTTGATCTGGAGCGTGCTGGATAAGCAACTCGACCCACATGTGATGTATGAGGACATTCTGAAGCGCTGGTACATCACGGTGGGAATGGCGGCGCTACTGGGCATGACGCCACTGGCGGTCACCTCGACCGCGGGTTGGGTCCGGCGGATGGGCTACAAACGATGGCAGAAGCTGCACCGGATCGTCTATGGCTGCGCCGCGCTGGGCGTGATTCACTACTATCTCCTGGTGAAATCGGACATCCGCGAGCCGCTCATGTACGCGGCCATCCTCGCCGTGCTCTTGGGTTACCGCGTAGTCGTTTCGATGCGAAAGAAGAAGCCCGCAATCAAGCGCGCCCCCGTCTTGGCGAAATAACTGTCGTGGCGCAGGCACTCCTGCCTGCCGTCTCGACACTCGTGTCGAGACCCGCGGAATCAACCGCTCCGCCGTGGAGTGCTCTAGCCGCCTGTCCTCGCTCGCTGCAGCAACAACTCCCGCTCGCGGGCATTCTGCGCGAGCGATGCTGCTCGCTCAAACTCCGCACGGGCTTCGTCTAAGCGCCCCAGCTTCGAAAGGAGATCGCCGCGCACGCTCGGCAGCAGGTGATAGCGTTGAAGAACCGGCTCCGAGATGAGCCGGTCCACCTCCTCCAACCCAGCCGCCGGACCAAAGGCCATGGAGATCGCGACGGCACGATTGAGCCCCACCACCGGAGAAGGGGCCAGCGCGTGAAGCTCCGTATAGAGGCCGACGATGCGCGCCCAGTCTGTAGCTTCGGCCGCCAGAGCGCGCGCGTGACAGGCTGCGATGGCGGCCTGCAAAAGATAGTAGCCCCGACCGCCGAGCCTCTCCGCGCGCTCCAAAGCGGCGAGGCCACGCCGTATCAGCAGTGGATCCCACAGAGCGCGATTCTGGTCCAGCAGCAGAATCGGCTCGCCCGAGGGACCCACGCGCGCCTTCAAGCGCGACGCCTGAATCTCCATCAGCGCCACCAGACCGTGTATTTCCGGTTCGTTCGGCTCCAGTTCGGCCAGAATCCGCCCGAGCCGCAAAGCGTCCTCGCACAGCGCGGGCCGCATCCAATCGCCGCCCGCTGTCGCCGTGTAGCCCTCGTTGAAGATCAAATAGACGACTTCCAAAACCGACGAGAGCCGCGCTGCCAGTTCTGCTCCCTCAGGAATCTCGAACGGCACCCGTTTTTCTGCCAGCGTCCGCTTCGCCCGCACGATCCGCTGCGCCACCGTCGCTTCCGGCGTGAGGAACGCGCGCGCAATCTCCCCGGTGGTCAAGCCGCCCAGCAGGCGCAACGTGAGCGCCACGCGGGCTTCCGGAGAGAGCACCGGATGACAGGCTGTGAAAACCAGGCGCAAGAGATCGTCGCCGATTTCGTTATCCAACGCGGCCTCAAAATCCGGCTTCCGTTCTACTTCGATTTCACGAGCAAGCTCTTCGTGCTTGCGCTCCGCCATCCTGGACCGCCGCAGGTGGTCGATCGCGCGGCGTTTTGCCGCCGCCATCAACCATGCTCCGGGATTGCGCGGCACGCCCGCCGCAGGCCACTGTTCCAAAGCCGTCACCAACGCGTCCTGGGCCAACTCTTCAGCCACGCCGATGTCGCGCACAATTCGCGCGAGGCCGGCGATGAGTCGAGGCGACTCGATCCTCCAGACGGCATCGATAGCTTGATGAGCGGCTTGATGGGCGTCGGTAGCGGCCACCGCTACCGATCATCCCATCCTTCAAATGATCCTTGCGAACACTATCGCCTCACGGCGTCTTACTGCCCGCGCCGGATTGCATGTCCGAAAAGCCGGCCGCCGCATCCTGGACGTCTGCGGGGAAGTCGGCGAATTCTTGCACTTGCCGGACTTCGATCACCTCATTGTCCGAACCCGGGCAGCGCGAAGCCCACTCTAACGCCTCGGCTTTGGATTTCACCTGGATCATCCAATATCCGCCGACCACTTCCTTCGCTTCGGTGAACGGTCCATCGGTGATCGTAGGTTTGCCTCCGGTGAAAGAAACGCGCGCGCCCATCGACGGAGGGTGCAAACCGTCTAGCGCCAGCAGCACGCCTGCTTTCTGCAGGGACTCGTTGTACTTCATCATTTCCGCGACGCGCTTGGGATCCGGCATTGTGCCCGCTTCGGCCTTCTCGTACCCTTTGGGAATCATCAGCATCATGAATCGCATGGCGGCGCCTCCTTTTGGCTACTGTTTCACCGCGGTGGCCGCCGGCGCTTCGTAGAGTTGGCGGATCTCCGTCTCTCCTCCGCCGGCCGTGTTCAGGAAGCGTTTGGTGAGATCAATCGCCTCCTGCTTCGACTTCGCCTGAATGATGGCGAATCCGCCGATTAGCTCCTTGGCCTCGGTGAACGGCCCGTCCGTCACAGTGAACTTTCCATCGGAGAGCCCCACGCGCGCCCCTAGAGCGCTCGGGAGACATCCTTCGGTGGAGAGCAGCCACCCTTCCTTCATCGCGTCTTCAATCAGCTTGCCCATCTTGGCCATGTCTTCCTGGGTGGGCCCAGTTTCTTCCCGTTTGCCGGGTTTATAGATGCACAAGAATCTCATGGTTAAGTTCCTTTCGGTTCGTAATTTAGGGGCTCGACTCGCGCCGCCCTCGCGAGCGGCCCTAAGGCTTGCCTCTACTAACGCGTCGAACAACCGGACGGAAAATCGACACGACCGAATTCTTTCTATTTGGACCTTACGGAATCCCCATCAGATCGCACGTCCTCGTAAAGAACCCGTCCGTCATGCCCGCAATGTAATCACACACCTGGAGATGAAGGGGCTGACGGGCAGATTCCTGCCGGTAGGCGGACGGCATCCTTTCCGGATGTTCCAGGAAAAGCTCGAACAACCGCGCGATGCGTCCCGTGGAGTGCGCGCGCGCCTGAACTACGGCGTCCGAGCAATAGACTCTTTCGGTCAAGAGGCGCTTCAGCTCCGCAGCACACGCCGCTGCTTCGGGCGAGAATTGCGCCACACGTACCGGATGTGCCCGCACTTGTTCCGACCCGCTCAGCCCCTGCGCCGCCGCAATCGTCCCTTCGATCAGCCCGGACGCCAGCCAGTCCACTAATCCTCGCACAGATTCGCTGATCCTGACATGCTCGGATGCGCCGGGGTATTGGTTTTCCGCGGCCTCCCATAACTCCCGGAATTTCCGGACCGAACGGCACGCACCTTCCGGAGAGATCAATCCGGCCGTATAACCGTCGTCCAGGTCGGCAGTATTATATGCAATCTCGTCGCATAGATCGATGAGCTGGGCTTCGAGTGGCGGGCGACGACCCGGCAAGTACTCGTCCAGTTCGGGAATCTCGCCCGGCTCGAAATCGCGCGAGTGCTTCACGATTCCCTCGCGCACTTCGAACGTCAGGTTCAATCCGGGGAAGCGCGCGTACCGGTTTTCAAACGATTCGACGATGCGCAGAGCATGGAGATTGTGCTCGAACCGCTCGCCGAAGCGTTGCATCAACCGATCCAGCTCTTGCTCGCCGGCGTGGGCCAGCGGCGGATGGCCAATGTCATGGGCGAGGGCCAGCGCTTCCACCAGCGGCTCGCCGAGACGCAGCATGGAAGCCGTGGTCCGGGCAATCTGCGACACCTCGATCGTGTGGGTCAGGCGATTGCGGAAATGGTCGGAAAGGCCAGGCGCAAAGACTTGAGTCTTATTCTCCAGCCGCCGGAACGCGCGAGCATGCACCACGCGGTCCCGATCGCGCTGAAAATCATTACGGTACGGATGGGCAGGTTCGGGATAACGTCGTCCCCGGGTAAGCTCGACTGGGAAACGAAGATGAGCGAGGATCGCGGAACTATGTCCGGGCAAAGGTTAGTTGG
>DASQJB010000066.1:0-5795 GCA_035631295.1 Bryobacteraceae bacterium | reverse complement strand
TGAGCCACGCCTCAAGCGGCTTGAAGTAATCGCGAATGGCGCCGGCGTCCATTTCGCGCTGGCCGCTGATCGTATAGAGGGCATCCTGCCAGGGCTTGCTCGCGCCCATTTGCAGCATCGCGTTCAGCTTGTCTCCCGCCGAATTGCTCTGATAGATAGAGCAGCGATGGAGCGGAACGTCGCCGCCTGCCGGGCAGCCGGCTTCCTTCGCTAGCGCCCGGTGGAATTGGAATTGCAAAATATCCGCGAGGAAATAGCGCATGTAGGGAATATCCGCGGCCACGTGGTATTTCGCTCCCGGATCGAAATCGGCCTCGCCACGAGCCACCGGCGGCGCGATCCCTTGATATTTGAACCGCAGATCCCACCAGGCTTGATTATATTTATCGGGCGGAATTTCGCCTGAAAATACTTTCCATCGCCATTGATCGATCATCAAGCCGAACGGCAGAAATGCGATCTTATCCAGAGCCTTGTCGAGCAACAGACCAATGTCTTTGGAAGCGTCGGGCGCTTGCCGAATCAAGCCTAACTTCACCAGGTACTCCGGAGTAACGGAAAGCGCAATCGTGTCGCCGATGGCCTCGTGGAATCCGTCGTTGGCGCTGTCGCGGAACAAGAAAGGCTGCGCCATGTAGGCGCGTTGATAGAAGTTGTGGCCTAGCTCATGGTGGATGGTGGTGAAATACTCGGCGGTGGGATCGATGCACATCTTCACGCGCAAATCCTCGACAAAATCGACGTCCCATGCGCTGGCGTGGCAGACCACGTCGCGATCTCTGGGCTTTTCAAACAGGCTGCGCTCCCAGAATGTGGCGGGAAGGGGCGCGAATCCCAGCGACTTGAAGAAGTTTTCGCCGTAGTGGACCATATCGCGCGCCGAAGAGTTGCGCCCCTTGAGGATTTGCGTCAGATCGTAGCCCGGATCGGCGCTCTTCGGCGCAACGAGCGGATAAACATTGGTCCAATCCTGCGCCCAAATATTTCCCAGGAGATGCGCCGGCAGCGGACCGTTGGCCGGAACGGCGTCGCCGTATCTTTCGTGGAGCTTCCAACGAACGTAGGCATGCAGGGAGACGTAAAGCGGCTTCACCTGGTCCCAGAGCCGGTCGAGTTCTTTTGAGAAATCGTCCGGAGGCAGGTCGTATTTAGACCGCCACAGCGCGCCGGTGTCTTTGAAGCCGAGCTCGCGCGCGCCCTTGTTCGATAGTTCGACGAAGCGCGTGAAGTCCTTTCGCATCGGGGGTGAAATAGCGTGCCAGCCCGTCCAGACGTCGAGCAGCTCTTTCGGATCGCGGCTGTTCGCCATGATCTTGGTGATGTCTTCCACTTCGAGACATTTGTTCGGCGCGTTCTTCAACCGCTCCGGGCAGTATTTGCCTTTGCCGTAAGCGCCATCGAGCGAGGAAGAGAGCCGGGTGACCTCTTCGCTTTCCTTGGGATCGGATGGCGTGGCGAGAACAAGACCGACTTTGAGCAGCTTCATCTTGCGCGCTTCATCGTCCGGAAGCGCCAATTCGGTGAAACGCGTCGATTCTTTCGCGCGTTTGACGGTTTCATCGATGGCGCGCTGATCCGCTTTCGCAGAGAGCCCCTCCGTATCGTCCGTGATGAAATTTTCGTGGACCCAGTCGGCGCGCTGGCCCTCGGCATTTAAGGCAAGAAGCCGCTCTTCGGTTTCGGAGAGAAACTGTTTGGCATCGTCGGTGCTCGCGCGCGATTTGGAACAGGAGGCGAGCGCCAGCCATGCCGCAGCCGCCAAGAGGGGGAGGGACTTCTTCATAATGGCTATCTTAGCGTTTAGGCGGTGTGGGAGGGCATTAGAGGAATGGCGGAGCCGAATATTGCGGAAGCCGAGCGGCGGATTCGAGAGGCTGTGGAGGCGGGGAACACAAAGCTCTACCTCCGCCGGCTGGATCTCACCGAAGTGCCCGCATCGCTGGCCGCTCTCAAGAACTTGGATTACCTCGACCTTTCGGGCAACAACCTCACGAGCATTCCAGAGTGGCTGAGCAAGCTCGAGTCACTGAGGACTCTTGTCGTCTCAGACAACTGGCTGAGCAGCCTTCCCGACTCCCTAGGCGAGCTCCCGCTCTCTATCCTTAATGCCAATTACAATCGCTTCAAAACAATGCCAAGGGTCGTCCCTAAATTTGGTGGACTTGCCGTCCTGATGCTGGAGTACAACCAGTTATCCGAGCAGCTTCCGAACGCGATCGGTCAGCTTGGGAACCTTGTAGTCCTCAATCTGGCCGGAAACCAACTTACGGAGCTGCCTGATGAAGTGGGCCTTATTCAAGATCTAACGCAGCTCAATCTGGCCGGGAACCGCCTTACCGATCTGCCAGATTCTCTGTGCCAGATCCAAAAGCTGGACACGCTTGATCTGCGCGGCAATCCCTTTATCGGGGAGCTTGCTGAGGTCGTCCGTCGCGGTACGCCTGCCGTAATCGAATTCCTGCGTGGCCGCGCCACTGCTCAGATCCGTCAATGGCGCGCCAAACTGATGCTGGTAGGAGAAGGCGGGGTTGGGAAAACCAATCTTCTGCGGCGGCTGAAGGGCGAATCCTTTATCGCCAATAACGAGCCGACGCACAATCTCGAAATTCGGCAACTGGGGATCGCCCATCCATCAGAGGCCGGCGTCACCATCGATCTCCGGGCCTGGGATTTCGGCGGCCAGTTTTTCATGCACGCCACCCATCAGTTCTTTTACTCCGGCAAGAGCGTCTTTCTAATGGTCTGGAATGCGCGCGACAATTTCGAGCAGAGCAAGCTGCCGCACTGGCTCGATCGCATTCAAGCGCTGGCTCCGGATTCTCCCGTGCTGCTGGTGGCTACTCACGGTGAGCGATTCAAGCCGAATATTCCGCTTCAGGAGATCAAGGCGCGTTATCCGAATGTGAGGGAGCTTCGTATCGTAGATACGGCCGATCCGCCGCGCGGCGTTGATCAACTGCGTTCCGCCATTCTGGATCTCGCCCTTGGCTTGGATCACGTGGGCCAGCGCCGTCCGGCAAGCTGGGCGAAGGCTTCAGAGATCATTCGCACGCATCCGGATCCATATCTCGAAACTCCCAAGTTCCTCCAGCTTCTTGAGCGGGCGGGTGTCCCCAATCCCGCCGATTATGCGGAGCAGTTGAATATGGTCGGCGAAATCACGTTCTTTCCGCGCAACCCGATCTACAATCCGTCGCAACCCGAATTGGAAGACGTGGTTATTCTTAAACCGGATTGGCTCTTGCAAAAGATCAGCCTGGTATTGGAGAGCGAACAAGTCAAAAACGCGAGAGGCTCCTTTAATAGCGAACACCAGCGGCAAGTCTGGAAGGATTTATCCCGCGGCATTCAAGAATACCTGTTGCGCCTGATGGAGCACTTCGACCTCGCCTACCGGACGGAGACGCATCCGGTGAGAGGCATTGTCGTCGAGTTGTGCCCGGAGGATCGGCCGGCGAGAGCATTGGAGGAATGGGAAGCGAGCCAACAGCAGCAGGTTCAATTCACCGGCCTGGAATTTCGTTTCGAAACCACCATTCCGCCGGGCTTGCCCACCTGGTTCATCGCGCGTTGCCACCGCCTCACCGCGCCGGATTATCACTGGCGCCGGGGCGCGGTGCTTCACGATCGCGAACGCCGCCACATCGCGCTGATCCAATCGGATCTTGACAGCCGCAAGGTTTTTCTCACGGTCCGCGGACCGCTGCCGTACAACTTCTTCGCTCTTTTGAGGGATTGCTTTGAGGGGACGCTGGAGCGATTTGCCGGCCTGGCAAGACGCGTAGATCGAGTGATTCCCTGCAACGGCACGCCGAAATGCCCGGGATTCCGGATCGAGGCCCTGGAGGCGATGCTGCAACGGCGAATCACCGAGATCCCGTGTCAGGAATGTTTGACGCGGCACTCGATCGCGCAGCTCCTCATGGGCGTGCATCCTTACGGGGATCAGGAGATCATGAAGCAACTCCACGCGATCGATCACAAGCTGGACGCCCATCATGAAGAGACGATCGAGTATCTTCAGCGCGAGTTTTTTCGGCTCTTCAAACGCGACCAGAGTCTGGCGGAGTTCCACTGTCCTCCTGTGTTCACGCTCGAAGTCGAACGGCTCCCCGATATTCTGCCCACGATTTTGGAGGGCATGTGGCGCGATCTCAGCGAAACCCCACTCCCTATGAATCTGACTCTCTATTGCAATCAGCCCGGCGAATGGCATCCCGTCAAAACGTATCGGATTCAGCCGCCCGCGAAGCTGCTGGCAAGGCTCGCGCCGGTCGCTCGGAAGTTGGCTCCCGTGATTTCCGCGGCGAAGGAATTGATTCCTTCGGCAGAACTGATCGGCAGAGGATCGCGAGCGGGACTCGAAGGCATGAAGGAATTTCTGAAGCAGGCGGATTGGACGGATAAAGTCAGCCCCATCCTAGAGCGGCTGGGAGAACATCCCGAAGCAATCGAGGCTGGCGGTCTGGGGCTGCATTATTTGCGGGACCTGCTGACGCAGACGGCCCCGGAGGAGGTAGGGTGCTGGGGCGGCTTGTTAAAGACGGTGACTCCACAATTTCACGTGCTTTGGTTGTGCGAGGAGCACCGCGTCGGATATCTCCTCCGCTGATGGGCGCCCGGCTGAAATCCTCCCCGCTGCGCATCGGTGTCGATGCAGGCGGGACGTTTACGGATTTCGTCGTACTCGACGATCATGGGCGCATTCAGAGCTTCAAGCTGCGGTCCAATCCGAAATCGCCGGCGAAAGTCATACTGGAGGGGCTCGCGCAGGCTGCTGGGCGCGCGGGCGCGGAGGTGGTGCACGGATCTACGGTCGCCACCAATGCGCTACTGGAACGAAAAGGGGCGCGCACGGCGTTCGTCACGACGGCGGGATTTGAGGATTTACTGGAAATTGGGCGGCAAAATCGAGCCGAATTGTACAATTTGACTCCCCCGCCCCGACGGCCCTTGGTCGAACGAGGACTCTGCTTTGGGATCCGCGAGCGGGCTTTTGAAGACGGCAGCATTGCGCGCAAGCCTTCGGCGGCGGAATTGAAGAGCCTGGGCGCACGGCTAAAACGCGCAGGAGTCCAGTCGGTCGCCATCTGCTTTTTGCATTCTTACCAAAGCCCGGTGAATGAGCGCGCGGCGGTAAAAGCGCTGAGGCGAGACGACCTCTATCTCTGCGCCTCCCATGAAATCAGCCCGGAGTTTCGCGAATATGAGCGCGGCTCTACGACGGCGATCAACGCTTATGTGGGGCCGATGATGGCGGCGTATCTCCAGGAGCTTGGCGGCGCCCGGCGGTTCCGCATCGCGGTGATGCAATCCAATGGAGGGTTTTTGTCCGCGCGCGATGCCCGCCGCCATGCGGTGCGCACCGTGCTTTCCGGGCCGGCGGGTGGAGTGATCGGGGCGCTGGAGACGGCGCGGCGCGGAGGATTCCACCGCGTTCTGGGCTTCGACATGGGTGGCACCTCCACCGATGTGAGCCTGGCGGACGGCGCTCCGCGCGAAACTACGGAAGCCTACGTCGACGGCTTGCCGATTCGCGTGCCCATGCTGGATATACACACGGTGGGCGCCGGAGGCGGGTCGATTGCGCGCGTGGATGCGGGCGGACTGCTGCGCGTGGGTCCGGAGAGCGCCGGCGCGGATCCCGGCCCGGCCTGTTACGGAAAGAGCTTGGACGCCACAGTGACGGATGCGCACGTGGTGCTGGGCCGTATGGAGGTTTTGCTCGGAGGCGCGATGCACATCGAAGCGGCACGCGCGGCAGTCGCTGTAGACCGAATCGCAAGGCGGCTCGG
>DASQJB010000065.1:0-6849 GCA_035631295.1 Bryobacteraceae bacterium | reverse complement strand
GGAACACCGAGCCGTGTACTTTCCGTGAGCCCCACGTATCATTCCCTTGCGCGCGGCGCATGGCGCAGGCATCGTTGCCTACATGTCACCGAAACAGATTTTGAGCCGAGTGATCGACGCATGCAGCCGGAGTCGTAGGTGGTGCAGCGCCAGGTTTAGGGAGTGATCGCGTTGAAGCGTGAGCCAGACTTCTTCGAGCGCATGTTGAAGAAGGGTGAAGTGTCCGTTTGCCCCGAGGTTACGGTATTGTGGCGCCAGCCGGCCAGTTGACCACGTTCGGAGCTTTTTTGACATCGCCGACAGGCAACCTGGGATCCAGCCACACCACGCGCCGTCCGTAACAGTAAAATCGGAATTATCAAAAGATGAAGCGACTTGAACCTCTTGCCGCAACGCGAGGAGTTTCCTCCGTGACACAGGCGCGAAGTATAACGCCATTTCGTTGATCCAGTGAAAACCGTAGCTCGGGAGGAGGAATTTGGTCGCGTCGATCTGGTGATGTTTTCGCGGATTGGAGCGATTCGCTCCCGCCATTCTTCGAGATGCTGATGCGCTGGACCTTCGGCACTCGCGAGTGAGCCGCATCTGCTCGCCGAAAGTGACCCAGGTGGCCGCTTCTAGTGGAGATCGACGGCTCAGTACGTAAGAGATGGGTGCCCGCATGGCGGCCGCCGGGTTGGCGGCGGGAATGAAAAGAAAGCCGCCAATCGCAAATCCGGTTAATGCGACGAGGTAGTAAACGATGGTGGCCCCCGCGATCTGCAGCAGCGGTTGTTGTTCGAGAGAGCCGTGCCGTCCTAACGAACACGTTTGGCATCAGTGCCCAGCCGAGCAAAAGCGCAGCACGAGTCAAAAGCATTGCGTTCCGGTGGCCGCGGTGCAGCGATAACACAGCGGCGGGTTGACGCTCATGTACCTCTGGGCTAGTATCGGGTCGAATGGGCCGCCGCGCGCTCGTCTTTAAATTCCTTAGCATTGCCGCGATTACGAGTTGCGCATTGCGTTCATGGGCGGACGATCCCGCAACGGCGAAACCACCGCCCGCGGCTGCCGGAGCGCCGCTGGCGAAGGCGACCATTCAGCAGTACTGCCTTGGCTGCCATAACGCAAAACTAAGAACAGCGGGACTTCTCCTGGATACCGCCAACATCGAGCCTATCGGGAAAAATCCAGATTTGTGGGAAAAAGTAGCGCGCAAATTTCGCACCGGCGAAATGCCGCCCGCCGGACGGCCGCGACCCGATCCCGCAGCGTATCGGGCGGTGACCCTTGAGCTCGAATCGGCTCTCGACGCGGCGGCCGTGAATCGGCCCAGTCCGGGACGAGTGCCTGTGCACCGGCTGAACCGCGCGGAGTACACAAACGCCATTCGCGATTTGCTTGACCTGAAAATAGATGGCAAATCTTTGCTGGCGGCTGACGATTCCGATCAAGACGGTTTTGACAACGTCGCCAGCATTCTTACGGTGTCGCAGGTTTTGCTGGAGAACTACCTTTCGGCGGCGCATACCATCAGCGGGCTCGCGGTGGGCGATCCAGCCTTGCCTCCATCCCTTGAAACGTACCGCTACTCCAAGTTGCTGCTGCAAGACGACCAGATGAGCGATGACTTGCCATTTGGCTCCCAAGGCGGCGGGTTGATCCGTCACAACTTTCCGCTGGATGGCGAGTATACGATCAAGGTGCTGCTTCGGCGGCAATTCTACGACTACATCATGGGCATGGGCGAACCGCACCAGATTGACATCCGGCTGGACGGGCTTAGGCTCAAGCGTTTTTCCGTGGGTGGAGAAGCTAAAGGAATGACCATGCCCGAGAGCTTCGCGGGCAACACGCAGGGTTCTCCTGAATTTGAGGTATACATGCACACGGCCGATGCGGGACTCGAGGTGCGGATTCCCGTAAAGGCTGGCCGGCACGAGGTCGGCGTTTCCTTTGTCAAAAGACTATGGGAGCCGGAGGGTGTGCTGCAGCCGCGTCAGATCGGCTTTGCACGGACGACCAACGAGAATTATCATGGCAACCCCGCCGTGGAATTCGTAATGATCGGGGGACCCTACGGTCCTACCTCCTCTGGCGACTCGCCCAGCCGCAAGAGGATATTTGTCTGCGCGCCGAAAACCCCAGACGCCGAAGAGCCGTGCGCAAGAAAGATACTTTCGACTTTGGCCGCGCGCGCCTACAGGCGTCCAGTTACCGATGAAGACGTGAATACGCTGCTCGGTTTTTATCGCGCGGGCCGCGCGGAAAAGGATTTTGACACAGGAATCGAAAGTGGCCTGGAAAGAATCCTGGCGGCGCCCAGCTTTCTGTTCCGAGTGGAGAGCGCACCCGCGAACGCGAAGCCCGGTGCGGCTTACAAGCTCAGCGATCTGGATCTGGCGTCGCGCTTGTCGTTCTTCCTGTGGAGCAGCATCCCCGACGACGAGCTTCAAAACCTGGCGGTTCAGGGGCGGCTGAAAGAGCCGGCGGTTTTGCAACGGCAGGTGCACCGGATGCTGCGCGATGCGCGCTCGCAAGCCCTCGTGGATGGCTTCGCCAATCGTTGGCTGGGATTGAGTAAGCTGGCGTCGTTGAATCCCGATACGGATCTCTACAGAGAATTCGACGAGAACCTGAGGGATGCCATGGCGAAGGAAACGCAGCTCTTCGTCGCCTCTCAATTAAAGGAAGATCGCAGTGTGGCGGAATTGGTTGCCGCCGATTACACCTTCGTAAACGAACGGCTTGCTAAGCATTACGGGATTCCCAATATTTATGGGCCGCGCTTTCGACGCGTAAATTTCGCGGATGGCGTGCGCGGAGGATTACTGGGTCAGGCGAGTATTCTGGCCGTAACCTCCTATCCGAATCGGACCTCAGTTACGCTGCGCGGCCGCTGGCTGCTCGCCAACCTATTGGGAGTGCCGCCGCCGCCCCCACCTCCGAACGTCCCCGCGCTGAAGGACCCCGGTCAGGACGGCCAGCCGCGGTCGCTGCGCGAGCGGATGGAAATTCACCGGCAGTCCGCGGTCTGCGCCTCCTGTCACCAGCGTATGGACCCACTGGGTTTTTCCTTGGAGAATTTCGATGCACTTGGAAAATGGCGCACGGAAAGCGACGGCGCGCCCATCGACGCCGCGGCCTCGTTACCGGACGGTACGCATTTTGAAGGAGTGGCCGGACTGCGCCAGCTCATGGCGAGCCATAAAGAGGATTTCGTTCGGACATTTACCGAGAAACTCCTGGCTTACGCGATCGGCCGGGGCATCGAGCTTTCCGATATGCCTGCCATACGTAAGATCGCGCGCGACGCCGCACAGCAAGAAGATAGATGGTCGGCCGTTATCGGGGGGATTGTGAACAGTCCTCCGTTCAACATGAGCGTCTTGGGGGATGAAAAACCGGTGAATGTTGCGGGCCGGTAGCAAGGCAAGAGGAATTTGAAATGACCGTACTGAAAAAATCGCTTTCTCGGCGGACGGTGTTACGCGGGCTTGGGGCTGCTGTGGCGTTGCCGTTGCTGGATAGCATGACGCCCGCTTTCTCGACGCCCGCAAAGCCGGTTAACCGTTTTGGCGTGGTCTACGTGCCGAACGGAATGATCATGGAGAACTACCTGCCTAAGACGGAGGGCCCGGACTATGAAATCACTCCGACCTTGAGTGCTCTGGAGCCTTTCCGCGAACATTTCCAAGTGCTGAGTGGTTTGAATTGCACTCCGACGCCTGGACGGCCCGGCGGCGCCCACGCCAAGGCTACCACGCGATTCCTGACAGACATTTCGCCGCCAACCAGCGAGACCTGGTTAGACGCAGGCATCTCGGTCGATCAGATTCTGGGGCAGGAGCTTGGGTTACAGACCCAACTGGCATCGCTCCAGCTGGGTATTGAATCCGGGGAAACGGCGGGCAGTTGCGATTCAGGGTATGCATGTCCCTACACCAACACGCTCAGTTGGAGCACCCCGAGCACGCCGCTGCCGACGCAGAACGATCCCCGGCGCGTCTTCGAGCGCCTGTTTGGCGATACCCGCAGCACAAACGCTAATGAGCGCGCGGCGCGTACACGCCAGCAGAAGAGCATTCTGGATTCCGTGACCGAGGAGGTTTCCCGGCTTGGGGGAGCGCTGCCGCCCGCCGATCAATCCAAGCTGACCGAATATTTGGACGCTATTCGCGGCGTGGAGAGGCGGATCGAAATCGCGGAAAAGGAGAATCGGCAGCTTCCTTCGGTCGATCATCCGGAGGGAATTCCAGCCAACTGGGAAGATCAGGTCAAGTTGATGTTCGATCTTGAGGTCCTTGCCTATCAAAGCGACCTCACTCGCGTCATTACGCTTATGGTGGGACACGAACAGAGCGGGATGACCTATCCGCAGATCGGCGTGTCCGACGCCCACCACCCGATTTCCCACCACCAGCACGAGCCGGAAAAGGTCGCCAAAACGGCACAGATTAACGCGTACCACGTGAAAATGTTCGCGTATCTCTTAGGGAAACTGCGCGCCACTCCGGATGGGGATGGGACGTTACTGGATCATGTGACCATCATCTACGGCGCCGGCATTGCGGACAGCAACTCCCATGCGCCGGTGAATATTCCGTTCCTGTTGGCAGGTGGTGGAGCAGGCAACTTGAAAGGAGGACGCCATACGCATTTTAAAGACGTTCCGCTTGCGAATCTCCATCTCACGTTGATGGATCAGTTCGGGGTGAACTGGGAACGTATCGGGGATAGCACCGGCAGAGTTGACCCGGGAATGCTTGCGTTGGGGTCTTAGTTCAAAGAGTGATTCGATGTCGTGCTTCCTAAATCGTCCGGCCATGATCGGTTGCACGCTGGCAATGGTCGCCGCGTTTGGCGCGGGCGCGAGTCTCGATTTGCGATTGATTCAGGCTGCGAAAGCTCAAGACGAAGCCGCCACGCGCTCCTTGTTGAATCAGCACACCGACGTGAACGCGCAGCAAGGAGATGGCTCGACTGCGCTGCATTTTGCCGCTTACTTCGACAATCTCACCATAGCGGATTTGCTGATTCGCGCGGGCGCGCGCGTGAATACGCCAAACGACCTCGGCTCCACGCCGCTGCATCTGGCCTGTAATAACGGGAGCGCGGCCATGGCGGAACGGCTCCTCGCGGCTAAGGCTAACCCAAACGCCAAACTTCTCGATGGCCAAACCGTCCTGATGACCTGCGCGCGCACGGGAAGCGCTCGCGCAGTGAAGGCGTTACTGGTGGCTGGGGCGGATGCGAAGGCCAGCGAGCCCGAGCACAATGAAACCGCGCTCATGTGGGCGGCCGCGGAAAGCCATCCCGATGTGGTCGCGATGCTCATTGAATTCGGGGCCGATGTCCGTGCCCGTTCACGTTCGTATCCTCAAACCGTGGTCGGCGAACAGACCCAAAGGGCCGGACGGGAAGAGTTGAACTATACCGTAATGAAAGGAGGGAGCACGCCGCTGCTGTTCGCGGCTCGTTCGGACGCGGAATCCGCCAAAAGACTGCTAGCCGCGGGCGCCGATCCCAACGATTCTCTCTCCGATGGAACCAGCGCCCTGGTGCTGGCGGCTCATAGCGGTCAACGCGACGTCGCGCTGGCTTTGCTCGACAAGGGCGCGAACCCTAATAATCTCGGCAGCGGTTATTCGGCTTTGCATGCGGCTGTTCTCAGAAGCGATTTGAATCTAGTTAAGACTTTGCTGGCCCACGGCGCGGACCCGAATATCCGGATGACAAAAGGTACGCCCGTGCGCCGCAATTCCACGGATTATTTCCTCCTGGCGCCACTGGTCGGCTCAACGCCTTATTTGCTTGCGGCTAAATTTCTGGAGTCCGAGATCATGCATGCTTTACTGGCCGGCGGAGCCGATCCGAAGCTGACCATGCCCGACGGCGCGACTGCGTTGATGTTGGCCGCCGGCATCGATTCGCCTACGAATGAAGATCGCCGCGGCGTTAATGTGATCGACTTCGGGAAACTCGAGCCAGAAAGCAAGGTTCTACCTGCGGTTATGGCTGCGTTCGAGGCTGGCGGCGGAGTAAACGCCGCCAACAACATGGGCGATACTGCTTTACACGCCGCCGTCACGCATCGCTACGAAAACGTGATTCAGTTTCTGGCCGATCGCGGTGCCGATGTGAACGCTCGCAACAAAAAGGGCTTGACACCCTTGGGAGTTCTCAACGCGCGCCGGATCGGCGGCGAAAAACCGACCGCCTCCACTGTCGCGGGCGCGGCCGCTTCAGGAGGCGCGATCACCGACGAACCTGTATCGCAACGAATCGCGGCATTGCTGTACAGGCTTGGGGCGGCTGACTGACGACTCGAACCCAAAGTTGATGATCGCGCTAATGCAGGCGATTCGCAAGCGCCGGCCATGAAAATCCTCCTCTACAACCCCGACAACGGCGTTGCCGCTAATTTCATGCCGCATCTTTGGATGTTCCTGCTGAAGTCGATCACTCCGCCGGAACATGAAGTGCTGCTCCACGATGGAAATGCGAGACCCATGACGGAAGGCGAACTGGTGGAGTTCGCAAAGGGACAAGACGTCCGGCTGATCGGCATCGGCGCGATGACGCGCATGATTGCGCGGGCTTATCGCGCCGCCGATGCGTTCCGCGCGGCCGGAATTCCCGTCGTGATGGGCGGTCCTCACGTGACCGAGCTACCCGATGAGGCGCTCGGCAGGAGTGGATCACCTCGCCACGCCGACGCAGTCGCGCTGGGCGAAGCCGACGAGACATGGCCGCGCATCGTACGGGATGCAGCGAACGGCTGCCTGAAGGACGTCTACGCGCCAGTCGACGCTTTTGGCCAGGAAAAGAAGCCCAATCTCCACGATTATCCCAGGATTCCCTGGGAGT
>DASQJB010000064.1:0-10269 GCA_035631295.1 Bryobacteraceae bacterium | reverse complement strand
GGGTCATCCCGACTCGCCCATCTGGGATCAGCCGCGGCGCATCCGTATGGCGCCCATGACCGCGGCTTTGTTCCGACGGGACCTTTTCGACCGCGTTGGGTTTCTGGACGAGCAGTTCGGGCCGTATGGGTTCGAGGATGTCGACTTTGGAATTCGCTGTTCGCTGGAAGGGCTGAAAGGCATCTATATTCCCGGTGCCATGGCGTATCATCGAGGAAGTGCGACATTGGGGCGGTGGAATAAAGACACGGTCCGCTTTCTCGCCCGGAATCAGATGTTATTGGCGCTCAAATATTTACAAGGGCAACCCCCTTGGCCAATCGTGGCTGGGCAGGTGCTATGGGGCTGCGTGGCTCTCCGACACGGCTGCCTTCTGCCCTATCTGCGGGGTAGGATGGAGGGCCGAAGGCTGAAAGCCCTGGAGGGCCGTGCGCAGAGCAAGCAAACTTGGGCGCCAGAAACTGTCCGCGTCCTATTGGAGGAAAGTGAACGGACAATCTTCGATTTGCAGCAACAGACGGGATTCGAACTCTACTGGAGGCTCTACTTCTGGCTGTCGCGGCGATCATCGTAACTCACAACTCGGAATCTGTTGTTCGGGAATGCCTTGAGGCGCTGAAGGCAATGGCCCCCGCCATCGCGACGGTAGTGGTGGACAACGCTTCGACGGATCGCACACTACCACTGTTGCGCTCGATGAGTGGCGTGAGGGTGATCGCGAATGTGGAAAACGCCGGGTTTGCGACGGCGGCGAATCAGGGGGTCAGGGAATCGAGCGCCGAATTCCTCCTTCTATTGAATCCGGACGTGCGGCTGCTAACGGAGGTTGACAGCCTCGTCGAAGCAGCGTCCAAGCACGGACTGGCAGCCGGGAAACTGATGAACGATAAGGGGCAGGATCAGAGGGGTTTTACGGTTCGCCGTTTTCCAACGCCCGGCGCCTTAATCCTGGAGTTGTTTGGCCTGAATCGTCTATGGCCTTCAAATCCCGTCAACCGGAGTTATCGCTGCCTGGACCGGGATCTGAACCACGCCGGCCCGGTGGAGCAGCCAGCCGGGGCTTTCCTCATGTTCCGGCGAGACGTTTGGGAGCGGCTGGGCGGCTTCGATGAAGACTTTTGCCCTGTCTGGTTCGAAGACGTGGATTTCTGCCGCCGGGCTGCCGCCGCCGGCTTCCGAATCGAGTATGTCCCTTCGGTGGCGGGGGAGCACCGGGGCGGGCATTCGGTGCGGCAACTGAGCGAGGCGCGCCGCTCCGAGTACTGGTGTGATAGCCTTCTTACATATGCTTTTAAGCACTTCCGGCTCTTGGGTTACCAGGCCGTATGCCTCTCGGTGGTGCTTACTTCAGTTCCGCGGATGGTCGCGGGGATAATCCGAGACCGGAATCTATCCCCAGTCGGTAGTTGTACTAGAATTATCCGGTTCGCCGGACGGCGCTTGGTCTTCCCTCGGGCTAAACCCACCAGCGCCACAACGCCAAGACAGGATCACAAAGACGGATGGCCTTTAGAGACTCGGTAACGGTCACAGTAGTCACTTATAACAGCGGAAGATTCATAAAGCGGTGCCTCGAGTCGGTGCTTGAGCAAAAATACGAGAATTTTGAGGTTGTCATCGTCGACAACGCGTCCACGGACGGGACCGCCGACATTCTGGAGCAATTTTCCGATCGATGCCGCATCTATTACAACAGCGAAAATTTGGGTTTCGCCGCGGCGCAGAATCAAGCGATCGCGCTGTCGCAAGCCGAGTGGATTCTGACGCTCAATCCGGATGTGCTGCTTATGCCGGATTTCATCCAGGCGCTGGTGGAGGCGGGCCAGCTCGATCCTAAGGGTGGCACGGTTTGCGGAAAGCTGCTGACCATCCGCGCCACTTTCGATCTGCCGGAAAAGCAACTAGTGGATTCTACCGGCATCTACTTCACGCCTACGCTGCGGCACTTGGACCGCGGTAGCCAGGAAGTGGACAACGGACATTATCTGAGCTTCGAATACGTGTTTGGCGCGACAGCCGCGGCGGCGCTGTACCGCCGGGCGATGATCGAGGATATCTCCATCCAGGGCGAATTCTTCGATCCGGATTTCTTCGTCTATCGCGAGGATGCCGATGTGGCGTGGCGCGCGCAACTGATGGGCTGGCGGTGCATTTACACTCCCATGGCGCGCGGTTATCATGTCCGTAACGTGCTGCCGGGCAACCGCAGAGCGCTGCCGGCGGTGATTAACATGCACTCGGTGAAAAACCGCTTCCTGCTGCGGATCAAGAACATGACGCCGAACCTTTACCGCCGCAACTGGCTATCGATCACCGGGCGGGATCTCGTGGTAGTGGGGGCATGCCTGCTCCACGAGCACACGTCGCTACGCGCGTTTGCTTATCTGGCTCGCAATTGGAAACGGGTTTGGGCAAAGCGCCAGGAGATCATGAGCCGGCGCCGCGTCAAGGACGAATACATTTCCAGTTGGTTTTCCTTCGAACCGGTGAGCCGGCCGGCTCCGCGGCCGACGGCGAAAGCGAGGGCGCGCAGCGCGCGAGGCTGACCTACCAGGAGTCGGAATAGGCCGTGCGGTTCGCCATACTCGGGACGCGCGGCATTCCCGCCCGATACGGCGGATTCGAAACATTTGCGGAAGAATTGTCGGCGCGCCTGGCTGCGCGGGGGCATGTGGTCACCGTCTATTGCCGGGAGCGCCATTCCGCCCCTGAATACCGTGGCGCGAGGCTGCGCTATCTCCCCACCATCCGCCATAAATATTTCGATACCATCGCCCATACTTTCCTGTCGACGCTCGATCTGGCCGCTGGCCCAAAGCAGGATGCGGCGCTGTACTGCAACGCTGCGAACGCGCTGTTTACATTTATTCCGCGCCTGCGGGGTACGCCTGTCGCGTTAAACGTGGACGGATTGGAGCGCCATCGCAGGAAATGGAATGCGGCCGCCAAGGCGTGGCATCGCGTGTCGGAATGGCTGGCCACCTGGATGCCGAACACGGTGGTAACCGATGCGCAACGCATCGCGGATTATTACCGGGAGCGATATGGCCGCTCGTCGGAGATGATTCCTTATGGGGCGGAGACGGACGCGGTGGAAACCACCGAGGTGCTGGAGCGGCTGGGATTAGAGCGCGGCCGCTATTTCCTCTACGTGAGCCGAATGGAGCCGGAGAATAACGCGCTCCTGGTGCGCGAGGCATTTGAAAAATTGGACACGGATTTCAAGCTTGCGCTGATCGGCGATGCACCCTACGCGGCCGGCTACATTGCGAAGGTGAAGGAAACCCGCGATCCGCGAGTCGTGATCCCGGGGGCGATCTATGGGCAAGGTTATCGCGAGCTGGAGTCGCACTGCTTCGCGTATATTCACGCGACGGAAGTGGGAGGGACTCATCCGGCACTGATCGAGGCGATGGGCCGGGGTGCGCTGACGCTGTATCTGGACACGCCCGAAAACGAAGAGGTCGCGGGAGGAGCAGGCATCGCATTTACTCATGCGAATCTGGAAGAGACCCTTCGGCGGGTCCTGGAAATGCCGGAGGCGGAGAAGGACGAATGGCGACGGCGCGCGATGGATCGGGTTCGCGAGCGATACAGTTGGGAAGCGGTCACGGACCGCTACGAAGCTCTGTTGACGCGTCTGGCCGCGAGGCGTTAGCCTTTCCGGGACAAAGAATGCGAAGCTGGGTGGAAGTTTCGCTGTCCACGATTCGCCAAAATTACCGGGCGGTGCGGGGCGTGGTGGGCGCGGCGGCCGAGATCATGCCCGTCGTAAAAGCCGACGCCTACCGGCACGGCGCCGTAGAAGTATCTCGCGCGCTGGAGCAGGAAGGCGCCGGATGGTTAGCCGTGTCCAACGTCGAGGAAGGCGCTGCGCTGCGCGAGGCGGGCATCGGCGCGCGCATCCTGGTGATGGCCGATTTTCTCGGCGATCCTCTCTCCGGGGAGTCCGGTTGGCTGCAAGAATACAACCTGACTCCCGTCATTCATTCGCTGAATGACGTCGCTGCGGCGCGGGTTCCTTATCATCTGAAAATCGACACCGGCCTGGGGCGGTTAGGGACGCGCGCCGCGCCGGAAGATATCGTGCGTGCGGTGGCGGCGGGTAAGGCGCCAATGGAAGGATTGATGACGCATTTCGCTTCGGCGGCCAACTACGCGAGCCCGCAGACCGAGGAGCAGATAAAGAAGTTCGAAATTGTCGTTCGAGCGCTACACGCCGCCGGTTTGGCTCCGCGGTACATCCATTCGTCGGCTACGATCCCGGTGGCCTACCGGCGGCGTCCGGCCTGGGGCAACTTGGTGCGACCGGGCCATGCCATCTACGGCTACGTTTCTCCCGTGCGGGGCCCGGCCCCGGCCGCGGCGCTGCAGGTTAGGCCCGCGCTGACATGGAAGGCGGCGGTGCTGGCGGTGAAGGACCTAGAAGCGGGGGCGCTGATCGGTTATGGCGGCATGCACCGCGCCGAGCGGCCCATGCGCATCGCAGTGCTCGCCGCGGGCTACGCCGACGGCATCCCGCACCGGCTATCGAACAAGGGCAGCGTGATCGCGAAGGGGAAGCTCGCGCCCATCGTGGGCGCGGTGTCGATGGACTTGACTACTATTGACGCGACGGCATGCCTCGAGCTGCGGCCGGGCGATGCGGTGACGCTGCTGGGCTCCGAAGACGGCGTCTCGATCGACGCGCAGCAGATCGCGCGGCAGGCGGGAACGATTTCCTATAGCGTGTTGTGCGGGATCAGCGCGAGAGTCAAGCGGGTGTTTGTCGAGTAAGGGTAACCACGAATTTGCCTGCAACTCCTAGGCAAGGTAAGATTGATCTGCGGATCGCTATCGGCTGGGGCCAGTGCTCGCTTACGGCGATATCAATCTCGTAGAGGAGTCTTGATTCCAATGATCGGACGGATTCTGGTTCTCGGTGGAATGGGCATCGGCATAACCTTCGCTCAAAGCGCAGGCCCGGCGACGGCGAAGGGACGGCCCCCCGCCACTGGAGCCCCGTCAAATCCGGGTAAGACCGACCCGAACTGGAAGCCGCCGAAAACCGCCTGGGGCGAACCCGACCTCCAGGGCATCTGGCCCCTCAATCATTTGATCGCCGTGCCTCTGGAGCGGCCCAGACAGCTCGGGACTAAGGCTTACCTGACGGATGAGGAAATCGCCAAAGCGCAAGACGCGCTGGACGCGCGCAACAGCCGCTTCAAGGGCGGAGCGATTCCCGTAGCCGACACTTCGACGCGGGTGATGAAGCAAACATCGCTCATCATAGATCCGCAGGATGGCCGGTTTCCCGCGCTCACCGAATACGGCAAGAAGCTCCAGGCGGATATGCGCAGCAGCTACCGTCCTGGCCAGACCGTATTCGACACGCCCGCCGATTTCAGCGCCTGGGATCGCTGCATCACGCGCGGTATGCCCGTTTCGATGGAGCCGCGGAATTACAACAATGGCATCCGCATCATGCAGTCGCCCGGCTATGTCGTGATCGTGCTTGAAATGGCTCACGAGGCGCGCGTTATCCCCACCAACGGCGCGCCGCCGCTGGATTCTCACATCCAGCAGTGGATGGGCGAGTCGCGCGGGCACTGGGAAGGCAACACCCTCGTGGTGGAGACGAAGAACTTCAACGGTTTGGTCGGCCTGACCAGCGCAGGTGTTCCGGGCTCTCCGGGTCCGCTTCAGCCGGCGACGCCCGAGTTGCACGTCATCGAACGCTTCACGCGCGTCGCCCCAGGCGAAATCGACTTCAAGATGACCGTCGAGGATCCCTCGGTGCTGTTGAGTCCGATGACCATCGCGTATCCGATGTATCTCGACAACAAGTACGAGATGTTCGAGTATGCCTGCCATGAAGGCAACACGGCGGTGCGGAACTACATCCAGACTTCGCGCTACGAGCGCGAGCACCCCAAAAAGTAGCCCGACCCACTCCCAAGCAGAACGCCTTTACAAAAATTGCCTCGTCATAGAAAACTGTGCGTAATTGAAACGTCCATGATGCTCCGGGAAGCTCAGGTCGCGGACCGGTTGCATGCCAGATCTCACACTCGGGGTTTCTCGTCAATTTGACCCGGTCCGTTAGCTTCCGATTAGCGCAACATCCGCCTGAGGCCCTGCAGCTTCTCCGACGCGCCGCAAGTGTTAGCCGAAAACGAAAAATCATCGCCAATGTCGAAAGCGGCGGCCTTCTCGGTTTTGAAGATCGACTGGTATGTCGTGTGCCGGAGCGGTTCCCGGCGTACCTACTTGAGCTCAAAGCGTAAGGCTCGAAAATCCAGCTTTAGCTCTGATGCTTGCGAGAACTGGTCGACTCCCAACTGCCCGTAGTGCCATCTGCTAATCGCGATCGTCGCGTCCAGCAAGACAGGCGCGTTGCGGAAGAAGATCGGGAATCCTCCGGCCTTGATGCGCAACTCCGGCAACGTTACCGATTTAAGGTCCGCCGAACCAGTGGCGCCCCTGACCGAAAACTTCGATTCGCGAGCGCCTTCGACGAGTTCGGGGAACTCGAGGCCAAACCGGGGCCAGATTGCCGAGATATCGGTCCCCGTATCGAGATCGACGGCCAGTTTGTGTCCTTGAATCTCGACCAGGGTGAGCGGGCTGGTGTCGTCAAACGAAAGATTTGCGTTGCGAAGATCGGCTGGCTCCCCAGGGAAACCGATGCGAAACTCACCGGTGCCGTTCCAGCCTACGGTTTCCAACGCGATGAGCACCGAAAGGCCAACGGCGCCACGTTGGCCTGCGGGGAGTTTGGCAAACACCTCCGTATCATCCGGAAACACAATAAAGGCGACATTGCGAACTTCGGTGTTGCCGATTTTCAAGCGGTCGGCGACTGCGAACTCCTTCATCTCGGACCTACCAGTGATCCCCTCGAAGGGGGCGCCGCCGCGAATCATCCGCAGACCGAGCCGTTTCGCTTCTTGCTGGCTGACTACACACATGACCGCGTCGGAATCGACAATATATTGCGCGGGTTTGCCATTCACGTCAATGGGAATGGCGACTTGCTGCCAATCGAGTGGGTGGGAATATTTGATGACCGACGGCCTGCGCGCTACGACCTTGAGAGAGGGCAGTTGGCGGAAAGAGAAAATACTCGCCTTGTCCTGGGGGGTGGGATCCTGGTTCGCCAGTGCTAAGCAGCGTTCTATTGCATCGGCCGCTTTGCGATAGTTTCCGATGCGGTAATAGAGGCGGTTCAGACTGAAATACATGTTGGCGAGCCGGTCCTTGTGTTCGCCCGTGCTCTCCACTTCGCGAAGTTCTTTTTCGGCTGACTTCGGATCGTTGAACGCTGTGGCTACGTAGAACCGATACAGGGCCGAAGAATGCGAACCGAGAACAAGATCGCGCAGTTCAAACCAGCGATGTTTCTCGAGAGCGGAATTGGGCGCGCTTTCATCCGCCGCGGACAAGATCCAGCACAGCAGCAACAGCAGGAAGGAGAATCTCAACGCAACCTCCGGATCGTGGAACGGCCGAGTGCTCGCTGACGGTCCCCGAGCCAGTATACCGAAGCAAGTGGAGGCAATCGACTTGGACGTGTGGTCGCGTCGCGGAATTCGGGGCCGGCGATCGCCTGAATCCACCTCCTGGGTCACAGATCCTGGCTGGCAGCCTTTACCAAACTCGTGAGCCTGCGTCTGGCGGCGATTTATGGTGGAGGTTTCGCCGCCATGGAACTGACCACGATCCTGAACCGTTGCCATCGTTTCCGAGGTTTTGTCTATGAGCACGCCCGTTTGAGTAGCGACAAGAGGAGCATCGAAGTGGTTCTGCGACCGCGCAACGGTTCGGCCGCAATCTGCTCGCGGTGCCATTTGCCGGCGCCCTGATACGACCAACTCGCCGAGCGGCGCTTCGAGTTCATCTCTCTGTGGGGATTCTTCGTCTTCCTGCTATACGCGATGCGACGCGTCGATTGCCGCCGCTGTGGCGTGGTGGCCGTCGAGGAAGTTCCCTGGGGTGACGGCAAGCGCACCTTGACCAAGGCGTATATGCTTTTCCTAGCCCGTTGGGCGCGCCGCCTTTCGTGGAAAGAAAACCGCAGAGTGCTTTCGCACTTCCTGGGACAAGGTGTTCGATGCGGTGGAACACGTCTTCGCCTGGGGATTGGAGCATCGCACGCTCGGTCAGATCGATGCCATTGGCGTCGATGAAATCCAATACGCCAGAGGCCACAAGTACCTGACCTTGGTCTACCAGATCGACATCGGCACCACCCGTCTGCTCTGGGTTGGCCGAGAAAGAACCATCGAATCCTTCCAGGGATTCTTCACCACCATGGGCCAGGAGGTGATCTCCAAAATCTCGTTCATCTGCTCGGACATGTGGGAGGCCTATTTAAAGGTCATCAGGGAGAAGTGCTCCGAGGCTCTGCATATCCTCGACCGGTTCCACATCGTCGCCAAAATGAACAAGGCGCTCGACGAGATCCGCGCCGAGGAAACCCGCCGCATGAAACGCGAAGGGCGTGACCCGGTGCTGAAGAAGTCCCGCTGGTTGCTGCTCAAGCGCAGTGAGAACCTCGGCGACGAGCAGCACTTCCGCCTCCGCGATCTGCTTCGATACAACCTGAGAACCGTCCGCGCTTATCTTCTCAAGGAAGCATTTCAGCAGCTCTGGGGACTACAACTCGCCAGTGTGGGCTGGCAAGTTCCTCGACGAATGGTGCCGGCAGACCATGCGCTCCCGCATCGAACCCATGAAGAAGATCGCCCGATCTCTTCGCCAGCACCGGGAGTTGATCCTTAACTACTTCCGGGCGGGAAAGCTCATTTCCAGCGGCGTCGTGGAGGGCCTGAACAACAAGGCCAAAGTCACCATGAGAAAATCCTACGGCTTTCGCACCTACCGGGTTCTGGAACTGGCCCTCTACCACTCACTTGGCAAGCTTCCCGAGCCTGAATCCACCCACGATTTCTTCTGACGAACCCAAAAATTAAGGTTGATCAGTCGCCCCTTTGGGCATGCTGTAAGGAGGGTCTTCCATGGAATGAGAACCCTCGCTTTATTCCTCTCCGTCGCGGGCTGCATCCAGGGCCAGGCTCTCGACGGCTCCACTCGCGCCGATTGGCCGCATTACGGCGGGACTCAAGCGGCGTGGCGTTACAGCGCGCTTGATCGGATCAATACTTCGAACGTCAAAAGCCTGAGTCCGGCCTGGATTTTCCAGACGGGAGACTACGCTGACGGCCTTTAGTCCACGCCCATCGTTCGGGATGGCGAGATGACGCGATCACGCTGCGGAATCAAGTGTTCGCAGGCTGGCCCAGCGACTCCGCCAAGCTCGATAATTCCGTCTCCAGCCAGTACCGCGGCGTCGGTCGCGTCTTTTAGACGGTCCGAGATCGCTTGAGAACAAGAAGTAGTCGAACGCTACCCGGATCGGAACTTTTTCGGTGTGCAGCCGGACTAGGTTTGAATAGCTCCTCGCTCGGGCGCCAGCCTGGGGTGCGCCGTGGCAGGCCAAAAGACGAAGTCGATACTCCTGGTGGAGGATGACGTCGAGTTATGCTCCCTCATGAGCGACTTCTTCGCGCAGCACGGATTCCGCATGGAACCCGCGCATGACGGTCGGCGTGGGTTGGCTAGGGCGGTGGAAGGTGCTTTCGATATCGTGATCCTGGATGGGATGTTGCCGACGCTGGACGGATTCGAAGTACTAAGGCAGCTTCGAAAACGAAGCGCGGTTCCTGTGATAATGCTGACGGCTCGCACCGCGCAGCGTGATCGCGTGACCGGGCTCGACGCGGGCGCCGACGATTATCTTCCCAAACCCTTCGAGCCCGGGGAGCTGCTCGCGCGCATCCGGGCCGTTCTGCGGCGAACAGGCCGGGAGGGCGTGAAACCGGACGTAATCGAGGCGGCGGGCTTTGAGCTGGACGCCCGTTCGCGGGAGATCCGTTCGGGGAAGAAGGGCTTGGAAGTCACCTCTCTGGAGTTTGAGATCCTGGAGCTGCTGATGCGTTCCGCGGGCCGCGTGGTCTCGCGCGACGAGCTGATGACGGTGCTTCATCATCGCCAGTCCGAGCCTTGGGAGCGCGGCCTGGAAGTAGAATGCTAAAAACACGGGCCTGCGAACCTTAAGTTTTGTAAAAGGCGGGGCTCCGTCTGTTTCCGATGTCGGTGCTTTTCAGCCAGTCCGGTTGATTTTCATAACCCCTCCTAATCGGTAACCTCTTGCGTTCGCAGCATATTCCGTTTGGCCAGGTAGATGCTTATAACTTGTTGAGGGGAGAGGAAAAAGATGAAAAGATT
>DASQJB010000063.1:0-10072 GCA_035631295.1 Bryobacteraceae bacterium | reverse complement strand
CTCCCCGCCTCGCGTGCGCTGAAGCCCAACTCTGGCGATTCGGAATCGACACTGCCCCGGAAGGCCGCAAAGACTCTCCGCGGGGCTCCATCCTCGAGTACGCCGACCAGAAGCTTGGCCGCCTCCAACGCCGCGTAGACTCCATCCAGCGCAATAACCAGCGCGCCCTACGCGAGCTCGAACGCCTTCAGAGCCGCGACCGCCAGGGAGCGGACCACGAGAAGCCGAACCGCGACCGTCAGGGAGCGGACTCGCCGGAACGAACCCAATTTCCGCAAACTCGCATGATTCTTCAACCACTTCGCGAACCCGGATTGCATCCTGACTCCTTCAGGCTGATTCCTGTCAAACCTAACTTCTGACTCCTCATGCTAAATTGGTATTTGCCTCGACTCTATGCCCGTTCGGGTAAGCGAGACGTTCGTCCTGCGGACTTACCCCTTCCGGGAATCGGATCTCATCGTGAGTTTCTTTACCCGTGACCGGGGCAAGCTGCGCGGAGTCGCGCGGCGCGCGCGCAGACCCAAGAATTCGTTTGGAAGCGGGCTCGAGCGGCTGTCCCACGTCCGGATGTCCTATTACGAGCGCGAAAACGCCGAGTTGGTCAATCTGTCGGGCTGTGAGCTGATGGAGTCGCAGTTTGCCCTGCAGTCCGATTATGGACGCGCCGTGGCTCTGGATTTTTTTACCGAGGTCGCCGAACAGTTGCTGCCGCCCCACGAAGCCAACGAAAAATTCTTCCGTCTCCTGGCCGCCGTGCTGGATTATCTGCGCCAGGGCGGGGAAGTTTGGTCCGCCGTCGCCTATTTCGCGCTTTGGAGCGTGCGTCTCTCGGGCGTATTCCCCGAGCTGCGCGTAAGCCGTGAAGCCGCCGAAATCGCCGAAGAAATGTTCATCACCCCGTTAAAATCCCTCGCCCCCCGAGCCTGGACCAAAACCACCGCCTCCGACCTCCGCCGCCAATTGATCCGCACCATGGAACAACACGTGGAACGTAAGTTTCTAAGTGTCCCTTTGCTGGAGGCTCTTTAAAGGCTCTTTAAACTGACGACTGACAACTGATGACTGACAACTTCCAGGAGACCGTCTTCAAACTCAAGCGCTACTGGGCCGACCGCGGCTGCATCATCCAGGAGCCTTACGACGTCGAAGTCGGTGCCGGGACCATGTGTCCCGAAACTTACCTGCGGGTCCTCGGCCCTAAGCCCTACCGTGTCGCCTACGTTCAGCCCAGCCGCCGCCCCGCCGATGGCCGCTATGGCGAAAACCCCAACCGCCTTTACAAGCACCAACAGTTGCAGGTCATCCTTAAACCTTCTCCTGACGATGTCTTGGATCAGTATCTGGCTAGTCTGGAAGCGATTGGCATTGATCTCTTAAAGCACGACATTAAGTTCGAAGAGGACAATTGGGAAGCGCCCACGCTCGGCGCTTGGGGCATCGGCTGGCAAGTGATGCTCGACGGTCTCGAAATCACCCAGTTCACTTATTTCCAGCAGTGCGGCGGAATGGATCTCGATCTCGTCCCCGCCGAAATCACGTACGGTCTCGAGCGCATCTCCGCCTTCCTACAAGGCGTCGAAAGCGTCTACGACATCCAGTGGGCGCCCGGTTTCAAATACTCCGACGTCCGTCTCGCCGACGAAGTCGAATTCTCCAAATACAACTTCGAGCTCGCCAACGTCGACCGCCTCTGGCGCCTGTTCGCCGAGCACGAAGCCGAGTGCAAAGAACTGCTCGCCGCTAAAGTCCCTCTGCCCGCGTACGATCAAGTGCTCAAGTGCTCGCACTTGTTTAACCTGCTCGATGCCCGCGGCGCCATCTCCGTCACCGAGCGCGTCGGCGTCATCAAGCGCGTCCGCGACCTCGCCGTCGGCGTCGCCCGCCTTTGGATCGACTCCGCCGCTACCGAGCCGCGACCGTTAGGGAGCGGTCTGGAGGCCGCATGAACTTCCTCCTCGAAATCGGCACAGAAGAAATCCCCCACTGGATGATCCCGTCCGCGCTCGATCAGCTCTCCAAGCTAGACCTCCTCGCCGCCGCGCCCAGCCTCGAAGCCACCCCACGCCGCCTGGTCGTCCGCGCCTCCGATGTTCCCGAGCGCACGCCCGATCGCGAAGAAATCGTCAAAGGCCCACCGATCTCCGCCGGCGAAAAAGCCGCGGCCGGATTCGCGAAGAAGCAGGGCGTTGATCCGAGCGAAGTCAAACCCACGGGCGGCTACTACGAACTGCGTAAACGCATCCCCGGTCGCAGGACCATCGACATCCTGGCCGAGTCACTCCCTGCCGCCATCCTCGCCATCCAATGGCCGAAGACGATGTACTGGACGGGCGGCAAGACCGGCCCCCGCTTCATCCGTCCCATCCGCTGGATCGTCGCCCTCCTCGGCGACCAAATCATCCCCTTCGAAATAGCAGGCGTCAAGAGCGGCAACATCACGCGCGGCCATCGCCAGCTCGGCTCGTCCTCCATCCCGGTCACCATCGCCAACTACGAATCCGAGCTTCGCAACAACTTCGTCATCCTTTCAGCGGCAGAGCGCCGCGAAAAGATTAGAGCCGAAGCCTCCGCCTGTGGGGCCAAAGTGGCACAGGCTTTAGCCTGTGGAACCAAGATCGACCCTGATCTTCTCGAAACCCTCACCTTCATTACCGAATACCCCACCGGCATCCGCGGCGACTTCGATCCGGCTTACCTCGAACTGCCCGCGGAAGTCCTCACCACGGTGATGCGCCATCACCAGAAGTACTTCGCTGTCGAATCTTCGCCCGGCATTCTCGCGCCCCATTTCGTCGCCGTGATGAACACGTCGCGCGACCCCGATGGCCTGGTCAAAAAAGGCAATGAGCGCGTCCTCCGCGCCCGCTTCAACGACGCCCGCTTCTTCTGGGATACCGATCAGCACAAAAAACTCGCCGATCGCCTTGATGACCTCGCCCACGTCACCTTCCAGGCCAAGCTCGGCTCGTATAAAGACAAAACCGAAAACGTTGTCACTCTGGTCCACGAACTCGCAGGCTCAGAGCACGCCCAGCGCGCCGCCATGCTCTGCAAATGCGATCTGACCACCGAGATGGTCAAGGAGTTCACCGACCTCCAGGGCGTCGTCGGCGGCCTCTACGCCAAAGCCCAAGGCGAACCCGAACCCGTCTGGCACGCCGTCTATGAGCACTACAGGCCGGTCGGCATGGAAGATTCGATCCCTGAGACGCCCGAAGGTCAAATCGTCTCCCTCGCCGACAAACTCGATACCCTCCGCGGCTGTTTCTCCGTCGGCCTCGCGCCCACCGGCTCCAAGGACCCCTTCGCCCTCCGCCGCGCGGCGCAAGGCGTGGTGAAGATCCTTGTCGAAGCGCGCCTCGACTATCGCCTCGACCAACTCGCCTCCGGCGACTTGCGTGACTTCCTTATCGAGCGCATTCAGCATTATTTCCGCGAAGTCCGCGGCTTCAAATACGACGAAGTGAACGCCGTCTTCGCCGCTGGAATCACAACCCTGGCCGACGTCGAGGACCGCCTCAGCGCCCTCGCCCAAATCCGGCCCACCGAGAACTTCGAGCCGCTCGCGGCAAGCTGCAAGCGCATCCGCAATATCTTGAAGCAAGCCCAATTTCAGCCTAACGGCGCGGCTCTTAAGTCCGACCTTCTCGAAGCCGGCCCCGAGCGCGACCTCGCCGGCCGCCTCGCCGCCTTCGTCTGCGAAGGCGAGACCGACTACGGGCTGCGTCTTCTGAAGATCGCGGCCTTCCGCCCGCAAGTCGATCTGTTCTTCGACAAAGTCCTGGTCAACGCGCCGGACCCCAACATCCGCGCGAACCGCCTCACGCTATTGAGCAACCTACTCTCGGAATTTTCGACGATCGCCGACTTCTCGGAAATCGTTACCTCAGGAGATCAAAAACAATGAAAAACTACGTCTACAGCTTCGGTGGCGGCCAAGCCGACGGCGACGGCACCATGAAAGACGTGCTCGGCGGCAAAGGCTCCGGCCTCGCCGAAATGAGCCGCGAAGGTGCGCCCGTGCCCCCCGGCTTCACCATCTCCACGGAAGTCTGCAACGTCTATTTTCAGCACGACAAGAAGCTTCCCAAGGACATCGACTCGCAAATTACAGCGGCCCTGGAAAAGCTGGAATCGCGGATGGAGAAGCGCCTCGGCGATCCCGAGAATCCACTCCTGGTCAGCGTCCGGAGCGGAGCCAAATTCTCCATGCCCGGCATGATGAATACCATCCTGAATCTGGGCATGAACGATCGAAGCGTCGAAGGTCTCGCCGCCCGCAGCGGCAATCCCCGCTTCGCCTACGATTCCTACCGCCGCTTCATTCAGATGTTCGGTGAAGTCGCGCTCGGCATTGACATGGCCAAGTTCGATCACATCTTCGACGAGCGCAAGCACAAGGCAAAGTTCAAGCTGGATACCGATCTGACCGCCGAAGACCTTAAGGCCATCATCGCCGACTACAAGAAGCTGGTTCAGAAGGAAACCAAAAAACACTTCCCCCAGGACCCCCGCGAGCAGCTCGCCATGTCCATCGGCGCGGTGTTCAATTCCTGGTGGAATCCCAAGGCCATCTACTACCGCAAGATGGAAAAGATCCCGGACGAAATCGGTACGGCCGCCAACGTCCAAGCCATGGTCTTCGGCAACCTGGGCAATACCTCCGCCACCGGCGTCGGCTTCACCCGCGATCCCGCCACCGGCGAAAAACTCTTTTACGGCGAGTTCCTCGTCAACGCCCAGGGCGAAGACGTCGTCGCCGGCATCCGCACGCCTGAGCCTCTATCGGATCTCGAACGGCTCATGCCCGACGCATACCGCCAGCTTCGCGAAATCACCGAAAAGCTCGAGCGCCATTACCGCGACATGCAGGATTTCGAGTTCACGATCGAAGACGGCAAGCTTTACATGCTCCAAACCCGCAACGGCAAGCGCACCGGCCCCGCCGCCGTCCGCGTAGCGGTGGACATGGTGAAAGAAGGCTTGATCGATAAGCGCGAGGCGGTGCTGCGCGTGCAGCCGCAACAGCTCGATCAGCTCCTGCATCCCGTTTTCGATGCGCCTTCTCTCAAAAAGCTGACCCACATCGCCACCGGCATCGCGGCCTCGCCCGGCGCAGCCGTCGGCCGCGTCGCCTTCACCGCCGAAGAAGCCGTCGAGATGAGCGCCCAGGGCCCGGTGATCCTGGTCCGCAAGGAAACCACCCCCGACGACATTCACGGTATGGATGCCGCCAAAGGCATTCTCACGGCCGTTGGCGGCAAGTCGAGCCACGCCGCCGTAGTCGCCCGTGGCATGGGCCGTCCCTGCATCGTAGGCGCCGGGTCGGTCGCCATCAATGAGCGCGCCCGCGAATTCACCGTAGCCCTCAACGGGAAGACCATCAAAGTGAAGCAGGGCGATTGGATCTCCATCGATGGCGCCACCGCGGAAGTCTACTTGGGCCAGGCCGTCACCAACGAGCCTGATCCGAGCTCGTCGTATTTCGGGCAACTCATGGAATGGGCGGATGGATATCGCGGCAGCTTCGGCGTCCGCGCCAACGCCGACATTCCCCGCGACGCGCAGGCCGCCCGCCGCTTCGGAGCTGAAGGCATCGGCCTGTGCCGCACCGAGCACATGTTCTTCGCAGAGGACCGAATCCCTCACATGCAAGCCATGATCCTGGCCCGCGACGAGAAGACTCGCAAGCAGCCTTTGGCAAAGCTTCTTCCCATGCAGCGCAAGGACTTCATTGGGCTCTTCGAAGCCATGAGCCCGCATCCGGTGGTGATCCGTACGCTTGATCCGCCGCTGCACGAATTTCTACCTAAGCGCGAAGACCTGATGGTTGATATCGCGCGCCTGCCGTATTTGAGTGGCAAGCGGAAAAAAGAGCTCTCCGAAAAGTACGGCATCAAGGTCGGCGACCTGAAAAAGCGCCTGCCCGAGTTGCTCCACCGTGTCGAGGAGTTGCACGAGTTCAATCCCATGCTCGGCCATCGCGGCTGCCGCCTCGGCATCACGTACCCTGAGATCACGGAGATGCAGGCGCGGGCCATCTTCGAAGCCGCCGCGCACGTCGCCAAGAAAGGCAAGAAAGTAATCGCCGAGGTCATGATCCCGCTGGTGGGCAGCGCAGGCGAGCTCGAAAATCAGAAAGCCATTGTCGATCGCGTGGCCGAAGAGGTCCTTTCGAAGGCCGGCATGAAGCATCTGAAGTACCTGGTGGGCACGATGATCGAAATTCCGCGTGCGGCGGTCACCGCCGATCAGATCGCCCAGCAGGCCGAATTCTTCAGCTTCGGCACCAACGACCTCACCCAAACCACCATGGGCCTTTCCCGCGACGACTACACCAAGTTCTCGGGCGCCTATCAGAACTTGAAAATCTTCAAGGCCGATCCCTTCCAATCCATCGACCAGGAAGGCGTTGGCAAAGTGATCGAGATGGCGATCAAGCTCGGCCGCCAAGCGCGCCCGGATCTCGAAATCGGCATCTGCGGCGAGCACGGCGGCGATCCATCCTCCGTCGAGTTTTGCTATCGCGTGGGCATGAACTACGTCTCCTGCTCCCCCTATCGCGTCCCCATCGCCCGCTTAGCCGCCGCCCAAGCCGCCATCGCCGGCGCCGACAAATCCGAATCCATGCGCACCGCGTAGCTGTTGCTACAATCCGGTTGAGAGGAAACCGTGGTTGCGAACACTTTCTTTGAGACAAAAGTGGAGCAACTTGTCGATCTTGCAAGACTGTTCGGCTCGGCGCTGGAGCAGGCCGGCCTTAAAATACCGCGTGGCCGGCGGCCTTCTGGTCTTCATTCACGTAGACCAGGTAGACCCCCTTGCCGGGCGTTTGACGCGAGACATCGATGTCGCCATCGACCGGCGCGATTTAGAAAGGGTCAGGGCTGCGCTGGACGCTGTTCCTGGCTCTGAGCCGGTGCGGAGCGAAGCCGGCATTCTGCTAGCCCCCGTCGCGGATCTGCTGCGCATGAAGCTCACTCGCTTCCGCCTCAAGGGCAAAGACCACATCAAGGACATGGACTCGGTGGGGCTAATTACGCCAGAAATAGAAGAAGCGCTCCCGCCCATAATGCGGGAGCGCCTTCAGGAAATTCGGGCTACCGAATAAAAGCTGATAGCTGACAGCTTAGTTGCCCGGCAGCGTCCCCGCCAGGAACAACGACTCAGGCTCGCTGGGCCCACCCGAAGCGCGCCCGCGTGTCGCCTTCACCTGGGTCTGAGCCGGGCGAATCACGTGGAACGTGACTGCGTCCCCGGCCTTCAGCGTTTGCGCGACCGTCCGCACGTCCTCCGTGGAATTGATGGGCTTCCGGTTGATCTCGGTGATGACCTCGCCCTTCTCCAGGCCGACGTCTTCGCCGAAGGAACCCGGTTCTACCTCTGCTACCACCACGCCGCGCTTGTTGGGCGTCAGCGCGCGCTCATCGGCCGACGCTTCCCGGAGCCGGATGCCGAATTTGACGTTCGATGAGGTCGGTTCCACCGAACCCGCCGGTGGCGTGTATTCACCCACGATGTCCGGCCTGTCTTTATTGAGCTCTACCCGGTCCGCGGTAACGACCTTAAAGTCCATCTTCTTGCCGTCGCGATCGACGCTCAGGCTGACCGTATCGCCCACGGGCGTATCGGAAACCCGCGCCATCAGGTCGTCGTTATCTTTGACAGGCTTGCCGTTGATCGCCAGGATGATGTCGTCGTTCTTGATCCCGGCCTTCTCGGAAGGACCACCCTTGGTAACGCCCCCGACGATAATGCCGTGATCCAAGCCCAAGCCCTTGAGTGTCGCAGGATTGGGGTGGGGGCTAAAACTGATGCCGATGGCGCTGCGGCTAACGCGTCCGTCGCGGATGATATCGTTATAGACCCGCACCACCACGTTGCTGGGCAGCGCGAATCCCACGCCTTCCGAGCCGCCCCGGCTGGTGGCGATCATTGTGTTGACGCCGATCACCTCGCCGCGGATATTCACCAGCGGGCCGCCGCTGTTTCCCGGATTGATGGCGGCGTCGGTTTGAATGAAGCGCTGGAACGCGCGGCCGCCTTCAATATCGCGGCCCTTCGCGCTGATGATTCCCAGCGTCACCGATTCCTCCAGCGTGAACGGGGAGCCGACCGCGACGGCCCAATCGCCCACTTGCACGCCGTCCGAGTTGCCGATGTTGACTGTCTGAAGCTGGCGGCGCGCGTCAATCTTGATCACAGCCAGATCGGTCTCATAATCCGTGCCGATGACTTTGGCCCGGTATTCGGTGGAATCGTCTTGCAGCTTGACGGTGATCTTATCGGCGTTTTCCACCACGTGGTTGTTGGTCACGATGTAGCCGTTGCGATCTACAATGAAGCCCGTGCCGGAGGCCTCGCGCCGGAATCCTTGAGGAGGAACCGCCTGCCCGCCGCCTGGAGCGCCATTGCCGCCGAACGGCGTACCCTGCCCGAAGAACTTGCGGAAGAGATCGGATCCGTCGTCGTCGCCATCGTCTTCCTGCGGCTGCGCCCCGCGCTTCCCGTTGCGGACGCTCTCTTGTTTCATGGTGACCGCGATATAGACCACGCTCGGCTCAAGCGCTTTGGCGATCTTAGTAAACTCGTTCGGCGCTTCGATTGCCTTGGGCACGGTTAGCGGAGTTGCGTCGGGAGCCACAGCCTGGCTTCTGGCCGCGTGCACCTGCGTATTCAGCAACGTGCCGATCAGAACTCCCACCGAGAGAGTGAAAACCATCAGGGTGACGGACAACAACTTTTGCTGGCGCATTCTGTCAAACAACTTCATAGGTGTTCCTCGCAAGCGGGTTAAGCTTGTTCCTCAGATTTCTGGAAACTCTTGCTTTATTATATTCGACCCGCGCGCGCCGCAGATTTGGGCGCTCGACCAGATAGACGCGCCAAGGCGGGAAATGTTACGTTCTGGCAGGGTTACTGCTTCTTAGTGGCCGCCGTGACCGCCGGGGCCTTCTTCGCCGACGAGGCCGCGCCTTCGTTCAACAGGCCCTCCACGAGCTGCGTCAGAGATGCTTCCTGTTGCAATTCGGCCGTGCCTTGCGCTTCGCTCTGCGCCCGAACCACGCCCTTCCTATCGACCACCACGACCTGCGGAAATCCAAGGCGCGGTTGTTCCACGACGGAATAGCCCATGAAGGCCAAAATGGCCGTTCTGTTTTGTGTATCGTCGGTCGAGATGTAGCCGACAGGGAAGTTGGCGGCGTATTTTGAAGCGTACTCTCGGACGGCGTCGTTTGCCGACTTTCCGTCGGGCTTCTCGGCCGCGTTATAAGCCACACCCACCACCTGCAAGCCGCGTGGCCCAAGTTGGTTCTGCATTTTCGTCAGCACCGTCGACGACATGGCTTGGCAGTGCGGGCAGGTCGTCAGCAGGAACTGGATCACCACGACCTTGCCCTTATAGCTGGAAAGATTGAAGTGCTTCCCATTGGCGTCGACGAAATCCAGCGTTCCCGCGGGGCGGGGCACCGGTCCTTTCGCAAACGCCGAAACGCCCAACGCTAGGAAAACAGCAAACGTGGCCAGCGATTTCATATTCATAGTCTAACGCATCCCTTCCACGGATTCGACGGCAGATCCCACCAATCGTACCTGAAACTTCCCGTAATCGCCAACGCCCGATAAGACCGTCCCAGAATCGCCTTCAATCTCCAGTTTCCGCCATTTTCCCTGAAGGACTCGTTTGTAGAGACCGAAATAGGCTCGCGCTGCGTCGGGAGAGTCCCATCGTGTGGTGCATGCTAGCACCGGGTATCTTTCGCGCTTATGTTCGTACAATCGGAACGCACCGCCGCGGATGTGTGCTGCTGCGATGGAGCCCTCGCGCTCGCCTACGTACTGGCGCAGCAGCGCGGAAAAATCGAATTCGCCCAAAGCTCCATCGGTCAGCAAGCGGAATTCGCGCGCTTGTTTTCCCAGAAGCGGGTCGAGCGTGGCCGGTTCGGGCATGGAAGGCTCCACCTGAAGGAAGTACTCCTCCGGATGCATGATCTGCTGCGTGCTTTGCGGTGGATGGGTGAAGACCTCGTCGAACGCGCGCCTACCGAGCTTCCGATAGATGGCGTCC
>DASQJB010000062.1:0-17182 GCA_035631295.1 Bryobacteraceae bacterium | reverse complement strand
ACATAGGCATGAAGGGTCATCCTTGACTTCGATGTCGCGCACGGAGATCGCCGGCATGTCGAGCCGTAGGGAACTCCAATTGTCCCCGTCATCGATCGACACCCAGACCTGCGTCTCCGTGGCGGCGTAGAGAAGACCCCTTTTGCGCGGATCTTCGCGAATCGAATTCGCGGGAGCGCCGGGGGCAATCCCTTTGTCGATTTCGGTCCAGGTCTTGCCGCCATCATGGGTCCGCCAGAAATGCGGGTTCATGTCGTCAAGGCGAAGCGTATTCGCCGCGGCGTACGCGGTCCTGGTGTCGAAGTGGCCGGCATCCATATTGAAAATGCGGGTCCACGGTTTGATCTCGGGCGGCGTTACGTTCGTCCACTTCAGCCCGCCGTTTGTAGTGACTTGAATAAGGCCGTCGCCGGTGCCTGCCCACAGAACATTAACGTCAAGCGGCGAGGGAGCAAGCGCCGTTATGGAGCCCTGTGCGGCCGGCGTCACAGTCGGAGCATATTTGCCTGCGTTGGGGGGAATATCCCAGGTCTGACGAGTCAGATCTCCGCTGATGGCGGTCCAACTGTGTCCGCCGTTGGATGTTTTCCAAACGCCTGCCGTGGCGAAAAAAAGAACGTTGGGGTCCTTGGGCGACCAGATCAGAGGTTGAGTTCGGACTGTGCGCGCGGGAGGCTCTGCGGCCGCCTGTGCGGTAGCAGCGCGGGGCGCTGGTGGCGCGATGTTCTGCTTCTGTCCTGTGAGGCGGTTGAATACTGTAACCTTTCCTCCATAAATCAGATCCGGGTTCTTCGGGTCCGGGGCGGCCTCGCCGTATTCTTCGATTCCCACGGGATGCCAGTCGTGGAAGGTGATTTCGCCGTCCATCCCGCGGCTGTCCACGCAAGCCGATCCGGAGTCCTGCTGCCCCCCGCACAACCGGTAGGGGAAAGCGTTATCGGCGGTAACGTGGTAAACCGCGGCGGTGGGCTGGTTGTACCAGTTGCTCCACGATTCGCCCCGATTGGCGGAAACGACGCCACCTTGGTCGCTGACCAGCAGGATGATATCGGGATTGTTGGGGTTGATCCAGCTCTTCTGGTAATCGTCGCCGCCGGGTGCGCCGCGCACGGCAGTCCATGTCAGGCCGGCGTCTTCCGTACGCCAGAAAACAGTCGAGCAGCTATAGACGACCTTCTCGTCTTTCGGATCCACGGTAATGGTGGGAAGATCGCCGCCACCGATGCGGCCGAGCGGCCGGTTATCGGGCGGATGGCGTCCCGTCGATCCGGTATCGAAGACGCGAGTATCGTCGGTGGCAAGAATCCAGGTCTCGCCGCCATCCGTGCTCTTGTAGAAGGAGACATTGCCGCCGCGTCCGCCGCGAGCGGCGCGTCCGGCCGGGGCCGGAGGCGTGTCGGCGGACGGGTTATCGGCCGCGATCATGGCGTAGATAAGCTTGGGGTTGCTTGGCGCGATCGCAAGATTGGCTTGGATCACCGGGGGAAGTCCGTTCGTTAACTTCTTCCAGGTCGTGCCCCCATCTGTGGATTTGTATATTCCGCCATCGGTTCCGCCGAATGCGCCGTTTTCATAGAATCCTTGCTGCTGCTGCCAAAGGGCCGCGTAGACCGTGTTTGGATCACTGGGATCAATTTGGACGTCGTTGCCGCTAGTGTATTCGTCTGCATAGAGCACTCTTTGGAAAGTGGCTCCGCCGTCGGTAGACCTGAAAATGCCGCGCTCCGGATTGGGACCGTACGGGTGTCCAAGAGCGGCGACGAAAAGCCGGCTCGGATTGCGCGGGTCGACTTCGATGTTCGCGATCATCTGCGAATCGCGAAGACCCAGATGATTCCACGTTTTCCCCGCGTCCGTGGATTTATACACTCCATCGCCGACCGCCAGGTCGGGACGAATAATGCCTGCGCCCGTGCCGACGTAGATGATGTTCGGGTCGGACGTAGCAACGGCGATGGCGCCGATAGAGCCCGTGGGCTGCTGGTCAAACAGCGGAATCCAAGTAGAGCCAAAATCCGTGGAGCGCCAGACGCCTCCATTGTCGAATCCAATGTAGAAAACATTGGGCCTGGTGGGGACGCCGGCCAAAGCCCGCGCGCGGCCGGCGCGGGGAGGTCCGATCTGACGCCAATGCATCTCCGAATAAAGCTTCGGATCAAGCGATTGAGCTTCGGTAAGAGTAAAAAAGGAAATCGCGATCAGAAGGAGCTTCCATATGCGGGAGAGTTGCATAGTTGAGTTGTCCTGAGTGGCCTTAGTTTAGCTGAGCTAAATGCGCTGTGGCCCGCTGACGTTTGGAGCAGTGGTTGTTGGGTCAAATTTGCCCGACCGGTGCGACCTGCGCCTTAGCCTCCCGCTTGACGCAGGCGCTCTGCAGCCATCTCTGGGGTCAAGTCCCGCTGCGCGCCGGCCAGCAGCTCGTATCCCACCATGAATTTGCGGACGGTTGCCGAGCGCAGCAACGGAGGATAAAAGTGCGCGTGAAAATGCCATGCCGGATCGCGGCTTCGCGCCGGCGCGGGATGAAAGCCCATACTATACGGGAAAGACGTCGCGAAGAGCGCGTCGTAACGTCGCGTCAGGTCTTGAAGCATCCCTGCTAAATCGCGGCACTCTGTTGGATCCATGCTCTCGAATCCGCTGAAATGGCGAGTCGGGATCACTAGAGTCTCAAAAGGCCATACGGCCCAAAACGGCGCGACGGCGATAAACGACGGGTTGCCGCAAATCAGCCGTTCGCCGCCTTGTTCGGCGCGAGCGTAGGCGCAGAGCAGGCAGGAGCCGTGACCCTCTAAGTAGCGCTGCTGGCCGGTGTCTTCCGTGGCGATCTCATTGGGTATGTGCTCAGTGGCCCAGAGCTGTCCGTGAGGATGGGGATTGCTGGCTCCCATGATCGCCCCGCGATTCTCGAAAATCTGCACATAGCTCACCCAGGGAATTGCTTCCAACTGGCGCGCCTGATCGCGCCAGGTATCCACCACTTGCTCCAGGGGATCCAGATCCATCCCCGAAATCGTCAGGTCATGCCGCGGCGAGAAACATATGACACGGCAAAATCCCCGTTCGCTCTCCGCGACAAGCAATCCGTTCTTATCCGTCGCGCAAGGGGGGCCTTCCGTCGCCAAAGCCGGAAAGTCGTTATCGAAAACATAGGTCGACGTGTATTTCGGGTTTCGCGCACCCCCAGCCCGCGCGTTTCCGGGACATAAATAGCAGGAAGGATCGTACTCCACCGCCGAGATCTCGCTTACGGACTCCACCTGGCCTTGCCACGGACGCGTCGCTCGCTGCGGCGAAACCAGCACCCACTGGCGCGTCAGGGGGTTCCAGCGGCGATGCGGAGACTGCATCCATTCGAGCATGACTAGATTTGTTCTTCTCCAGCGCCGTCCGCGGCGGAGCAAACATAGACGTCACAGCGAATGCCGGTTTTTTTGAGGTAGCTTTCAAAGATGGCGCGCGCGAAGGCGTCCCCTTGAGAAGCTTTCACCAGCGCCAATGCGCACCCTCCGAATCCGCCGCCCATCATTCGCGATCCATAAACTCCATCTATCGCCGAAGCCAGCTCGACCATGACGTCTAGTTCCTCGCAGCTCACTTCGTAGTCGTCGCGCAGGCTTCGATGGGAGGCTTCCATCAGCTTCCCGAAGGCAACGAGATCGCCGCGCTCCAGCGCTTCGGCGGCCGCCAAAACTCGCGCGTTCTCCGTCACCACGTGGCGGCAGCGCCGAAGGAGGATCGGGTCTAGCGCCGGGCCGAACTGCGCAAGCTGATCCGGCGTCATGTCTCTGAGCGCGCGAATGTCCGGAAGGAATCGCGACAGCGCCATAACAGCCGCTTCACATTCCTCGCGCCTGCGATTGTATTCGCCCGACGCCAATGCATGTTTCACCATCGTGTTGCACACCACCAGCCTCGCGCCCGGCGCGAGGGACAATTGGCGGGATTCCACCGACCGGCAATCCAGGAGAATTGCGTGATTCGCGCAGGCGTGGCAAGCCGTGAACTGATCCATGATGCCGCATCGCACGCCCGCGAAATCGGTCTCGGCTCTCTGGCATAGCAGCGCGATTTGGGTCCGATCCATCGAGAGGCCGGAATTCGCGAGCAGAGCGAACGCTACGGAAACTTCCAGCGCGGCCGACGAACTCAGACCGGCCCCGAGCGGGACTCCGCTCTGTATCGCCAGGTTGGCGCCTCGAATCGGCCCAGCCGCGCGGTCGATGGAGATCGCCACGCCACGGACGTAATCGCTCCAATCCTGGCGGGGACAAAAATCGTCTTCATCCAGATCGAATGCGACAGTTTCCGAAACATTTTCGGAATGGACTGTGATGCTGCGACTGGCCGCCGGCCCGATTGCCGCGCATGTAGAGAGCTGAATCGCGGCGGGCATGACAAACCCGTCGTTGTAGTCCGTGTGCTCGCCGATGAGGTTCACCCGGCCAGGCGCCCGGAAAATTCGGGGAACGGTCCCGAATCGTTCCTTGAACCGCGATGCCAGAGCCGTCGCCGTATCCATTCGTTCCCACTCTACCCTGGCGGGGGCTGAGTGGATGCCTTCGCCGCATGGGGGGAGAAGAAATAGGCTGATCGGCGACACGAGAGACTAGAGCGGATTCAACCGAATCGTCACTTCATTTTCATTTGACTGTAATCTAAAGCCACTACTCTCTGCGAGGAGGTTTTATCTTGAATACACCCTACAAAGCCATACCCGCTCTCTCACTTGCCATTACGTTGTCCTTGACGGCAAGCGCCGCGGATCTAAAGAACGATCATGTGCTGTTAATCAGCATCGATGGAATGCACGCGCTCGATTACGAGAACTGCGTAAATAACAATACCTGCCCAAACATGGCTTCGCTGGGCAAATACGGCATTACCTATACACGCACTTCGACCTCTAAGCCCTCCGATTCTTTCCCTGGCTTGATGGCGATTGTGACGGGCGGTTCGCCCAAGTCAGTGGGAGCATGGTATGACGTCGCGTATGACCGCGTCCTCGCCCCACCGGCTGTGGAGACGGGCAACGGAAATCCCCCTGGGGATTGCCATAAGGGACAGAAAAATGGCGCGACCACAGAATACGAAGAAGGCAACGAGATCGACCAGACTATGCTCAACGGCGGCTTTCAGGGCTACAGCCTCATCGATGGCGGTATTCAATCCATCGATCCCATGAAGCTCAATCGCGATCCCTTGAACAACTGCAGTCCGGTGTATGCCTGGAATTTCATCCGGACGAACTCGATTTACAGCGTGATTCACGCCGCCGGCGGCTACACGGCCTGGTCCGACAAGCATGCCGCCTACGCCGCCGTGAACGGCCACACCAATGGGGCCCTGCCCACCAACGTGGACGATTACTATTCGCCCGAAGTTAACTCCAACATCATCGCCCTGCCGAAGGGCACCATAACCGCCTTCGGGGACGACTGCAGCTCGATTATCGACAACACGGGAGGCGACTGGACGACCAGCTTCGTGGAGATCCGCTGCTACGACCAGCTGAAAGTGAATGCGGTGCTGAATTGGATCAACGGCAGGACGCACCTGGGTGACAGCAAGGCCCCGGTACCGGTGATCTTCGGGATGAATTTCCAGGCTGTCAGCGTGGGTCAGAAACTCGTCCAAAACCAGTCCACTGCCTCTGCTCCAGTTAATTGTGCCTTGCCCACCATTTGTGGCGGTTACACCGACGCGGCCGGTGATCCTACTCCCGACATGCTGAATGAGATCGAATTCGTCGACCGCGCGATCGGACAGATGATGACGGCTCTTCACAATCAGGGGCTTTTTAATTCGACCACCATAATTATCACCGCCAAGCATGGCCAATCCCCGGTCGACACGCACCGCTTCTTCCCAATTCCCGGTCACTCCCCGCTGAACAATGGCGCGTCCCCTTCGACGATTCTTTTCAACGCGGGCCTCCTCGCCCAAACACCGTGCGAGTTCGTTGGCGGCAACCCGCCCTGCCCGAACGGCGTCGGCGGCGGCTTGGGCGCCACGGAAGACGACATCTCCCTGAATTGGCTCGCCGATTCGAACAACACGGCGGCCGCAGTGGACCTCCTGGAAAAAAACGCAGCGACTGCGGGAATCGGGCAGATCTTTTACGGCGCCTCGATTACCACTAGCTACAACTCGCCTTTGACAGACTCGCGCGCACCGGACATCATCGTTGCTCCTAACGTGGGCGTCGTGTATACGGGAAGCGCCCAAAAGCAAGCCGAGCACGGCGGTTTCGCCAATGACGACACCAATGTGATGCTGCTGGTGTCCAACCCTGGCATCGAGCAGAACACAATTTATCAATTCGTGGAAACCAAGCAGGTCGCTCCGACGATACTCCAGCTCCTCGGACTCGATCCTCACGCTCTTGACGCGGTCAAGCTTGAGGGAACGACGGTTCTGCCCGGCTTGTTCAGCCAGGGTCAGGGCAACGGCAACAGCAAGGGGCAGAACTGAGACCGGCTGTAACAGAACACTCTAGGTTCACAGCGATGGGGCGCCGCGCGGCGCCCCATCGCCTTTTCCAGCTCCCTGGATCCCTCGTCGCTTTCAGCGTACGCGGAACAAAACGACGCCGTGACCGGGAACTTCGGCGGAATACTCAGGCCCGTTACCCTTCTGTTCAGCGTGGCGCCACAAATCGCGAATGTGGGAAGGAGTCTCGCGGATCCCAGCGTCTGCCCATCGAAACGTGACCTTGGCATCCGCGGGTGCTCGGTTGAACACCGCCACTGCAGTATCTCCATCCGCAAGCTCCCGGGACCAAACCTCTTGCTGACCGGATTGCCAAACGCGCCTGGCCGGATGCCCAGCTTTATCCTGATCGATCGCGATGACCTCGCGATTCGTGAGAATTTCGAGGATCGACGGGGACATGTTGCGCACGTCGTTTCCGGCAATCAACGGCGCCGCAAGCATCGACCACAAGCTCATGTGGGTCCGGTATTCGGTGTCCGTCATATGGCCGTTGCCGATCTCTAGCATATCGGGATCGTTCCAGTGTCCGGGCCGCGCGTAGGGAGCAAGCTGAATCTGACTGAAGCCGATGCGGCTGATGGAATCCCATGAGTCGCTAATATCGCCACCTGTGCGCCACAGGTTGCCTCCGGGGTCGGCTCCCCACTTCCAAACATTGCCGACGCCGTACTGGCATAGACTGAAAACAATGGGGCGGCCGGTAGCGAGCAAGGCATCTCCCATCTTTTGATAGACGGCCTGCATTTCGGAGTCTTTGTAGATCGTGAACGCGCCGCACCAGTCGTACTTCAGATAATCGATTCCCCAGGCCGCGTAGGTACGCGCGTCCTGCTCCTCATGGCCGTAGCTGCCTTCATAACCCTCGCAGGTGTCGGGTCCGGGCGATGAGTAGATGCCCAGTTTCAAGCCCTTGGCGTGGACGTAGTCGGCCAGCGCCTTCATGTCCGGGAATTTCGAGTTGGGATGAATGTTGCCTTGCGCGTCCCGTTCGCCTTCCCACGTGTCGTCGATGTTCACATATACGTAGCCGGCGTCCCGCATGCCGTTACTCGCCATGGCGTCGGCGATTCCGCGGACTGTCGCGTCGTCGATGCGGTTGGCGAACTTGTTCCAACTGTTCCATCCCATGGGCGGCGTTCGCGCGAGACCGTTATCGCGAGCCGGATGCAAAGGCGGAGGCTCAATCCGGGCGGGAAGCGCACCCTCGCCCTCCAGCACGCGATGCGCGATCAATTTCGAATCCGGCCCGAATCCGGAAACCTTCACTAGATGTAGTTCGTCCCCTTCGAGTTTGCCTCGATATGTAACACGCCGCTGGCCCCAGCTCAGCGGCATGGCTGCGGTGATGGTGAAATTCTCCGGCCCGCCCGAGCTCTCAGTAATGGAAAAGAAGTGCAGGGTCCATCGAACCGTGCCGGTGATGCGGTTGCCTTGTTGTTTGAGATTGAAATACGTCCGCTGCATGGAGCTGTCGCCGTTGGGCGTGGCGGCCAGCCAGTTTCCGGTCAGACCGGAGGCAGCGGATATTCCGGCCATTAAGCAAAATAATACAAATGATTTCATAGATACTGCGGAAGCTTTGCGCGCCCCGTCGTGCGATCACGCCGCCGCGCACAGCAAACATATACTTCTAATTTAACTCCTGGGATTTGTGGCGCCGCGGATTTGTGGCAATCTTAGGTTTGCCATGAATCTGCGCGAACTACTCGCGAAGGCTTCCCCGGCTCGGTCCGGCGACGAACTCGCCGGCCTGGCGGCGGCCGGCGCCGAGGAGCGGGTACGCGCGCAGATGAAGCTTGCCGACGTTCCCCTGAAGGCCTTTCTGGCCGATCCGGTGATCCCCTATGAAACCGACGAAGTCACCCGTCTCATCTGCGATTCGCACGATGCTTCCGCGTTTGCGCCGGTTTCACACATGACAGTGGGCGAGTTTCGCGATTGGCTGCTTTCGCCCGATGCGACCACCGAAATGTTGCGCGCGCTCGCGCCCGGTTTGACACCGGAAATGGCCGCTGCGGTTTCGAAAATCATGCGGCTACAAGACCTCGTGTCGGCCGCCGCTAAATGCCGCGTGGTCACAAAGTTTCGCTGTACGCTCGGCTTGCCGGGGCGTATCTCGACCCGCCTCCAGCCGAACCACCCCACGGACGACTTGAGAGGGATCGCCGCCAGCATTCTCGATGGGCTCTCCTATGGCAGCGGCGACGCGGTGATCGGAGTGAATCCCGCCACCGACAACGTGGGCACGGTGGAAGCTCTGCTCCGCATGCTGGACCGGATTCGCGAATGCTATCGGATTCCGACCCAAACTTGCGTGCTCGCGCACGTCACGACGCAGATGCAGGCGCTCGAGCGCGGCGCGCCGGTAGATCTGATCTTTCAGTCGATCGCGGGCACCGAGGCGGCGAACTCATCGTTCGGGATTAATCTGGCGCTGCTCGACGAGGCCTCTCAGGCCGCGCGCGAGCTGAAGCGACCCGGGAAATCCGAAGCCCAGGTGATGTATTTCGAAACCGGTCAAGGCAGCGCCCTCTCCGCCAACGCGCATCTCGGCGTGGACCAGCAGACTTGCGAGGCGCGCGCTTACGCCGTCGCGCGGCGCTACCGGCCGCTGTTGGTGAATTCGGTGGTCGGATTCATTGGTCCGGAATATCTTTACGATGGAAAACAGATTCTGCGCGCGGGGCTGGAAGATCATTTTTGCGGCAAGCTTCTGGGCCTGCCCATGGGATGCGACGTCTGCTACACCAATCACGCGGAGGCCGATCAAGACGACATGGATACTCTGCTAACACTTCTCGGAGTGGCGGGTTGCAACTACATTATGGGCGTGCCGGGAGCAGACGATGTGATGCTGCACTATCAAAGCACGAGTTTTCACGACGCGCTGTATCTCCGGGCGGTGCTGGGGCTGAAGCCGGCTCCGGAATTTGAAGAATGGTTTTCCCGCGGCCCCTCCTTGCTCCCAGAGCCATGGCTGTTGACCTGAAATCGTTCACTCCGGCTCGCGTGGCATTGGGGCAAACGGGCTGCAGCCTGCCCACCTCGGCGCTATTGCGCTTCCAATTGGACCACGCGCGCGCCCGCGACGCCGTTCACGCGCCGCTCGATCCTGGATCGCTAGGACTTTCTCATTTGTTGTTGCGCAGCGCGGCCCCGGACCGCGCAACGTATCTGCGCCGACCCGATCTCGGACGAACGCTGAGCGATACATCGCGCGCTTTATTGAAGAAAGGCGATTACGAAGCGGCCATCGTGATTGCCGATGGCCTCTCCGCTCCAGCGGTGCACCACCACGCGCCTGCGCTGCTGGAATCGTTGCTGCCGCCCCTACGGGAGGAGGGATGGCGCTTAGCGCCGCTCACGATCGTGCTCCAGGGGCGCGTCGGGACAGGAGACGAAATCGGCGCTCTTCTGGGCGCGCAACTGGCGGTGGTGCTGATCGGCGAGCGTCCCGGTCTAACTTCTCCGGACAGCTTGGGCGTCTATCTGACGTGGGATCCTCGCCCGGGCCGCACGGACGCGGAGCGCAACTGTATTTCTAACGTACGAACGGAGGGGATGTCGTATTCCCTGGCCGCGCACAGAATCCACTTTCTGATGCGAGAGGCGCGCGTCCGAAAGCTCACTGGGGTTCGTCTGAAGGAGGATGCTCCGCCGCTTTTGGAGCTGGAGCGGACGCCGCAGGCGCCGTAGGTGTCGTGGTTGGGGCTGAAGGAGGAGGCACCGCGATTTTTGGAGCCGGAACGAACGCCGCAGGCGCTGTAGGTGTCGTGATTGAGGCTGAAGGAGGATGCGCCGCAGCTTTTGGAGCCGGAGCGAATACTGCAGGCGCCGTAGGTGTCTTGGTTGGGGCTGGAGGAGGCTGCGCCGCGGCTTTTGGAGCCGGGGAGGGGTGAGTCACCGTGAAGTGCTGCGGCTCCGCCTGTTGGATCACCGGCAGGAAGGAGGGAGTGAGATCGTTCAGAATCTGCACCGCCAGCGCGCTCGTGAAGTTGTAGCTTGCCGCTTGCTTCCCGGGGACGAACGCCAGCACCGTTCCGAAAAACCGATCGCCAATAAAGAAGGCGAAAGCCGCGGTGCGATTCACTGTGTGCGAGGCTATCAAACCTCCGTTTTTCGCGTAGATATGGAACTGGTTGTCCCCCGTGCCGGTTTTACCGCCGATCGGAAGCGCCGTGCCGTCGGGAAGCTTGACTCCGTCGTGAGCCCTGCGGCCCGTCCCGTTTTGCACTACGCCGAGCATCTCACGCCGCACCAACTGAGCAATCTGCGGGCGTAGCACCTGCGCGCCCGGCTCCCGGTGGCGCGTCAGCAGGGTCTCGTACGGCGTCCCAAGCCCAAAGTGAAGCTGCTGAATGCGCTCGGTGGGATAAAGGACGCCGTTGTTCAAAACAATGCCCACGAGCTTCGCCAGCGCCGCGGGAGTGTCTCCCGAGACGCCGATCGCTGTTGCGTAGGAAGGAACCAACGAATCGAAGGGATAGCCGAGCCGCTGCCACGCGCGGTGGATTTCCGCAAACGAATCTATTTCCAGTAGAGTCTCGATGCGCTTGTCTTGACCGTGCTGATGATTCGGCTTCCACAGCCACCGATACACGAGCTGGCGCTCATTCGAGCTGTTCGCGTAGATTTCCGCAAGACTTGCCTGGGGATGATGCTGGCGGTAATTCAGCAGCCACAATTCCAGCGGATGAACGCGAGCCAGGTAACCCCGATCCTGCAAATCGAACTTGTCGGGGCCATACTTCTCGTAAAGGTCGCTCCATTTCTTTGCTGCCAGTTCCTGAGCGGAAAAATGTGCGGAAAGGAAGGCGTTGAGCTTGTCCGGTCCATCCTCGGGCCGCACCGAGCGGTAGATCACCGCGAGCCGCAGCGGACTGACGATAGGCAGGCCCGAAACCAGCGTTTTCAGGGCTTGGTCTGGCGTCTGGTCCCGATACTTTTCGTAGAAGCGCTGAAGGAACTCGCGTCCCTCGAAGTCAGCGAAGCGAGTGAGATACTTGGCCCGCTGAGGGTCGTCCGGGTCCGTAAGCACGGCTGGAGAGACGCCCGGCACGCGGTAGCGGTAGTAATGCTCGATGTCCCGCAGCAGCCGGATAAACGCCAGGTTGACCGAGTGCTGGAACGCGTTACTGACGGTGAAAAGCTGGTAGTTCTCCGACGACTCGAAATTCGCGAAGGAGTGCAGCCCGCCCGCGGTGAAGAAGGCTTCACCCGGGTTTCCCGAATACGTGCGCTGGAGCGCGGCCTCGAGCATCGGCTCCAGGCCTCTATCCTGAGCCGAGGAAAGATACGAAATGGCCCAGGTGGTGAGATTATCGCCGGGCAGAATCGGGGCCTTTTTCAGTTGTTCGGGGGACATTCTCGCGTATTTGTCATGCAACGAAGCAACGATCTCAAGGTAGTGAATGAGCGTCCGCAGTTTTGCGGTCGATCCCAGTTGCAGCCTCGTCCCCTGGTTAATGTCAAGCGGCTGGTCGAAGTTATCGGTCTGGACCCGCAACTGGTTCACTCCGCCCGTTTGCTCATATAAAGTGACGCTGTAGATAACGGATTTAGGATTTCCGCTGTCCAGCAATTGAAACTGGTTGAGGTTCGCCTCCGCGACCTTTGCAGGGTCCGACAAGCCCTGTAGGAACTGGGTGGCCGAATCTTGCGCTTTCCTATCCAGCGTGGTTTTGACGTCCAAATCAAAGCGGTCGAGCGCATACGCGTTGTCTAGACCGAGCAACGCGAGCAGCGACGAGCGAATTGCGTCCGGAGCCTTATTCGAAACGAAGTTTGCAGTTCCTTCCCTCACCGGTTCCGGCCGCGGCCGCGGATCCGAACGTAACGCCAGATCCCGCAGGTGGGGGGAAATTACGCCGTTTGCGGCCAGCCCACGGAGATAACGCTCGGTCTGAGTCTTAAGGAAGTCGGGATGGCGGACAAGGTACCAGCCCGGCGCCCGAAGCGCGAGAAATAGGGCAAGAACCTCGCGATAGGCCCGCGCCCGCTCCAGACTTGCATGCGCGTCCAGACTTGCTTCGTCGGCCGATAGAAGTGTGTTGACCCTGGCAAAATCGGCGTCGTACCAGGCCTTGAGTCCGTCGCCAAGTCCGATCACCTCGCCCTGGGCCGGGGTGGCTGCCAACGGTATCGAATTGAGATAGTCGAGGACGATCCGCTGTTGCGTTTCGCGGGTATCGGTTCCGTCTAGATAAGAGCGCAGAGACGCAGACGTCACCTGGCGCACCTTCTCCGTCACAGACCCTGTCCGCCCACTGGGGGAGTGGCGCATTTTTTCGAGCTGCGTCGCCAGAGTGCTGCCGCCGATAATCGAGTGTTTCCGGTATACGGCGTGTACCGCCAGATCCAGCGTCGCCTTCCCGAGACGCGTCCATTCAATGGCGGGATTCCGCTGGGGGTGCGACGTGTCTAATAATTTACGATTCTCAATAAACAGCAGCGTATTCACAACCAGTGGAGGAACCGAGCGGAACTCCGGATAAATCCGGTTGGGATAACGACTCTCGAATAGCGGAACTCCCTGCCGGTCCTCGATGTTCAGCCCCGCCTGAGCCTTTTCGTGGTAGATTCCGGAGAGACCGATGCGCGCAAGTATGCGCGCCAGCCGGGAAACGCGCGCCTGGGCTGTTATGGCATATCCGTTCTGTTTCAGCCGGGTTGCAAAATCCGCCAGACTCGAGAATCCGAGCCGCTCGTCGTAAGGACCAGTTGCGGACCGTTCCAGGCCGGAAGCCGGACCCGGTTCCACCCGGAACCTCAGCCGCCGATCAATGTTCGCGAACAGGCGCGATTCGATGGGAGCGGAGCGCACCTCAATGACGGCAGCGATCGTAACTAAAATGAACGCCAGCGCTGCGAGGATCCGCCGCTGCCGGCGGATGATCCATGCCCTTGACAGACCCTTTGACGCAAAGAGCTTCCACCACTCCGACGTGTCAACTTGCGAAGGGTTCATCGACTTTAGGGCGCTCGTTGGAGGTTGCCCCCTGCACTCCGGGCTGCGAACCTGAGGGAGCTACCAACCTCCGTCTATAAATTAGATGTGAAGGTAGTGGAGAGAGTTTCTTTATCTGCGCCGGATTCGCGAAGGGCGACTGGAAGAATCCTCGAGATCGAGAATTTCAACGAAGGATGCCCGTGTGTCCCAGCGAATAGCGGCCGGGCTGGGGATAAACGCACAAGCCGTGCGGTCCCTTGCCGACGCGGATACGCGCGAGTAACCGTCCATCCGTTGTATCGAATGCGTAAACCTCGCTGTTGTACCTGCCCGACAGCCAAAGAACCTTTCCATCGGCGGAAACTCCCCCCATATCGGGGCTGCCGCCTCCGGGGATGATCCAATTCTGGGTGACCTTGCGCTCCGCGACGTTGATCACTGAAATGGAGCCCTCACCCCGGTTGGAGCAGTACAGGAGCTTGGAGTCGCGGCTGAAATACAGGCCGTGAGCCCCGCGCCCCGTGGGAATAAAGCCAATACTAACAAACCTGTCGCCGTCGATGACGTGTACCCCGTTGGCTGCCATGTCCGCGACGTAAAAGACCTTACCGTCGGGAGAAATTCTCACATCTTGCGGCATGCTGCCGCTAGGGGCGTGAGTTCGCTCATGGGCTTGCCTCCTTCCCAGGCTCGCCATGGCATTCGTAGTAACGGTGTGCTCGTGCGTAATTTCGCCGGAGCCGCTCCCCCGCAGCGCCAGCGCGCCAACCACGGTTCTCTTGGCGACATCCAACTTAACCAGCGTTCCAGAAAACTCGCAGCTAGCGATCAGATAACGCCCGTCCGCTGAGAAGTCGAGGTGGTCTACCCCCCGGCAAGGGACAGGGACGGAATCAACAAGCGCCATGGTGGCGGGATCGCGAAAATCCAGCCGATGAACGCGCTCGGCCACCACGATGGCGTATTTGCCGTCGGGAGTGTAATACATGTTGTACGGATCTTTAACGCGTACGGTCTCTACCTCCTGGCCAGTCGCGGGATCGATTTTAGTCAAGCTATCGCTAAGATCGTTCAATGCCCAGAGCGTCTTCAAATCATAAGACGGAGTGACGTGTTGAGGCTGGCGCCCGACTTTGAAGTGGTTGACGATCTTGAAGGTTCGGGGGTCGATCACGTCTACGGTGTTGCTGCCGCTATTAGGGACATAAATAAGGTTGGGGAAGCCCCTCACCGCCGGGGCAAGATTCCCGGGCCGAGTCTCCGAATAAATATTGTTGGGATCGACCACCCGAGGCATGCCGGGGAGCAAGCTGATCTCGGCGTTTCCCGTAGTCTGGATTGTGAACCCAGTAACGAACGCGAAAAGCACCGGCAATCCATGCCGGATTCTCCCTCCGACCCAATCCGTCATATTGGTGGCCCCTCTCCTCTATGATCCCGCACACGAAGAGCGATTCCCAGGCCCCCATGGAATGCGATGAAGGCTTGCGGGCTCCGGCTTACAATCTTTGCATTGGAAAAGCGCGCGGCGTTGGAACTCATTGGTGCGGATGAGAGGGCTTGAACCTCCTCTCAAAGGAATCCGATCCACTGGATAATTAGGTTAGTTCTCCGCCAGCAGTCGCCCTACTTCGGCTTTGAACTGGCCTTCCGCCTCGCGGAATAGGTCACCGCTGCCGGAACTCGGAAAGCCGGCGTGAATGCCTCGCACCCGGCCTTTGCGATCAACGAAAAGCGTGGCCGGCCAAGTGTTCCAGTTCGCCAATTGCGAAAGCTTGGCGTTGGCCTCGTCCGGGTCGCCGCATAGCAGCACCGGGAACTCCAGCCCGTACTTCTTCACAAAGGCGCGCAACCGCGTAGGGTTCGTGAGCTGATCGGCCTCCTCGAACGAGAGCGACACAATTTCCAGTCCCTGCCCGCCGTACTTTCGGTACATCTCTGCCAGAAACGGAGCTTCGTCATGACAATTTGGGCACCAACTGCCGGTGATTTCTATCAGCAGCACCTTCCCCTGGAAGCGGGCGTCTGTGTTGGATACCACACGTCCATTCAGGTCCGGGAAGCTAAACCGAAACGGCTCACTGGCATCTTTCATGGTGGTGTGCAAATTGGGGTCGGTGGGCTCGGGAAGCCCCTTGGCCCGGGCCGCTGCCGGCCGATACGCCGTCATCTTCGTATTGGCATCCTGCAGAATGTCCAGTGTGCCGTCGGCCGCTGGCGTGATTTGCAGAAGATGCGCTCGCGCCCCGTCGAAGTGGCTGAGCACGAACTTATCGCCCTGAAAGGCGCCGCTGATCGTCCCGGTGTCACCGTCTACGCGCAGGATCGTTGCTACCGCGTTCGCGCCGGTCTGCTGTATGACGAAGCGCCAAGCCAGTTCGCCCTTACCGCTCTTGTTCGGGATCTCCCACAGACCGTCTATATTGGGAGCGCTGCCTGCGGCGGATGCCTTCGTCGCCGACGCGGGTGTGGCGCGGATCTTAAACGGACCCTTCATGCGCCGTGTGCCGGCGTACTGGCCTTCTAGCGCGCCATCTTGGAGCCTCGCTTCCAACGTTGCTTCGTAGTAAGCCCACCTCAGGACGAGCCGTCCATTCTCGAACCGTCCTTCAGTGGAGGGATATCGATCATCGCCGTTGAAGAACGACGCAGTGACGTTGTCGCCGGAGCCGGAAATCTCCAACGGGAACGGCGTTTCAACGCCGTTGATTTTGATGGTTGCGTCCCACTTTCCGGCGACAGACTGGTTAACCGGCTGGGCGATGGCTACGGCAACCAGCGCCAAAAACGCCACGGCGAAACGCTGAAGTTTCATAACGCAACAATACCAAATGGCGGGTTCGCATGGGATGCGCGAACGTGCGTAAGCGACTCTTTCCCACGTTGAACATGACGCCGCATTTGTGTTCGAGGATCGGCTCCAGTGGTCCCAATAAGATTTAGTATTCCTGCCTAGAGAGGAAAGCCAGCAGCAGGCGGTTGAACTCTTCCGGCTTTTCCAACATCAGGAAATGGCCCGTATCCGGAATCGCGGTGTATTCAGCCTTGGGAAAATACTTCAGCACGGATTCGCGGGTGGCGATGCGCGACGGGCCGGCGTAAATCCCCAAGATCGGAACGATCGGGATTTCGAGGGTCTGCTCGAACGTCGCGCTCATCGCGCCTACGGCGGTCGCCTCGGGAGCGCCTAGCATCATAAAGTACCTTGGTCTGGACCGCGGGCGTCGTGCTTGCGACGAAAAAGCTGCGGACCATGGCCTCGCGGGCTACACGGCCATTGGGTCCGGCCATGGCAGCTCCAGCACCAGCAACCTCTGCTGCCCGCGCCGACGGCGCCGGCATGAGGCCGTCGACAAACACTAGCGCCGTGTGCGCCGGATAAAGGTGCGCGTAGCGCAGCACCGCGGGCGTGCCCATGCTATGCCCAACCAAGACAATGTGGTCGGTTCTAACCTCCGCGCGCACAGCCTAGATAGCGCGGGCGAAGAGGTCCATGGAAAACTTGCCGTCTTGGGGGGAATCGCTTTTTCCGTGTCCGGGCAGATCCAAAGTGACCACGCGATATTGCTTTTCTAGGCCGGCACTGGTTCCGACCATGTGGTTTCGTCACAAGTGTAGCCGTGCACCAGGATTACGGTCTTCGGGCCGTTACCGCTGATGGAAGAGTGAATTTTGATGCCATCTACGCTCGCGGCAGAAAGCGAAAACGAAAGAACTAGACTGAGAAAATATCGCACA
>DASQJB010000061.1:0-3620 GCA_035631295.1 Bryobacteraceae bacterium | reverse complement strand
AAAAAAAATTGATGCATCCTCTCCGGAGGCGACGCCATCATTCCGCCAACGGTTCGAGCGGTCCAGCGCGAGCCAAACGGCCAAACTATAAATCAACGGAGGAGCCGAGGATGATCGACGCTCAGAAACATCATCGGGAGCCTCGGCGGAGCGCAAGAGGATAGAAGGGCCGCGAGCGGGCTTACCGGCTGCGTCGGGAAATCAGCCCTGCGCGGAGGCAGCCGGTAGCCCGATTCGTCCGGCGAGGGCTTCGAAGCGCGGGTCTCGCCGCAGGCTCGCCGGCCAGGGATGAAGTCTGAACCGCACCAGATCGGCGGAGCGATCTTCAACGGCGTGCTGTAAGAGACGAAACGCAGAATCCACATCGCCTAAGCCGGCATGCACGTACGCAAGTTCGAGTGGCGAGGCATAAACGCCGCCCTGCTCCATGCGTTGCAAAGTCCGAAGGGCGTCTTTGCGGCGCCCGGCGGATGCGTAGGCACAAGCGAGCCGGCCCGGCCCCAGCGATCCGGCGGACTTCCGGTCCGCGGATTCGAAGGCTTCGACGGCCCGGTCAAGCCGTGCGCCGACGGAATAAATCGTTCCCAAATGATAATAAGCGAGCGCGAAGTCTGGATCCAATTCCAGCGTCTTTAGAATTTGTTCGGCGCCTTGGTCGGTGTGGCCCGCGTAGGCGAGCGCCAAACCCACGTGCGAATTTACAATCGGCGCGAGCGGGTCGGCCAGTTGAGCCTCGCGAATGCAGGTCAAGGCAGCAACGAATTCGCCGCGGGCAAAGTAGAGCCAAGTCATCCAGTGCTTGACGCTGACGTACCCTGGGGAGAGCCGCGCGCCCTGCTGAAACGCCTTGTCCGCGGCGGCCCAGTCCCAGTCGTGAAAAGTCAGGGAATACGCGAGAGACGCGTATGCCTCACCCAGCCGGCTGTTGAGAGCGATGGCTTGCTCGGCCGCCGCTTTCGCCCTCGGAAAGGCTTCTCGCGCCGGGCGCTCGTTGTAATAGCCAAGCAGGTTGTAGCAATCCGCCAAGCCGACTTAGGAAAGCGCATGCGTAGGATCCTTTTCGAGCGCCGCGCTGAAGAAGGCGATGCCCTGACGCAGACTCTCCCGGGAGCGCCGAGCCAGGCAGTAGCGTCCCCGAAGGTAGTCCTCGTGGACGTGGACGTCTTTGGCTTGGCGTTCTTTCCGCTGCTCCCACGCCGTCTCGCCGCTGTCCGAGATCCCCGAAATCTGATGCTTTAGCGCTTCCACCACGTCGCTTGAGATCTCGTCTTGAATCAGAAAGACGTCGTCCAAGGTCCGGTCGCAGCGCTCCGACCAAACGCAGTATTCGTGCTTCGGGTCCACGAGCTGCACGGTCACGCGCAGGCGGTTGCCGGCGCGGCGGACGCTCCCGAGGAGAATGTAATCCACTCGTAGTTTTTCGCCCACCTCTTGGAGATCCAATTCCTTGCTGCGGAAACGGAACGCGGAGGTGCGGGCGGTGACTCGCAAACTTCGGATGTTGCTCAGGGCTGTGATGATTTCCTCGGCGAGGCCGTCGCTGAAATATTGGTGTTCGGGATCGGAGCTGAGATTGGTGAAAGGAAGAACGGCAATGGCGGAGCCGCGCTCGGCGCGGGGCGCGGAGGGAATGCGCGAAACGGCCGATGCCTAGAAAGTATGAGCGAGGGAAACGATCGATTCCAGCGCTTGCCGCACTTCCGGCTAGTTTGAAAACGTCTTTCGGGTTTCTTATGGAGGCAGCGGTCGAGTAAGGTTTCCAGCTCCGGCGGGTGCGGCCAGAGTGGAAAGCTTGCTGGCCCGCTGAAAAGCGCGCTGGCCGGTGAGCATTTCGTAGAGCACGAGACCAAAGCTGAAGATATCGCTGCGGGCGTCCACGCGCAGACCCTCCGCCTGCTCGGGAGACATGTAGCCGACGGAGCCGAGCGCCATGCCCTCCTGCGTCAAACCCAGCGTCGCGGTCTCATCGGAGGCGGCTTCGGGGATCTCCGCCAGCTTCGCGAGGCCGAAGTCGAGCAGCTTGATCTGTCCGTCGGCGGTGACCATGACGTTGGAGGGCTTAAGATCGCGATGCACCACGCCCGCGGCATGCGTCTTGGCCAAGGCTCCGGCGATTTGGACGGCATAGGCGAGCGTCTTGGCGAGCGGGAGGCGGCCGTTGGAGGCTAACTCTTTCAGCGTGGAGCCTTCCACATACTCCATGGCGATAAAGAACTGGCCGTCATGGGTGAGGACGTCGTAGATGGTGACGATATTGGGATGATTGAGGGCGGACGCGGCTTTGGCTTCGCGGATCAGGCGCAAGCGCCGCTGCTCGGTGAGCGGGCGCGCGGTGGACATGGTCTTGAGGGCGACGAAGCGCTCCAAGCGCGTGTCGAACGCCTTGTAAACGGCGCCCATGCCGCCTTCGCCGAGCTTCGCGACGATGCGGTAATGGGCCACATCGGTACCGATCACGATTTCATGTCTTTCGGCGCAGGAGGCGATCCACGCTCCAGGGTCCGGCCCCGGCGGCGCTGAACCAGAGCCACAGGAAGCAATAGACAACGGTGATCTCGCCACCGTTCAGAAGGGTCCAAAAGCTGCGTGGGGCGTGGGTGCGGAAGTACCCGATGGCCATTTCGCCGGACAAAATGAAGGCGGTGGGGCGCGTGAACAAACCGAGGATGATGAGTGCGCCGCCGATGGTCTCGATGACGCCTGCGGCGCCGAGCATGGTATTCGCCGGGACGCTCTGGCCTCCGATGCCTCCGAACCATCCGAAGAACTTCTGCCAGCCGTGCTGGGAAAAGGTGAAGGCCGCCATGATGCGCAGGAGGGAGCGCAAATAGGGCTCGAGCCGCGCCCAGGAAAGCTTGCCCATCTATGAGACCATACCACAGCCCACGAGGAGACGGGCGTCGGTGTGCGGCTGCGCCGCGCCAGAACTCGTCGTGACCGCTCCCTCACGGTCGCGGCTCTGTAATTCGTCGTCCATTCCGAGCCGCGACCGTGAGGGAGCGGTTGTGTAGCTTGCCCACGCCTGCGAACAACTATGGGCGGCCGCAGCGCGGTATGCATCGTCCGGATTTATGCGGCGTGCGATGGCGTCGTGACCGAGCAGGTCTGCGCGACCCTCGAATTCCAATGAGCCGCGGCGGTGACTTCCTCAAGAGTGAAATTTCGAGTCGCATGCCTCTTCGACAATATCGCAAAGCGAGCCCGAGCGAGCGGGACCTAAAAATAGAACTTCGCGCCGATCTGCAAGATCCTGGCGGCGCGGATGGCGTTTTCAGCGCCGAAGCCCAGCCGTCCGCCCGTCCCGCCAAGCTGTGTTGGCAGATTGATGATCTTGCCAGCCGAGTTAAAGGTGATGCTGCTATTGATACCGTTACTGCCGCCGGAAGGGCCCCACTCAGTGTGATTGAAGGCGTTGAAAGCTTCCAGGCGAAGCTGGATATGCGCCCTCTCCTTGATGGAGACGTTCTTGAACAGGCTCATGTCCCAATTCTCGAGGCCCGGGCCGCGAAGGCGGTCGTAGCCGGAGTCGAGGCCGATGCTGCCTTTTTGGGCGGGCGCAAAGCACGATGTATTGATGAACGCATCGATGTTCCGGTCACCGCGGGATTCGTTGGGATTGC
>DASQJB010000060.1:0-5855 GCA_035631295.1 Bryobacteraceae bacterium | reverse complement strand
TTCATCGTTGCGCTGAATACGCCCCTCGACAGCCGCGAAAGGATTCAATCTGTTTCCGGGTACGCACAAGACAGAGTCAGGCTGGCGTCGTGGTTGGCTTTCGATTTCGGCCTGACGGGAGACTTCTTGCGCGGATCCGTGCCGGCGCAGTCTAGCCCGGCGGGCGCCTATATGCCGGTCCGTCAAATCCCTTCAAGAGCAGACTTGATCTCATGGAAGAGTGTTTCACCGCGAGCCGGCTTCGCCATTTCTCCTCGAGCCTTGCGGGGCCTCGTGTTCCGCGGCAGCTATGCCCGCCAGTACGCGACCTTGGCCGGCCGGTATCTCGACTTTGGGAATCCCAATAGTCTCGGCGGTCTCGAGTATCAGTGGATCGATCATGACGGGGATGGCGTCTACCAGCAGGGCGAAATGGGCCAGTTGCTTCGCTCATTCGGCGGTGCATACTCCAGCATCGATTCTCATCTCAAACGGCCGTACTCGGACGGGTTCAATGTCGGAGCGGAGATTTCCCTTCCACGGCAAAGCTTCGCCGCCGTGCGGTTGTTCCGGCGCGATGAAAAGAATCGAATCGCCGCGATTGATACAGGCGTCCCGATGCAGGCCTATCAGCCTGTTGAGGTCCTCGACCCAGGCCCGGATGGAATGCCGGGAACCCCCGACGACCAACAATTGACCGTCTACGCTCAAGACCCTTCGACGTTCGGGAAGGACCACTACCTTCTTACGAATCCGCCGGATCTGCGCATGCTGAACACTGGCTTGCTCGCCGAGACTGGGAGCCGGTGGCGTGGCGTTCAGATGCACGCCTCGTTTCTAGCGGAGAAGTCGTATGGGCCAACGAATCCAGGCAACACCGCGCTCGAAAACGATTCCGGCGTGATTGGCGCCCTCTTCCTGGATCCAAATATGAGCATCCATGCGGCAGGCCGCGATTATTTCGACCGCGCATATGTCGGCAAGCTTCAGTTCACCGCCCAGCTTCCGAAAGTGCTCGGCGGCGCCACGCTGGTGAACGCGGTCAACTACCTCGACGGACTGGTTTTCGGAAGACGACTGTTAGTTACAGGGCTTCCTCAAGGGCCATTGCTCGTGGCGACCACTGTTCGTGGAAGTCCCGAAGGCGGGAACCGGGCGGAATACGTTTTGAATTGGAACCTTCGCCTAAGCCGCGCGATCCACGCGCCGCATGGAAACCTGCGGTTGATTCTGGATGTGCTCAACGTGAGTAACGCAAGCAATCGTGTGCAAGAAAATGACGTAAGCGGGCCAACGTTCAACCAGCGGCTGCCTGTCGCCATCGAGGCCCCGCGGTATTTGCGGCTTGAGGTTCAATACAGTTTTTGAGCGTAAGCGGTACGTGGCTTTGCGATGACGCTTTGCGATGAGCACCTGGGCGATTGAAAAACTGGAGCCACCCGCCGGGCTTGACCGGCGACCTGCTGATTACGAAACATTCCGGTCATCGCAAATAGCTGAAAATACAGTCCACCGTGAATCGTTTGCTTCAGAAATTGAGCCCAGTGTGGCGCTAGTTGAACAGGTTTCTGAACAGGTTCCTGGCTTCAGCTCCGCTCCGTGGCCGAATGGGATTACAGCGGCACGATCCAAACGCTAAAGCAGGCGCATCGGGATGTTCAAGACGCCCAAAAATTCGAAGAGATTAGAAATCTCGCGGAGTCAGCAAAAAAACTCGTCCACAAGGCGCGAGCGGCTTCGGACCGTCACACGCCTGAGCAGCAAAACCTCGGCATTGCAACATTCCTCACCTTAGCTTTCTTATAACGCGTGGCCGACTGTAACGCGTGATATGATCGGCGGGGCACATAACACCAACCCCGTATGCAAACACGATGGCTCTCGTTTCTGTTTCTCGCTGCGCTGCCCACAATGGCGCAGCTTCCCGCTCCCAACAAAGCCGGCGTCTCTGCGGGCCACGACGTTTTGCGTTCTAAAGACGCAGAGGCGGCGAACAAGTTCTGGCAAGCGTTGGGCGGGCAACCGGTGCAGTTCGGCGGCCGATTGAATTTGATCAAATTCCCCGGTGTGCTGTTGCTCACCGTGGGTGGAGGGCAGGGGCAAGGGAAAGCCGCTCCGAATCCTGCGCCTCCGGCGGAACTGGGCGGATCGGAAGGGTCGTCGCTGGATTTCATCGGCTTTTCGGTGAACGATCTGAAAGCGTCGCTCGCAAAATGGGCGGAGTCCGGAATTAAACCGTTGCCGGACGGAACGGCGACGGAAGTGCACCTAATGTCGCCCGACAAAATCAAAGTCAGAATTACGGAAGACAAGTCGTTAGCCGCGCCGATCGCGGCGGACACAATCAAAATGGTGGTGCCGAACGTGGCTCAGGCGCAGGCTTGGTATGCGAAGTATATGGGCGCGGAGTTGGTGAAGCGCGGAAATGAGACCGTCGCCGATATTCCGGGCTCCAGCATCGTATTCGAGCAAGCGAAGGGGACCGTCGCGCCTACGAAGGGCAGAGCATTCGATCGGATCGGCTTGGAGGTAGTGGGGTTGGAAGCTTTCGCTAAGAAATTGGAAGACGCGGGGATCAAGTTCGACAGCCCGTACCGCAAAGCGAGTGGGATGAACGCTGCGTTTGCCGTGTTCCAGGACCCCTTCGGCACGCTCATCGAATTGAGCGAGGGCTTATCGGCCGTGAAGTAACAGCGGGTTTACGCAGCGCTGAATCAGGCCTTCCTAGGGAGCCGGAAGTCACTCTTGCGGGCCAGGGGCAGGACTAACGGCGTTTTCATTGGCGCGCTCGGCTCGCCGGGAAACAGGAGCGTTCAGCTTCCGCAATAGCTCGATTGTCTCCTGATTCGGCTTGACGGCCGCGAGGGCTGCGTCCAGAACTGTGCGGCCCTGGCGGTCGGTGATTCCGAGATCGGCGCCATGGTCGGCCAGCAGAGTGAGCACGTTTGGGTAATCCAATGCGAGATGCAGCGCCGATTCCCCGCGCGAGTTCTTGGCGTTGATGTCCGCGCCATGCCTGAGGCTGAGGTTGATGGCTTCCATCGCGCGCTGCCCATTCACCTCGAACGGATTCAATCCTCCGCCCGAAGAGAGAAAACGGATGGCGAGCATCAATGGGCTGTTGCCATTCTTCTGGTTGAGCCGAGGATCGGCTCCAGCGTCTAGCAAGACCTGCATCATAGTGGGATCGCCGCCGCGGGCCGCGCGCATGTATGCTGTGGCGCCTTCTCCCAGTAAAGGATCGCCCGCATTATAGACGCGCTTGAGAATCGGACTCTTGAGGCGCCCATTCGGGTCCGCCCCGTGCGCGAGCAGCATCCGCGCGGCATCGACGCTGCCGGCGATTACGCGCGGGTTCGGAGCGGGACGGCCGTAAGAAGCAGGCATGGTATGCATGTCCATGGCGGCGTACAGAGGCGTCATGCCTGTCCGGTCGGCGAGATTAACATCGGCGCCTGCGTTTACCAGTTCCTCCGCAACACCGTAGTGCCCGTTGATCATCGCAAAGAGAAGCGCCGATGTTCCATCCGGCTCTGTCAGGTTCAGATCTGCTTTGAATTCGAGCAGCGCCCGAACGGCTTCGAGCGAACCATCGCGTGCGGCGTACATCAACGGAGTCCAGCCGCCTTTCGGCAGAGGCGTCTGTCCGACATAGGAGACGCCTTCCTCGACAGCCTCCGCGAGAACGGCCTGCCCTGTGTGAGGAAAGGTGCTGCGCGCCGACTTCCGGTTCACGTCCGCGCCCGCTTCGGCAAGGGTCTTGATCACGCTGGGCCGGTTCGCGATCGCGGCCCACATGATCGCCGTTGTGCCGGTGCGGGTTTCGGCGGCGTTGACGTTCGCGCCATTCTCGATTAGGAGATTCACGGCAGCCGCGTCCCCGGCTTTGGCCGCGAGCATCAAAAGCGTCTGGCCGTCTCGAAGCGGCGATTCCGCCTGAGCGGACTTCGCGCCGGCTTTGAATAATAGTTCCAGGATCTTGGGATTTCCAGCGGTTGCCGCCAGCGACAGCGGCGTGACTCCGTAGCGGCTGGATGAGTTCACGTTCGCGCCAGCCTGAATCAGACGGTTCGCCAGGGCGAAATTATTCGCCTGTACGGCCCAATGGAGCGCTGAAGTTCCGTCCGGCTGCGCGGCATTCACATCTGTCTTGTTTGCGATCAGGCGCTCCGCGGCGCCTCTATCGCCCGATCTCACTGCGCGAATGATCTCTGGTTCTGGAGTTGCAGCCCACAAGGACGCGACGGCGCCCGCGAGCGCAAGCACAGCGAAGTATCGCCATCCGGCCATTGGATCGAATCTCCTCCGCGAGCTACAGCTCGACGATTCCCGTGCTCTTGCCGAACCGGTCGAGCTGCTCGTCGTAACGATGTGCGAGACCAAGCCACAGATTGCCGATCTCGGTTTTTTCGGGCAGCACCAAATGACGGTCGCCCTTCGGCCCGCCTCCGAAGGCCAGCATCGGCAGAGGATCCGTCGCGTGGGAATTCGAGTTCCCCATGCCGCTTCCATAGAACAACAGCGTGTGATCCAGCAGGCTTCCATCGCCGTCGGGCGTAGTGGTTAACCTCTGAATGAATTTCGCAAGCATCCCTATGCACAGCACGTTCACCTTGGCCGCGCGCGCCACCTTTTCCGGCTGGTTGCCATGGTGAGAGACCACGTGCCACGGGTCCGACACTTCGATCTGTGGGAAGGTCCGTTGGCTCGCCTCGCGCGACATCATAAAAGTGAACACGCGCGCGAGGTCGGCCTGATAAACCATGGCTAGCAAATCGAACATGAGCGCGGTGTGTTCTTCGAAGGAATCCGGGATGCCCAGCGGCTTGTCCATTAAATGTAGGTCGCTCGAGGGTTGTGCCTCGGCGTGCTGGATGCGCCGCTCGATTTCGCGAATATTGTCGAGATAGTCGCCGACACGAGTGCGGTCGGACTGGCCCAGCTTGCCTTGCAAGCTCCTGGCTTCACCCAGGACAGAATCGAGAATGCTGCGGTCTGCCTGAAGTTGATGCAGCCTCTGGCTCTCCGATCCCCCGTCGCCGAACAAACGCTCGAAAGCGGTCCGTGGGTTGATCTCCATGGGGAGCGGAGTGGTGGGGCTCGACCAGGAGATCGTATTCATATAAGTACAGCTAAAGCCAGGCGTGCAACCGCCTACATACCCTGTGAAGTCCTCAGTCGCAAACTCGATGGAGGGAAGAGGTGTTGCGCCGCCTATCTTACGCGCCAGCACTTGATCGATGGTCGTGCCGACCTCGTAGTCCTCGCCTTCGGTGGCCTTGGGAATCGCTCCGCTGAGCCAACCCGATGCAGCCGCGGCGTGCATTTCCTGGACCGTACCAGCGCGCTTGAGATTCGTGATAACCGTGAGCCGATTCTTGTAGGGCGCCAGAGGCTGAAGCGTGGGCGAGAGCGTAAGCTTGCCGCCCCCCACCTGTGGCGTCCAGGATCCCATATCCGCGCCATGCGGAATATAAATGAACCCGACGCGGCGCGGATTGGCGGACGCAGCATCCGCAGAGGCCGCGGGGGTCATCGCGTCCAGCAGGGGCAAAGCGACGGCGGCGCCCATTCCTCGGAGGATTGTGCGGCGCGGGATGGATTTCTTGGTAAGGAACATTCCTTTTACCTCCCTACTGTACTCTCTGTAGGCCACGGCGGTTGGGAGCTGCGCTATTCTCGGCGATGCCAGCGTCGCCGGGCGCCTTCATGCGCATCCGGAAAGGTTCGCTCCGGACGATCCCCTCGATCAAATTCTTCAACCGGTAGCCGTCCGATTCCCGCACAATACGGCGGACAATCGGCATATCGGCGTAGGTAAGGCCTCGGCCGAGCGCATAGATCATCAACTTCTGCGTGAGCGTCTGAACAAAAAC
>DASQJB010000059.1:0-9159 GCA_035631295.1 Bryobacteraceae bacterium | reverse complement strand
GGTATTCGGAAAGGTCCACAATTTTCAGCAGACCGTCCACCACATCCTCCTTATTCGCCTCGTCGTAGTCGTCGCGGAGCTCTAGCGAAAAAAGGATGTTTTCGCGGACGGTCAGCGAGTCAAACAGTGCGCCGGATTGAAAGACCATGGTTACCTTCTTGCGAATGCGCCGGAGTTCGGATTCGGGCGCATCTGTAACGTCTGTATACGCCACGTAAACGCGGCCCTGATCCGGTTTGAGAAAGCCCATGATGTGGCCTAGGGTGACCGATTTTCCCACGCCGCTTCGCCCGATAATGGCCAAGGTGTGCCCCACGTCGACGTGAAAACTGACGTCGGCTAAAACGGGGGTGTCAAACGTCTTATAGACATGCGCGAACTCGATGTAATGGGAAGAACTGTCGCGCTCGACGTTCATGCGACCTCCTGTCGCCACTCTTCTGGCGTATTGACGTTGCGCAGAGCCGAAGCGTCGGCGACGGGCCACCGCCCGGGGTTTTGTTGGAGCACAAAGTCTTTCATTTTTAGTTGCTTATACTCCAATGCGGACTCCAGCGCCGGGAGCAGCCGGCGATGATAGACCGCGCAAAGAGGCTCGATTCCGCCAGGGCCTTCGCAAACCAGGCAACTTTGGGGCGACAGCCCGGCAGCCTGAGTCGCCGCTTGAATCAGGGCGCGCAGAAAATCCGGCGCGAGACCGGGCATGTCGCAGGCAACGACAAGATTCCAGTCTTCTTTGGAATGAAGCAGCGCGGTGTAGATTCCCCCCATGGGGCCGCGTCCCTTCACTGCATCGGCGATGACAGGCAGGCCGAGCGAAGCGTATTTTTCCGGGTCGCCGATGAGGGTAACGTTCCCGGCGGCTTGCCGGACAGAATGGGCAATTTGTTCCGCCAGCGTCCGATCCAGCCGGCAAGAGAGCCTTGTCGCGCCCCATGCGGCTGCTGCGCCCTCCCACAAGCACGAATCCGGCAGCCTGAGTTGCGCCGGTCCGGCCTCCGCCTTCCATGAGAAGATGTTAACAATTGCGTCGGGCGACAGGTTCCCCTGGCCAAACAGAAAAGTGTATATTTGTTTCATACTCGCGCTTATGATTTTGGCCGCCTCCCCCCTAAGCGCCGCCAACGGCGGCGCGTCGGCAGCAATGTCCGCCGAAAGCGGTGCGTTGGCCCCTGCGCCGTCTGTGTCCGCTCGGAAGACGTTCGTGGTGCGCGTGGACCGAAGCACCGGGAGGCTGGTCCGCCGGGAGCAGGCGCCAACGCGGCCCGCGGCGAAAGCGCCCATCAAAACCGCGCCGCCCGCCATCGCTCGTTTGGTAGACCAAACCTCTCGGGCTCACGGAGTGGATCCCCTGTTGGTTCATTCTGTGATTCAAGTTGAGAGTAATTACGATCCCCAAGCCATCTCGCCCAAAGGTGCCGAGGGTCTGATGCAGCTTACGCCGCCCACGGCCCGCATGCTGGGCGTGAGCAATACCTTCGATCCCGGCGAAAATATAGAGGCTGGCGTAAAATATTTAAAGTATTTACAGGATCTTTATAAAGACGATCGCTTGGCCTTAGCGGCGTATAATGCCGGACCGGGGGCCGTCGAAAAATATAAAACGATTCCTCCGTATCCGGAAACGCGGAAATACGTGGAAAAGGTGGGTCAGAAATACGACGCCGCGAAGGCGGCCACGCTCGTGGATTCGGCGGCCGAGGGTCCGCCATCCGCCAAGACGGATCCCCCCGCGGAGCAGGAAAGGTATTCACGTGTCGAGCAGTTTGTCGATAAAGATGGCAGATTGCACCTCCAAGCTGCGCCGTAAACGCACGCGCCGGTCTGCTCAATCGGTTGCGCTGCTTGCGGCGGCGTCCGTTTCCTTTGCTGCGTCGCCAGCTAAGGTGAAAGAGATCCGCTTCTGGTCCTTAGGCGAAGTCACGCGCGTGGCGGTCGAAGTGAGCGCCGATTTCAAATACCATTACGATCGTATTTCCACTCCTGACCGCATCTTCTTCGATATCGAAGGCGCGCGCCCGCAAGCGCCGGACCGGAAGCTTCAGGTGATTTCCGTGGGCGATTCCTTGCTGAAGCAGATCCGAGTCGCCGAAACCGTACCAGGAGTAACGCGCATTGTTCTCGATATGGAGGAGCACGATCCGCCGGTTCAATTCACCGCGTCCGAGCTTTCGGCCCCTTACCGGCTGATCGTGGAGCTTCGGCTGAAGGATTCGCCATCGCCCCCCGTCACGCCAAGCGTGAGCGGCAGCGCTGTGGTGACGGGTTCCGCGCTGGAAGCGAAACCGGCGCCGCGAAAATTCGAACCGCCCGCGGCCGATCCGGCTACCGCCTTTGACCGGAAATCTCCAGTGCTTGCGCCGCTTCCCTCGGCGGCGTCAGCTCCGGGACGCGCGCCTTTATCCAGCGGCGCTCTTCGCGTGAGCCTTCCTCCGTTCCCGGTAGTCGCCGCCACGGATGGTAAAGCGCCGGCGCCCAAGCCGGCAACCCCATCGCGAGCCCTGCCCGCTAAACATAACGCCAATGGAGAGGAGTCGTTAACGCGCGTGCTCGGCCTCAAGCTGGGGCGCGTAGTCATCGATCCCGGCCACGGCGGGCACGACGAGGGGACGCACGGCCCGACGGGCCTCACTGAAAAAGAGGTGGTTCTGGACATTGCCAAGCGTCTGGGCGCGCTATTGGAGCAGCGCCTTTCCACTGAGGTCGTCTATACCCGCAACGACGACACGTTCATTCCGCTGGAAGATCGCACGCGCATCGCCAATGAGCACAAGGCGGATTTGTTCCTTTCCATTCACGCCAACTCATCGCCTGTACGGAGCGTTTCGGGAGTGGAGTCGTATTATTTGAACTTTACGACTTCCCAAACCGCGCTGGATGTGGCGGCGCGGGAAAACGCCACCGCTCAAAGCTCGATTTTCGATTTACAGCAAGTACTTCAGAAGATCGCCGTGAAGGACAAAATCGACGAATCCAGGGAATTCGCGACACGGATTCAGAGCGCGCTGTTCTCCATCTCGGCCAAGACTAATTCCGCGGCAAGGAACCGCGGAGTGAAGAAAGCTCCCTTCGTAGTGCTGATCGGAGCGTCCATGCCCAGCGTGCTGGCCGAAATCGGATTTCTCACGAATTCGAGCGACGAAGCTCTGTTGCGAAACCCGGCGCATCGCCAGAAGATCGCCGACGCGCTATTTAAGGGCATCGCTTCCTACGCCGACACGCTAAGCCATTTCACAGTGGCCCAGCGAGAATAAATATCCCGCAAAGCCCAACGCTCGGCAAGGTTTCTTTGCGAGCTTAGCGAGCTTTGCGAGAGATTAAGCCTCCTGCAACTCCCCTAGCCTCTCCCCGCTAGCCCGCTCCACGCCCGCGTGCAAGCTGTTGCCGTGCGCGTCCATCGTCACGATAGCCACGAAATCGCGCACGTTTAAGTGCCACATCGCCTCGGGGATTCCGAATTCGAGAAGATGCACGCCGCGCACGCCTTCGATTTTTCGAGCATAATATTGCGCCGCGCCGCCGATGGCGTTGAGATAAACCGCGCCGCATTCCTTCATCGCGGCCAGCGTCTTCGCTCCCATGCCTCCCTTGCCGATCACGGCCCGGACCCCGTAGTTGCGAATGATGTCGGCCTGATAAGGCTCCTCGCGGCTGCTGGTGGTCGGACCTGCGGCCTTCACAGACCACGTTTCGCCCTGTTTCAGCATCACCGGACCGCAGTGATACAGCACAGACCCGCGCAGATCCACGGGTGGCGGATTCTTCATGAGGTGCGCGTGTACGGCGTCGCGGCCGGTGAACATCTCGCCGCTGACGAGGACCACGTCGCCCGCTTTCAAAGACCTCACTTGGTCCTCGGTTAGAGGGGCGCGCAGCACCACCTCGCGCCCGGTGAGCGGAAACCCTTCGCCCTTCGCCATTTTCTCCAACGGCAGCGCCGGATCGCGGTAGAGCCACTGCGTAATCGCTCCGGTTTGCGCATCCAACCGCACTCCCAGCCGCCGGAAGGCCCAGCACTCGTACGCCACCGAGACGAAGAAGCTCGCGGGCAGACGGTTCGCAGCGGCGATTTTGCATCCGATTAGGGAAGCCTTGCCGCCAAAGCCCATGGCGCCGATGCCCAAACGATTCGCTTCCTCCACGACTTCCGCTTCGAGGTTAGCCAGCTCGGCAACCGGATTCGTATCGTCCAGAGCGCGGAACAATTGATACTTCGCGAGCAGGTAGCCGTGGGCGCGGTCGCTTCCGATGCAAACGCCCACCGCGCCGGGAGCGCAGCCTTGTCCCTGCGCCTGCCAGACGGCATGCAGGACGCATTTGCGAACGCCTTCCAGATCGCGCCAGGCCTTGCCCAAATGGTCCAGCTCGCAGGGCAAAGCATATTGCACGTTCTTGTTTTCGCAGCCGCCGCCTTTGAGGATCAGCTTGACCTCGATCTCGTCTTTTTCCCACTGTTCGAAATGAATAATGGGGGTTTCGGCGCTCACGTTATCGCCTGAATTTTTGCCGGTCAGCGAATCGACCGAATTGGGCCGAAGCTTTCCTCGCCGCGTCGCTTCGGCGACCGCATAGCGGATAGCTTTGCGGATCGCAATCTGATTGACGCCCACCGGGGTATGAACGTCGAAGGTCGGCATGCCGGTGTCCTGGCAGATCGGCCCTTCGTCCTGCGCGGCCATGTCGATGTTGTTGGCGATGATGCCGAGAGCCTGCGCCGCCTGCGTGCCCGGCGCTTCGCTTTCGATCGCCCATCCCATCGCCTGGCGGACGTCGGGCGGGAGATTGGTGGCGGTTTGCGTGATGAGTTCAATGAGGCTTTCTTCCAGAAAGTGCATGGTAAAGCTCGATTCTAACGCGAGGAGGGGCGCGCGACTGATTGGGCTCGTATCAGGGCACGGCTTCAAGCCGTGCCGCTAAGCGCGCCTCAAGCAAAGGCTTTAGCCCCGGACTGGCTGTTCGGCCTCGAATGCCTTTCGAGCGGAGCAAATTCTGGCGTGTTGTCCACTGCTTGAGCCGGACGACTTTCTTGGCGTGTGCCTAGGCTGCGGAGCTGGCGCCTTGACGCAAAGCGCTAAGGACGCGGCGCGTGCATCCCGCCTGGCTTCAGTAACCGCCACCCCGGGCCGAAGTAATTCCGTTGAAGCGCGTTTTTTTAGGGAACATCGCGCGCCCAAAGCGCGTCTGAAACCGGCAAGGAGGTCCCCGGGTGAAGATGAATCGGAAAATCGGTGCCTTTATCGCCCTCGGCATCGTGCTGACGGCGAATACGGCTTGGCCGCATCACAACATGACGGCGTTGTTCGACCTGAACGATCGCGTTACGTTCACCGGCACATTTACGAAGCTCGACTGGAGGAACCCTCATATTCAGTTTTTCGTGGAAGGGAAGAACGCTCAGGGACAAATGGAGTCTTGGGCCGTGGAGGGGCCGCCGCCCAGCTTCTTCCGAACCCGCGATATCGGCAAAGGCGATTTTGAAGGCGCCAGCGGAAAGTCCGTAACCGTGGAGGTGAGCCGGGCAAGGGACCACTCCACTTCGGGACTTCTGCGCGTTCTCACTTTGCCGGATGGGAAGGTCGTGTCGGCCTGCCCGCAGAATTGTTGAAGACTTAGCGGCGAGCGCCTGTGCGTCCGCGAGTCCGCTTGCTCTAGGATTTCTCTGTCTGCCCAAGGAGGTTCCCGTGAAAGAGTCTTATAGAAACGCGATCGTTACGATGGCGGCAGCTCTTGGCTCCGTCTTGCTTCTGGCTCAGGCTCCGGCGCCGGGCCCGGCTCCCCAGGACGGTAAGAACAAGGCGAAGGACGATGCAAAGGCGAAGAACATCGCGCAAGCTTTCGCATTGAACGCTCGCACGCTGACGCTATTCGACCGCGAGGGCAAGCAACTGAACACGGTGGGACCACGCGGCATGTACGGCCAGGCGATCTTTTCGCCCGACGGCACGCGAATCGCGATCTCCAAGGCCGACCTCGAGAAGGAGAACCAAGACCTTTGGATCATGGACGCCGCTACGGGAAATAGCGTCCAAATCACAGCCGGCAAATCGCGGGAATTCGCCAACTCGCCGGCGTGGTCTCCGGATGGCCGCCAGATCGCGTATGCGGCTTTGCGGGGAGGAAGTTTCCAGATCTGCCGGAAACCGGCGGATGGGACCGGCGCGGAAGAAGTGCTGTACGCGCTGGGCGGCGTCGCTTCAGTGAACGATTGGTCTCCGGACGGGGCGTATCTGAGCTTCTTCTCGAGCGATCTGGGCGGCAGCGTCGTGTACGCGCTGCCTGTCAATGCCTCCGGCGAGCGCAAGCCCATCGAGATTTTCCGCAGCCCAAAGCAGGTGCAAGCTGGAAGGATCTCACCAGACGGCCGCCTTTTGACGTACATGTCAAACGAGACCGGAAAGAACGAAGTCTACGTGCGCGCCTTCGACCCGGCCGGATCCGGAAATGCGCCAAAGGGAGGGCCGTGGAAGATATCTGACCAGGGAGGGTTCGGCAGCGTCTGGCGGAAGGATGGCAAGGAATTGTATTACTTGGCCCTGGACCGAAGCCTGATGATCGTCCCCGTCACAATGTCGCCCGAGCTGCAATTCGGCAAGGCCAAGTTGCTATTCCGGCTCCCGGAGTCGATCGGGCTCGGGGCAGGCGATGTCAGGCGCGATGGCGAACGCTTCATGGTGGCCGTGCCTCCGCCGCAACTGCGGCAGCTTACCGTGTTCGACCGGCAGGGCAAGGTGGTGAAGACTGTCGCCGAGCCCGGAATTTATGTCCAGCCGCACCTTTCACCCAATGGCACGAAGATCGCGGTGATGCGAAACGATCCGAAAACTTCGAATCAAGATATCTGGACGTACGACATCGAAACAGGCAAGGGCTATGCGGTCACCAGCGATACCTGGCCGCACAATGCCCCCATTTGGTCTCCTGACGGAACTCATGTTCTCTATGTGTCCACTCGCGACAACTACGCAGGCATCTATCGCAAGAACTGGGATGGAACAGGCCAGGAGGAATTGTTGTTCCGCTACACTCCCGGCGCCGGCATGGTCATGACCGATGCCTCGCCGGATGGGAAATTTCTGAGTTTTTACACGGGAGTCCTCGCGCTCGTCCCGCTCAACGGAACCGATCCCTTGGCTCGGAAAGCGCTGGATTGGCTGCGCGACGAATACGACAATTTCGGCGGCCGCTTCTCCCCCGATGGCCGGTATATAGCCTACCTCTCGAACCCAGACGATCCGATGACGGCGGACATCTTCATCCGGCTATTCGACGCCGGGAAGCCGGACACCTCAGGGCCCGGACCTGTGGTGCGAGTCACAAACAACGGCATGGCCTCCGGCATGATCAGTTGGAGAGAGGACGCCAAGGAGATGTATTTCTTGACCCGAGATTGGGAGGTAATGGCGGTGGATATCCAGACCACTCCCACCCTTCGCGCCGGAATGCCCAAACTTCTTTTCAAGCTTCCTGGACCGCTGGTGGGAAATCCGCCGCAATGGAAGAATGTCAGCCGCGATGGGCAGCAATTTGTCTTTGCCATGCCGGCCTCTCAGCGTTGACCCAGTGCTGGGTGCACGACTTAAAAAGCGGCCCCCTTTGCCGACCTCGTATCAGGGCACGGCTTAAGCCGTGCCGAACAGCGGTCGGCAGCTAGTCGGCTTTCGCCGCTGGGCCTAGCCCGATTGCTTGCTTAGCTGCGAATTCAGGGGCTGAAGCCCACTTCGACTAGGCTTCCATCCGGCCTGAAGGCGTGCCCTGATACAAGACTCTCAACGTCAACCCTTGCGTACCGGTACACTCAGATTCCCGCGAATTCCCGCAGGATCACAGATATCTCACTTTTGTGTCGCGCATCCCAGCGCTGGCCCCTTTGCCTCCGGCGGTTCGGTCGTATATGATTGAGCCGATGATTTCCAGAGTCATTTTCCCGGCATTTGTCCTGGGAGCGGTGGCTGTCGCCGCCCCGAATACGGTGACGTTCAACAAGGACGTTCTTCCGATTCTTCAAAAGAACTGCCAGGGCTGCCATCGCTCGGGAGAAGTAGCGCCGATGTCGCTGCTGACTTACACGGACGCTCGGCCTTGGGCCAAGGCGATGAAGGCCGCCGTGGTCAGCCGCAAGATGCCTCCGTGGTTCGCGGAACCGGTGGCCAATCATTTCGCCAACGACCGCACTTTAAGCGACGCGGACATCGCCAAAATCGTGGCATGGGCGGATAGCGGCGCGCCTGAGGGCGACGCCAAGGACAGGCCCGCTCCGCTGGTGTTCCAGGACGGTTGGAATCTGAAGCCCGATATCGTCGTGGAAATGCCCGCGGATTTTCATTTGCCCGCCACAGGCACGATCAACTACCAGTTCATCCGCGTGAAGGGCAACTTCGACCACGATCTCTGGGTGAGCGCGGCGGAAATGCGCCCCGGCAATCCCGCGGTGCTGCATCATGGAAAAGTCTGGGTGGTTCCTCCCGGTTCGAAATGGATGGCCGACGCCGAATATGGCGTCCCGTATGAAGGCCGCGAAACCGGCCGAAACGAAGCGGGCGACGGCAACGACATTCTCGGCAAGTTCAATCCTGGCCTGGGATCGCAGAATTTCAGCATTGATGGCGCTGCGAAGCTTGTCCCCAAAGGGTCCGACCTGGTTTTTGAGTTGCACTACACCGCCGTCGGCAAGCCGACCACCGATAAGAGCAAGCTCGGAATTGTGCTGGCGAAGACGCCTCCCAATCAGCGCTATTTCCTTTCCGCTGGACCGACGGCTTCCAACCTTGTGATCCCTGCCGCCGACGGCAACGCCGAGGTGGTAAGCGAAGTCACGGTGGGCCTGGACGACGTCAAACTGGTTTACGCACAGCCGCACATGCATCTTCGCGGCAAAGATTTCGAGCTGCGCCTGATTTATCCGACGGGCGAAACGCAGACGGTTTTCAAGGGGAAATTCGATTTCAACTGGCAGCTTGGTTACGACTTCGTCAAGCCGATTCCGCTGCCCAAGGGCACGCGCGTGATCGGCATCTCCCATTTCGATAACTCGGCGAACAACCCGTTCAATCCGGACCCGGCGAAGGAAGTCCGCTGGGGCCCGCAGAACTGGGACGAGATGAGCAACTGCTTTATCGGACTAATCTTCGACGTGAAGGACGATCAGGCGAAGCTGTTCCG
>DASQJB010000058.1:0-6908 GCA_035631295.1 Bryobacteraceae bacterium | reverse complement strand
ACGTAATGCAGAGCGCCGTCCTGGATCCAGTAGCCGAATGCCTCCATGATTATCTGATTCTTCAATGCGATCAGGTAAATGACGGGCTCCGCGGGCGGTCCGGGCGGCTCGCGGGGCGCCTCGGGCGGAGGGCTGAAGCAGGTTGGCGGGTTTTCATTGGGATTCGGGCCGGCCCAGCGCGGAATCCCTTGCGGCGGGCCGTACGGATCTTCGGCATAAGGCTCCATCACGGGGGGCGGCGGTTCGCCGGCAGGTTGTGCCGCACCCGGTCCGGTCAGCGGACCGGCATCGGGGGAGCCGTACACGGGAAAGGGCACGATCACTACCGGCGGAGCCTGCGAATCCCTCGGGCCGCGGTTGTGATCCCTGAGCGATGGCGGGAAGCCCGGCCGAGTCGCTGCGGCAGGCGGCTGCGAAGAAGCGTTGCCCGCGCCTGGCAAAAATCCCCGGCCAAACGCGCCGGACATGCCGGCGTGCCTTTGACCGAGCGCCAAGGCTGCAAGGCTAGCCGCCATTGCTGCACGGACCAGAAGCGCCATAAAGCGTTACCTCGCTAGCCCCACTGAGGCAGGCGCCTCATTTCACTCAGGTAATTGACGCCAGCCTTCGTCGTGCGGCTATTGACTTCAAAGGTTCGCTATTAGGGAGGATCTTCGGTTCGAGCGGCAGGCAGCAATTTATTTGGCCGTGAGTTTCCGCGGCGGAAGCAGCCGATGTAGCCCCAAGCTTCAGACAAATCTAGAACAAACGACGGTGGAATTCATCATATTTTTTAGTAACTGTGAAAAAACGCGAGTTCCCCGTATGAACTTCCCAGCTCGCTATAAAGCGGATATTGTAAGCGCGGTAGAGAGCATCGATCTGGAAAAGATCGTCGAAGCTATCGAGTTATTCAAGCACGCCCGCGCGCGCCGCCGCAATATTTTCGTCGGCGGCGGCACGCGCAGCGCAGCCGCGGCTGCGAGGATCTTGTGCGACATGATCACTCGGGCGAGCTTCGAAAGGCCGGCTCGCTTCCGCGCCTTCGCTCTTGAGGATCGAGCTTCGGAGCCGGAAAGCCAGGAAGGGACTGTCACGTCCGAGAAAGTGTTTGTGGAGGAACTGAAAAACTTTGTAGAATCCGGAGACGTGGTGGTGGGAATCAGCGCCTCTGAAAATGCGCCCGCGATTCTCCGGGCCTTCGAATATGCCGCGTCCATCGGATGCAAAATCGTCGCGTTCACTGGACTGGAGGGTGGGAAATGGGCGGCTTTCGCCAACATCGTGATTCCTGTTGGCTCCACGCATTTCTGGACGGTGGAAGACACTCATTTGATCATTTGTCACATGATCGGAAGTTATTTCCTCGAGGGCGAGAGGCTCGCGCTGGGATCGCGGCCTCCCGTGACGGCGTCGGGCAGCGAGATTCAGCCGAGCGAGCCGTGGCGTCAGTAGGGGCGCCGCGTTGTTTCCTTGCCGACCAAGGGCCGCGGAGCACCGGCGCGGCACGCGCGCCGTTCGCGCAAAGCCACTTGGTTCTTGCGCTACGAATAAGCGATTGATTCCGCAGGTCTCGATATGAGTGTCGAGACGGCAGGCAAGAGTGCCAGGCAGGAGTGCCTACGCCACGAAAACGGAATACTCAGTAAGGGGCGTAGTAGCCGTGCCGCCAGGAAGCGCGAAGTTTAAGACGGCCAGCGGCATTGCTCAGTTTGACTTTCACCGCGTGAAACTTGCCGTCATTCTGCGGCTCCACTGGGTAGTAACCGAGCAGATATTGGCTGCGGAGTTGGGCGCTCAATGTGTCGATCGCATCCGGCAGCTTTTGGAGGTCATTCACTTCAATCACGCCGCCGCCTGTTTCTTCGGCAGCTCTCTTGAGAAAGCGGGCGCTATCAAACAGTCCGATGGCATAGAGCCGCACGTCCGCTTCCCTCAACATATCAATCACTTCCGAACTGCTGTAGCGGCTGTGGTTGTCGCCGCCGTCGGAGAGGACCAAGAGCGCCTTCCTCGAATTCTTGGCTTGCCGCATTTGGTTAACAGCCAGGACGATGGCGTCATGCAACGCCGTCCAACCGTACGGCTGCACCAGGCTCATCGCGGCGCTAATTTCATCCCCGTCCGGTGTAAAGGGAGCGCGCAATGTCGGCAGATCGGCGAATTGAATCAGGAAGAATTCGTCTCCCGGCAAGCTGCTTTTCACGAATTGCTCAACGGCGGATCGAGATCTGCCGATCTTATTTTTCATGCTGCCGCTAGAATCGAAGACGATTCCCACGGAGACGGGGGCTTGGTCGATCGAAAAAGCCGAGATTTTCTGCTCCACCGCGCCCTCGAATAGTTGAAAATCTTCCTTCTGGAGGTCCAGGATGGGACGATCGTCGGGACCCACCACATTGGTGGGGATCATGACCATTTTCACGTCCGAATGAAGGGAGGCTTCCTTCCGCTCGGGGGCGGGGCGCAAACGGGGAATCAGATTGACCTGGGGATCCTGGGCCAATCCGCCGGCGGCGAGCAAGGTTACAGCGAAAGTGGACATCGCGAACCTTGCCGGCCAATAACTACTTCCTTGCAACTGCATCAAAACACACACCTCTCTTGAGCGGCCTTAGATCCACAGCCTTCGCGACCTGACAAGAAGGGACAGGATTTACGTTAAAGAGTATACATTCGACCCCGACCTATGTAAAGAGGAAAGGGGTTACAGGGTAGGGCCCTCATAATTAGCGCCGAATACCGGGATTGGGAGGGTTGTCGCCGGCGGTTATGCTTTCTGGTATGTCGCAACGGTGAATATAGGATGACGCCGCGGTTGGAGGGCCGGCTGCGGTCGGGATTGGCCGCCCCACAGGGGGCGGTCTAATTTCTCGCCGCGTTGAGCGCGTTGCCGACTTGGGTGAACAGATCGATGAGTTGAAACGGTTTTCGGATGAACCGCTCCACGGGCAGGCCCGCAAACCTGGCGTCCACGATGTCCTTGCTATAAGTGCTGGTAAGGATGACCTTAATGCCGGGTCGCAGGCGGCGGAGGTTTTCCAGTACTTCGCGGCTGGAGACCTCGGGAATCACTACGTCCAGCAGCACTACGTCGATGTCGCCGAGGTGGGCCTGAATGACGCGCAGGGCGGCGGCCCCATCTCCGGCTTCTAAAACCGCAAACCCTTTCCTTTGTAGGGCTTTTCTGACGCCAATCCGTAGAAAATGCTCATCCTCCACCACCAGGATGGTTGCCGCCGGACGCCGTTTTACGCCGACGGCCGGCAGACGTTGCAGATTGCCGGCAGTTTTCATTCGACTCTGGCTGTGTGTAGTCACGCGCCTAGCCCTCCTCAGCACGTGGAGGAGCGAGCACCCTCGTCCGTTCCAGCGCAACGCGCCTTCCTGCTGCTAATAAAATGAATCTACTGAGGAAAAGTTTCGAGGAAATTTTGAAGTAAGAAGATGGCCCAACCGGCCGCCCGGTTAACGATCGGGGGTAGCGGCGCCGGAAGGCGTGTCGCTGGCCTCTCCACCAAACTTGACGGTGGATTGTCCGGTGAATTCGCGGCAATGCTCCAACGCGATCACGTTCAGGTAATAGAATCCCGGCTGCTCGATAACCGCATGCTCGGCTTTGGAGGGGAGCAAGAAGTCCGAGTCTCTGATCCGCACCAGCTTATAATGCATGGACTCTTCGACCATACTGAGGCCAAGATAGGAAGGCAGGTGATCGGCTTTTAGTTTGAGCTCCACCAAGTCGAGCGTTTCGGCATCCACCCAAAACGAACCCTTGTAGCCGACGATTCCCTCCGCGCTGTTGTGCCGGACCAGGAAATGACTCTTTTCTTGCGGCACCTCAAAGTCGTAGCGAAAACTCTTGTGGCCGTCTTTATGATCGGCGCCCCGGAATTTGAACGTGGCGGCATTGCCGGAGAAGATCGCCTCGGCGTGAACGCCGAACACGCCGTTGCCGATGGTGCCGGTGGAGACCATCTTGGAGATCGACTCTTCCTCGAAGCTCGACGCGCCCGGCCGCGCGAAGAGTTCTCGATGGCCCACAAACGCCACTTCCAGCTCCACCCGGTCTTGGCGATAGAGACTGGGGGAATTGAGGGCCCTGCCGAACCGATCGATCACTTCATGGCAAGTGTAGTTGGGCAACTGCGCGAGGTGCTCGGCCACACGCGCCCGGATGCGGCCCAACAGGGCGTCGGGATCTTCGACCGCCGGTAAATCCGCGCCGAGTACGTGGCACGAAATAGCAAAAACCGCAAATCCAATCGCGCGTTTGGCGAGCATATCATTCACCCGTTCACGCGTTCTGAGATTCGGGGATTATTACGGAAGGCTTAGAAGTTGGGGTTCACGCAACTTTATGGGGGGTGGTGCGCCCGGGAGGATTCGAACCTCTGACCTTCTGCTCCGGAGAGAGATGGTCATACCCCTAAACTAGGCTATTCAGTTTTCCTCGTAAATAGGCCGCTTTTCGCGGCGTGGAGAGTGCAGTTGGGCGGGTTTTAGGCGGGCTTCCAGACATATCGTAGTTGCGGCTGTCCGTTCAGACCACCCGTAGATTGGCTGCCTCTTTTTCGCTTTCCGCTCCGCTTCAAGCAAGCCGGATTCGAGCGCGATGGCCGCGGCCTTTATGGCTGCTCACGTCGGTCGTGCGAGCGGCCAAGCGCCCGCAGGCCTTGTCGCGCCCATGCTTCGCCTTATCGCCCAGACAGTGACTACGCCCTCCTTTGGCGGCTGTTGGGACGCGACGAAGCGATGTCGTGAAGGCGCCGCAGATCGATGCCCAGCAGAACCTCAAAGATGCCCGTGACCAGAGCGTATCCGGCAATCAGCCAGATCATTGCGACCGCGCCCATCCGGTGGGGCCGCAGCATGAGCGACACCGCGAAGAGGATGGCCACCACGCCGCTCAGCGGAAGCCACATTTCAGCCGAGATCTCCTTGCGCAGAAGTATGGCTTCGACGATCCGCAGAAACCCCAGGGACACCACCCAGATGGAAATGTAATATAACAGCATCACCGCCGAGGCCCGCGGGGCCACCGGGACCGGGGCTCTCAGCACCACAACGCCCAACCCCATGCCCAAGATTCCTTCTAGGGCAAGCAGCCAGCGGTTATGACGCCGACGTTGGCCGCCCCTCGCTGCGATCAGTATACAGATGCCCTCCACCAGCGCGTAGCATCCAAACAAAGGCTTCACTATGTGCAGCATCTCTCCGGGCCAGGCGAACGCCAGCACCGCAAACAGGATCGCAACGATGCCTCGAAGCACCATTGTCCGCCTGCGTCCCGCAAAAATTTCGGGGGTTTCCGCGAACGAATCGTAATCCGGCATGGAAACGCCTCCTTAGGAAGGAAGATGCGACGCCGCGAGGGCTGGGCCGAAAGAAATCCGTAACAAAGGCACTGAGTATTTCGTGTTCGGTTAGCCGTGGCCTTTATCTGCGCAGCCGTTTCTTCGAGCTAGTCCTTAAGCAGCCACCCGCAAAGCACCCAGAACTCCTCGTCTTCGTCGAAGAGCCGTTTCCTAACCTGTCTATAGGGTCGCTGCGTTTGCCGCGGGCCGGCCGAGCCGCTTGGATTCATGCTTGGGCGCTTTCATGCAGCCGCCTCGCCGGAGTGTAGGCCGCTTTCGAAAAAGGTGGTACGCCCGAGAGGATTCGAACCTCTGACCTTTTGCTCCGGAGGCAAACGCTCTATCCAGGCTGAGCTACGGGCGCATGCGAGAGGTCAAGTTCAGTTTAACACCGAATCCGGCCTTCGGAATCGATCTGGAGGCGTTGGCCGCGCCACGTCACGGCGTGTCCCAATAGTCCCGCGGCCCAGACGGCGGCTGCGAATAGATCGCGCAGCGGAATCAGAAACCAGAGTCGCCGCACGTCTCGGCTTCCCATGGTCGCCCAACCGGCTTCAAGCGCCATAATTATCCGCACACCCAGGATGCCGGCGGCGGCGATCCAATTTCCCGCAAACGCCGCGACGATGGCCCACACGGTCGCGAAGGTGATGGGCAACGTCACATATCCCGCGAAATTGGAGACGCGAATCGTGCGCGCCCAGCGCACCTGGTGCGCCCAGACCTCCCGCCATCCGCCGCCCAAGTGGGTCGAAACGATCGCTTCGCTCAGCACGCATTTCAATCCGAGCGCGCGCAGGCGGCGGCCAAGCTGGTAGTCGTCGGCAAGGTAATCGGCGATGGTTTCGAAGCCCCCGATGCGGTCAAGGTCGGCTCGGCGGAACGCCAGCGTGGAGCCGCCGGCGAATTCCTGCATACCCAACAGCCAACCGAGAAGAACCGAGGGGGCAAAATCGCAGGCCACACCCAAGGCTTCGAAGCGGGCGGCGAGGGTCGATCCATCTGCGCGGTAGAGACAGGTGACCAGACCTACTTCGGGATCGCGCAGATGCGCGGTGACCCGGCGAAGATAATCGGGATGCACGCGGATATCGGCGTCGTTGACGATCAGGACGTCATGACAAGCCTCGCGCGCCAGATCGATTAGGGTCCCCACCTTGCCGTTCGGGGTCTGCGTCCTGCATTCGATCACGCGGGCGCGGGGGAATCGGGCGATCAGAGCGGCTGCGGGATCGTTCAGCGAACGCACGCCACACAGCAGCTCATACTCGCCGTCTAATTTGGAGTGCGATTCGATAGCCGGGGCAAGGCCCTCATCCAACCCATGCACCGGCTTCAGGATGGATGCAGGGAAACTAGGCGTCCCGACGAGTCGGGACGCGGCAGGCTGAGAGTCTGCGCCACGAGCGGAGCACGACAGTCTGTCCTCGAGCCCCGTGGCGCAGGCACTCGTGCTTGCCGCGTCGAGACTCGTCTCGACGCCTGGCCGGTGAGAAATCCGGGCTAGCGGTCGCGGCCGAGAAACGGCCTTCGCCCGGAAGCGCGCGCAGGCGACCATCGCTAAAGCCTGAT
>DASQJB010000057.1:0-3707 GCA_035631295.1 Bryobacteraceae bacterium | reverse complement strand
AAGGGGCTAACTGATAGCGCCGCAGCCCGTCCATCCCTTGAGAGGTTCCCGCCAAATGTTCCTGCAAGATTTGCGTTACGGGCTGCGCAGGCTCGCCAAGTCCCCTGGGTTCACCGCCGTGGCCATTCTGACACTCGCGCTCGGCATCGGCGCGAACACCGCCATTTTCTCGGTTGTGAACGGCGTGCTCATCAGCCCGCTGCCGTTCCGAAACGCGGACCGGATTGTCTCTCTGTTTCAAGACCTGCCGGACTTTCGGAAGGGATCCTTTTCGTACCCTAATTTTCTGGATTGGCAGCGCGACAATCGTGTTTTCGAGTCGATGGCCGCGTATCGCTGGGCGAATGGCACGATCACCGGCGCTGGTCAACCAGAAAACGTCTCGGCACGATCTGTTTCCGCGGCATTCTTCACGATCCTGGGCGTGAATCCGATCCTCGGGCGGAATTTCACTGTCGAGGACGACCGCCGTGGCGCAGCCCCCACGGTCCTGATCTCCGAGGGCTTGTGGCAAAGGAAGTTCGGCCGCGATCCCGGTGTCATCGGAAAACGTCTGGTGGTTGGCGGCACGGGGCGCACGATCATAGGCGTCATTCCAGCGTCATTCCGGTTGAAGGTTCAGAATTTTCGCACCGAGGATCTTTATGTACCTATCGGTGAAGATCATGACGAGCGATTCTTCAAACGCGATGCAATGTGGGGAACGGACGGAATTGCGCTGCTGAAACCGGGCGTCACTCTGAAGCAGGCACGGGAAGACATGACGCGAGTGAATGGAGTCCTGGCCGCGGCGTATCCCGATGTCAACGCGGGTCTGAAATCTACCATCGTGACGCTGAAAGAGGAAATCGTCGGCGACATGCGGCTGATTCTGCTGGTGTTGCTGGGAGCGATCGGCTTCGTGCTTATGATCGCCTGCGTGAATGTCGCCAATTTGCTCCTGGCCCGTTCCGCATCGCGTCAACGGGAGTTTGCGATTCGCGCCGCGCTGGGCGCCGGGCAGGTCCGGATCACGATGCAACTCCTTACGGAGGGCGTCGCCCTCGCGATATCGGGCGGCCTCCTCGGCCTGGCAATCGCCAAGTGGGGAACCGCAGCCGCGGTTGCCGCGGTGCCGCGCACGCTGCCGCGCGCCGAAGAAATCGGCTTGGATGGACGCGTTCTCTTGTTCACTTTCGCCGTTTCGATTCTCGCCGGAATCCTTTTCGGGCTGGCACCCGCGCTGAAGAGCGCCTCTCCCAAGATTGGCGAGTCGCTCAAGGCCGGCGGGCGTTCGATTTCCGGGTATCGCTCACGCATGCAGGCGGCATTCGTGATCGGTGAGATGGCGATGGCCTTCGTATTGCTCATCGGCGCGGGCCTTATGGTCCGTACGCTACTCGAACTCTGGCGAGTCGATCCTGGATTCGATCCGCAACACGTCGTCTCCTTCGACATCCATCCTCCGGCGTCGCTGGCGGACCAGTCTCCGGATCGCATCCGGGCGTTTGTCCGGCAACTGCGTTCTTCCATGCACGGCGTTCCCGGAGCGGAGTATGTCTCCATAGAACGGGGCGCGGAGCCGATGGACGGCGACAATGAGACCAGCTTTTGGGTGGAGGGACAGACGCCGCCGGCGCGCCTGGCGGACCTGCCGCTCGCGATTAAGTACTTTGTGGAGCCCGACTATTTGAAGGTGATGCGCATTCCGCTTCTTCACGGCCGCTTCATCGCGGATGCAGACGACGAGCACTCCACGCAGGTCGCGGTGATTGACAGCAGTTTCGCACAGAAGTATTTTCCTGGCCAGGATCCCATTGGCAAGCATGTCAACGTTTCCGACGACGATACCGATGCGTCCCATCGCAGGTTCCTGCCGTTGCTGGTTGTGGGGGTGGTCGGCCATGTCAATCAGTTCGGACTCGCGGACGACAGCAAGAGCTCATTACACGCCCAAATATACAGGCCCTACATGCAGACGTCCGATGGGGGCGCGAAGGATGTCGCGTCCGGGATGAGTGTCTTCGCGCGCTATCGGCCTTCGTTGAACGCCGAGTCGTTCTTTCAGGCGATGCGCAATCAGCTTCTGGCGAGCAACAGAGACATGATCGTCTCGGGCAACGAATCGGAGGAAGAGGTTGTGGCGCGATCCATTGCCAGCCAACGTTTTTCCGTGGCCCTTCTGGGAATTTTCGCGGCACTGGCGCTCTTGTTGGCGGGTGTCGGTATCTACGGTGTTCTCTCGTATCTGGTGGCGCAGCGCACCCAGGAAATCGGCGTGCGGATGGCGCTGGGAGCGCGCCATGTCGACGTGTTGCGGCTGGTGCTTGCGGATGGCGCGCGCATGATGCTGGTGGGGGTCGCGATTGGAGTGCTGGCCGCGCTTGCTTTGACGCGCTGGATGACGAGCATGCTGTTTGGGGTGACTCCGACCGATCCGCTGACGTTCGCGGCGGTGGCTGCGGTTCTATGTGGAATCGGCTTGTGCGCCTGCTATGTCCCGGCCCATCGGGCGATGCGCGTGGACCCGATCCGAGCGCTGCAGCATGAGTGATCTGTACATGGCGGGCGGTCTCCGATTTTGCTGACGCCGGCACGAACCATTTTCCTTCATTTCGCGCCTGGGCAAAAACGTTTGGCGATTTGATCTCGTCAGATGCCCGTTTCGCGGGCCATTTTCGAGCCTTCATTCCCTTGGCCGCAGTCGATCCTTTTCGGCCAGGTAGAGATCATCATATATTACGCAGCCACTTGGATGGCCAGGCGTGCCAGCGTATCGCGATAATTCCAGGGCATCCAATCCGACGGGTTCTGCTTGAGTGCCTCGGCGTGACGCAGCAGCTCGGTGAGATAGTCGGACGAATTGACTCCGTTGAGCTCGCAGGTGTGGATCAAGCTCATAAACAGATCGCCCACCTCGGCTCCCTTCTCAGTCTTATAGAACAGCGAGTTTTTCCGGTGAAGGATGGCCTTCTTCAAAGCCCTTTCGACCAGATTGTTGTCCACCGGCGCGCCTGCTTCGCGCAGGAAAAGGGTCAGCGGCATCCAGTGGCGCAGCATATATTGAAGGGCTTTCCCCAGCTCGGAATTCGGCTCGACTTGGTGCTCCGCCAGTTGCGCCTCCATCCACTCTTTCAGGTTTTTCATTAATGGGCCGCTGTGTTCCTGATGGAAAGCGAGCCGTTCCTCCGGAGTCAGCTTTTGTTCGCGGGCCAGTTCGTCGTGATGCCAGACGCCGCCCAGCGTTTCCAGCACGTAACAGCATTGCTCCGGAAAATTTGCCGCGACTTCCACGAACTGGCGCCTCCCATGGGCGAGGCAGTAGGCCAGCAGCAGCTTCATCGCTTTCGATAATTTAGGGGCGTTCCGCGACAGCGCGTCGCACATTTGGATCAGCGGCGGAAGACCGGGCGCACGCCGCTTCAGCACTTCCGCCAGGTTCTCCCCGGCATGCCTCCACCCACTGAAGAACAGGGCGATGAACCAGGCGCCCATCCGCCATACAATCCCGGTGGTGAAGACTCCGGTGCGCTCGGTTTTGCCCTCCGGCGCCGGCTCCCGCGCCAGCTTCAGAATGCGCATGCCGGTATCGTCGTTATGCGCCACTTCGCCTTGCGCAGCCTGCCGGATCAGCTCTTCCAAAGCCGGCCGCAGCGACTCAGCTTTCTCTTTGACCACCTCCCATTGCGTTGCCACTGGCAGCGGAATCCCGAGATTGGCTTCGAGCC
>DASQJB010000056.1:0-28634 GCA_035631295.1 Bryobacteraceae bacterium | reverse complement strand
TTGGTGCGTTCGCTTGCTGGGGTGTCCTGCCGATTGCACGACCTCCGGCACACGTTCTGCACGCGGCTTGCGGAGGCGGGCGTGCCGGAATCCACTATGCTGGCGCTGATGGGCCACATGAGCCGGGCCATGCTGGAGCGGTACAGCCATATTCGGATGGCGGCGAAGAGGGACGCGGTGGCGGCGATTACACTCCGTCCAAAGGGCCAAAACTCGGATGGAGTCCCTGTGAAAGTCCCTGTAGCAGGCGAGTCTAGCGTAATCCAGTAGCCTGCAAATCGCTGAAAGAATTGGTGGGCCCTGTAGGATTCGAACCTACGACCAACGGATTATGAGTCCGCTGCACTAACCGCTGTGCTAAGGGCCCAAATGTATTTTGCGCCGTAACGAATGTAACACGAAGTTTTCAGACGCCGCGAAGGGATGCGTGTATCAGTCCCACACCGAGAGCCAGAACGCCGGCGGCCAGGATCACCGCGCCCGCATATACGAGACCAATGATTGGTGAGGGTCGCACAACGCTGGGCGAGGCCGCGGAGAGAAAGAAGCCCAGCGGCATGATAACTGCGGCGCAAGGCGCACCGAGGCGGGCGATCCATAGGAGCCACTCGGGCAAGATCGCCAGATCCGCCAGGAGCTGGCAGATCAGCGACAGCAAAACAATCACGCCGGCATGGGCGTGGCCGGCGCGGAACAAGTCGTGGCGCAAGGCGTTGTCAACATAGCCCGCTTCGCCTCTTCGCAGCATTCCCAGCAGAAATGATCCGCCATATTCGATAGTCGGCACTGTAATGAGGATGATCCCAGAAAGCATCTTGGATGTATTGGAGATTTCCACGGCGCGTTGCTCCTTCTATAACTATTAGACCTGGGAGCGCGCGCCACGGACGTCCAGGGCTTCTCACCTATCCCTGCCGGTCGCCCCTCAGACTTACAGAGCCGCGACCGCTAGGGAATACCCCATGGCCCCGCTGGCAAGCGAAAGCGATGAAGACCCGGGGAAGGCGGGCAGCCCGCGCGAGGCTTTAGCCTCGCTTCCGGAGCGGCGCTGAAGCGCCGCGCGGGCTAAAGCCCGCCCTCCAAGGGGCGGTCATTGAGGAAGTTGGGTTAATTCTCGGCTGGGATTTGCTCCGCATGATCCACGACAAGTACGTCCACCGGGCCTTTGTGCGGCTCCAATTTGAGGCCGAGCTGCTCCTGGACGGCGGTGAAGATGGAGGGGCCGGGCGGGGCGTCATCCGGTTGGGGGGGCCGGTTGAGATCGGAGGTCCATTCGAGCTTGATTTCGTAGAAGCCCGAAAGGCCGGTTTGATCGAGAACCGTCTGGCGTTCAAAGCGCGATATGAGAAGCGCCAAAGCCCGCATCGGCATTTGCGTTCCGGCGATGTGTCCTAGCGTGGACATGCCTGTGCTTCCGTCACGCGTTTGGGCGACCTCGTGGAGCTTCGGGCCGTTCTTTGCGATAGTCAACGCCAGATACGGCTGTTCCTTTTGCTCGTGATGGACGGCGACCTTCAGTCTCTCTACTAGCAGCGATTGAAGGCGCCGCAGCATCTGTTCGCGGGGCATATCTGGCGGCACTTGAGCGACGATGTCGAAGCGGACCTCCTTGGATTTGATCCAATCCGGTCCGGCGAGTTGAGCGTCCGAGGCGAGCTCGTAGCCGAACTTGAGGCAATCGCTCAAGGAGGCGTTCCCAAAGGTGAGCCGGCCATTCCGCAGGTTGCCCAGATTGATGTTGATGCGATCGCCTTCGGGCGGAGGCGATCGCTTCAACGTAGCAATTTCGAAGGCGGGCTGCGCGTAGGCCGCGAGGGCAAACGCCAAGGCCAGTAAGGTTCTCATTGCGAGAGCGTGAAATTGACGTCGACGGTCGTGAGCACTGAGACGGGATTGCCGTTGAGCAGAGTCGGCTGGTAGACCCATTGCTTGACGGCGTCGATGGCCGCCTGTACGAGCAACGGATGTCCGGAGAGGAGCTGCACGTCCTGGACAGTGCCGTCAGGTCCGATCTGGACGCTGAGCTGCACCGTTCCCTGCACGCGGGCTTGCTTAGCCAGCGGCGGATAAACGGGCGTCGCTTTGTTGACGATCTTGCTGCCCTGCACCTCGCCTCCGACGCGAATCGTGCCGGGGGGCACAGGGGTTGCCGAAACCGTTTGCACACTCGGCGGCGAAGGAACGGGCGCCGGGAGCGGCCCCGATCCGTTGGCTTGCGGCAGGACACTAATGCGAAGCACGGCTTCGCGATTATTGTCCTGCGCGGCCCGCATGGTGAAGCTGGCGCGGAGGTGGCTATCGTATTCCTGCACGGCGCGGCTGATGCGCAGCATATCCGCGGTGGTGACCGTGTCGCCCTCACGGACTTGGAGGCGGCTACGCAATTCCTGCTCGGCTTCCGGGCTGATCCCTGAGAAGACGATGCTCTTGATCTGGCGCGGAGCGGGATCGGGAGGCGTCGCCGAAATCACGCCACCTACGCCACCCGCGCGCTGAACCGGCGCCGGCGCTTCCGCCGTCGCTGGCGGCTCGAACTTGATCGAGATCTGCGCGCGCCCCGGATTGCCGGTAGTGGTGGAGTAGTGCCACTCGAGGACACTCGAGAGAGCGGCTCTACGGAGTTCGTCGGGACCGGAGAGCACGCGGGCGTCCGTCACTTCGCCTTTGGAATTGAGGGTAGCCTCAATATTGACCGCGCCCGCGGTTCGCGGTCCGGATGGATAATGAATCGCCGAGCGGTGCAAGAGCGTTCCGCCCGCATTTACGGTGATTCCGGGATCGTCGACGACGGTTTGAGCCGGGCCAGGGATTGGGAAAAACCAGACGGCCAGCCGAGCGGCGAGGAGAGCAGCGGAGAAAACGCCGGAGAGGCTGGCGAGGATGCCCGAACGGGACATTTTTTGGACATGACTTCCAGTCATGGAAACCTCCTTCACTATTTCGGCCACTCGCACGGCGAGATGGCGTTTTTTCAAAAAGAGAGTTGCAGGGACAAGATCCGGCTGGAGCTTCTGGCCCGCGACGGCGATGAGAGCGTCGAGGTAACAATCGCGGTTCTCGGTGAGCCCAACGGCCTCCCGGTCGACGACTTGTTCGCGCGCGAGCTGGATCCGGCTCATGACGTACCAGATGGCCGGATGGAACCAGAGCAGAGCGCGGACGATTTCTTCCGAGAGGACGAATACCCAGTCGCCGCGGCGGACATGCACCAGCTCATGGCACGCGATGGCCTCGCGCAGCGGCGCGGGGAGCGATTCGACGCGGCGGGGCAGAAGGATGGAGGGACGAAGCCAGCCGTAAGTGACCGGACCGGGGATGCCGTCGCTCACGAACCAGCGGACCGATTTGGCGACGAAATATAAAGGCGCGTCGGACAGCGGTTCAGCTTGAGATCGATAACGTCGCAGACGCAAGAGGCCTATGGCGATCCAGAGGAGGCGCAGCACAGCGCCGGCCGCGAGCGTGGCAAGCAGATATTCGAGCCGCCAATGCAGGCGCGCGTACCAAGGAGTCGCTGCGGACGAAACAGGCGCGACGCGCACGATGACGGACGCGGACGCCGTGATGGCTTCGACCGGCGCAGGCTTCCATGGCTCAACGGCGGGGAGAAGCAGAGACAAAACGAGAACGCCTTGCCAAAACAGCAGCCGGGCTTTGGGATGGCGCAAGGCAAGGACCGCGAGGGCGGCGACCGATACCAGAATCAAAATCTGCACGCTCCAGGCGGCAAGCGCAATCAGTAGCGCGTTCGGGTTCATTTCTGCCTCCTGCCGGGTTGTTTGCGAATGATTTCGCGGATTTCGTCCAGATCCTTTTCCGTGAGCTTCCGGTCTTCGACCAGATGCAGCAGCAGAGGTTCGGCGGCGCCGTTGAAGACGCGGTTGACGAAGTCGCGCACCATCGAGCCGACTACTTGCTTTTGGGGCTGGGCTGGGCTGTAGACGTAAGCGCGTTCCTCCTGATGCTTCTTGAGAAAGCCTTTCTGCTCCAGGATGTTCATCATGGTCATCACCGTCGTGTAGGCGATGTGCCGTTTCTTGAGGAGGGTCTCATAGACCTGGCGGACAGTGGCGGATTCCAGGGTCCAGACGACCTTCATGATTTCCAGCTCCTGGCCAGTGAGGGCGGGCTTGGCGGAAGACATACTATATTTCTAGTACTAATAGATTCCAGTGTCAAGAAAAAAGTTCCCAGCGCATGACTGCGTTTTGCGCTGGGGTATGGGAGAGCCTGATAACATCGCAAGTTGCGCTATTTCTTCCGCCGCCATTTTCCGGCTTCCTCGCGCCTGCTGCTGATCGAAAGCGGCTCGCGAAACCTGATCGAAGCGGCGCTCCCTTCACTTCAGCAGCTATTTGGGGAGACGCTGGAAATCGATTTGGTCACCTGCTACCCGGGCGCCCCGCAAGGCGTGAATGGCAAAATCTTCCGCGTCACGGAATACGGCCCGGCGGGGCGCGACAGGCTTTGGGCGGACCTGGAGGCCCGCGGTTACGCCGTGGCGGGGATGATCTGCTCGGCCGAGCCGGTGATGACCAAGTGGAAATGGTGGCTGGCGGCGAAGCTCAAATCGAAGATCTTTGTGCTGAATGAGAACGCCGACTATTTCTGGCTGGATTGGTCCCACCGCGGGCTGATCCGCCGGTTCGTGGCGTATCGCGCGGGCTTAAGCGGATCGGCGGCCGTGCCCACGCTGGTTCGTTTTATATTGTTTCCTTTGACCCTGACGTATTTGATCCTTTATGCCTGCACCGTACACGTGCGGAGAAAGATACGAATGTTATGAAGGCAGTCTACATCGAGCAGTTTGGAGGCATTGAGAACCTGCAATATGGAGAGCGTCCGAAGCCGGAGCCCGCGGCGGGCGAAGCTTTGGTGAAAGTGGTGGTTTCGGGCGTGAATTTCATCGACACCTACCATCGCGCCGGGCTTTACAAGTTGCCGCTGCCGGCGATTCTGGGATCGGAAGGGGCGGGAGTGGTCGAAAGGACGGGCGAGGGCACCAACGGATTCAAGCCCGGGGATCGAGTGGCGTATGCGATGGCGCGGGGGTCTTACGCAGAGTATCAGGCGGTGCCTGACAAGTATCTGGTTCGCGTTCCCGAGGGCGTTGAGTTTATCGACGCCGCCGCCGTGATGCTGCAAGGCATGACCGCATATTATCTGGTGCGCGAGACGTTTCCCTTGAAGCCGGGCCATACCGCGTTGATTCACGCGGCGGCGGGAGGCACAGGGCGGCTGGTGGTGCAAATGGCTAAGATGGCGGGCGCCCGGGTGATCGCCACGGCCGGCTCGCCGGAAAAGGCCGCGATCGCCCGCGAGGCGGGCGCCGATGAGGTCATCCTTTACGAAGAGCAGGATTGGGTTGCGGAGGTTAAGAAGCTAACGGGTGGAGTGGGCGTCGATGTGGTCTACGATTCTGTGGGTCGCGCGACGGTCTTGAAAGGACTGGATTGCTTGAAGCCCCTCGGCATGATGGTCAGCTTCGGGCAATCGAGCGGGCCTGTGGAGGCTTTTGACGTTCTGCTGCTGATGAAAGGGTCGTTTTATATAACGAGGCCAACGCTGGCGCATCACGTGGGAACAGACGAAATGGCCGGCAGCACGCGAGACATTTTTCAGTGGATCAAAGACGGGAGACTGAAGCTCAAGATCGGCGGGCGATATAAGCTGGCCGATGCGGCGCAGGCGCAAAGGGATCTGGAAGGCAGAAGGAGCAGCGGGAAGTTGGTTTTGGAGGTGTAGAGCCGGAACATGTACCGCGGTCGCGGCTCAGAACCTCGCTGCCGCCATGCCCGTGATCTCTTCGCCAATGGCGAGGGAGGCGGTCGCACCGGGGCTGGGGGCGTTGACGACGTGGATCGCTCGGTCTTCTTCGACGAAGTGGAAATCGTCCACCAGGGATCCGTCGGCGGACATGGCTTGTGCCCGCACGCCGGCGCCGCCGGGCAGCAGATCGTCCATGTGAATCTCGGGGACCAAGCGCTGAAGAGTACGGCAGAACAGCTCCTTACTGAAGGAACGGCGAAGCTCCGCCCAGGAGGCATCGGAATGTTTCCGCAGGAAGCGCCAGAGGCCGGGGAAGCTGAGGGCGTCGGCGAGGTCGCGTAAGCTCACATCGGTTTTTCGATAGCCCTCGCGGGAAAAGGCGAGGACGGCGTTGGGGCCGCATTCCACGCCTCCGCGGATCATGCGGGTGAAGTGCACGCCTAGAAACGGGAAGCGCGGATCGGGCACGGGATAGATCAGGTTGCGGACCAGGAATTGGCGCTCGGGACGGATCAAGTAATATTCGCCTCGAAAGGGGACGATTTTGACGTTGTCGTCGCGGCCCGTCAGGGCAGCGACGCGATCGGAATGCAGGCCCGCGCAAGTGATGAGGAAGTCGCAGGCGCAGTCGCCCGAAGTATGTTCGATGCGCCAACCTTCTGGCGAACGCCGGATGGCGGTGACGTTCGCGTTGCAGCGCACCTCGCCTCCGCTAGAGCGAGTCTCCTCGACTAGCGCGCCGCACACCCGCGGATAATCGGCAATGCCTTCCTGCGGCACATGAATGGCGGCGATGCCGGCGGCATGGGGCTCGATTTCGCGAAGCTCTGGGGCATTGAGCAGCCGCAAGCCACACAGGCCGTTCTGGCGGCCGCGCTCGAAGAGCGCTTCCAGGCGCGGCCTCTCTTCTTCGCTCACGGCCACCACGACTTTGCCGCAGACTTCATGCGGAATGGAATGGCTCTGGCAGAACTCGACCATCTGCCGGATGCCGCACACCGCCAGGCGGGCGCGGCGGGATCCTGGCTTGTAATAAAGGCCACAGTGGAGCACGCCACTGTTGTGCCCGCTCTGATGCCGGCCCACAGCGGCTTCTTTCTCGAGAACGGTCACGCGGGCGCCAGGGAAGCGCTGGAGCAGGCGGTAAGCCGTGGCGAGGCCAACAATGCCTCCGCCGACGATCGCGATGCGCCTTTTTTCAAAAGCCTGGGACACTCCCTCTATCATAAGAATGAAATGCTCATTGTAATGACCGCGCAGGCCACCTCCGCCGATGTGGAGGGAGTGCGCCGGCGGATCGAGAGTCTCGGCTTCCGCCCCCACATCATTCCCGGCGCGCAGCGCATAGCGATCGGCATCACGGGTAATTCGGGCCCCGTCGATCCCGCCGAATTCCAAGACTTGCCTGGCGTCGCGGAAGCGATTCGGGTTTCTAAGCCGTACAAGCTGGTGAGCCGCGAAACCAAGCCGGAGCCGACAGTAGTTGCGGTTCGCGGCGTGGCGGTGGGCGCCGAAGAGGCCGTGTTTTGCGGTGGGCCGTGCTCAGTGGAAAGCCGGGAGCAGATTCTGGAATCGGCGCGGGCGGTGAAGGCCGCGGGAGGACAACTTCTTCGGGGCGGAGCGTACAAGCCGCGAACTTCTCCCTATGCATTTCAGGGATTAGGCGAGGAGGGCCTGAAGTTGCTGGCGGAGGCTCGCGACGCGCACGGTCTGGGAATCGTGACCGAGGCGCTGGACGTGGAGACGTTCGACCTGGTGGAAGAATACGCCGACTGCGTCCAGATCGGCGCGCGTAACATGCAGAATTTTTCGCTTCTCCGGCGCGCGGGGCGATCGCGCAAGCCAATTTTACTCAAGCGCGGAATTTCGGCGACGCTCGAAGAGTTTTTGATGGCGGCGGAATATATTCTGTCGGAAGGAAATTATCAGGTGATCCTCTGCGAGCGCGGGGTGCGCACCTTCGCCGACCACACGCGCAATACGCTGGATTTGAGCGTGGTGCCGGCGGTGCAGAGGCTAAGTCATCTGCCGATCATCGTAGATCCGAGCCACGGGACGGGGCGCAGGGATCACGTCTATCCGATGGCGTTGGCCGCCGTCGCCGCGGGCGCGTCGGGGCTGCTGGTGGAAGTGCATCCGTCGCCGGATCGAGCGGTTTCCGACGGCTACCAGTCGCTGTATCCGGAGCAGTTCGCCGAAGTGATACGGGATTGCCGCGCGATCACGGAGGCATTGGCTCGGCGCAAGCTTGCCCAAAACTCCTAATACTTCGACTGTGTCGAGTTGCGGCGTTTGAGGTGGTCAGGCTTTAGGCTGCCCAACAATTTATGCGGGCTGCAGTAAAACGCGATCGACTTCTTCGAGGTCTTGCGGGGAAAGTTTCCAGCCGGCGGCCGCCGCATTCGCCTTGACCTGCTCCGGAGTCTTGGCTCCCGCGATAACCGATGCGATGCCCGGTTGAGCCGCAAGCCAGCTCATCGCGAGCTGGAGGAGGGTGTGGCTGCGCGAGACAGCGAGTTTCTCGAGCGCTTCCGCGAGCGCGATATTTTCCTTGGTAAAAACCTTCGGGCCGAAGGAATCCTTGCCCCGGCTCCCTTCAGGGAGAGCGTGAGCTGCGTGATATTTGCCTGTGAGGAGGCCGTTGTGTAGCGGAAAATAGGGAATAAATGCGATGCGCAATTGTTGCGCTTCCGGCAGCACTTCGGGCTCGGGCTCGCGGTGCATGAGGCTGTATTGATTCTGGACGCTGACGAACCGGGCGACGCCGGATTTCACCGCCAATTCCGCTTCCTGAAGCTGGGCAGCGGAAAAGTTCGAACACCCGATTTCCCTTACTTTGCCGGCTTTCACCAGGGCATCCAGCGTAGCGAGAGTATCGGCGATGGGCGTTTCCGGATCGGGTCTATGAAGTTGATAAAGATCGATGCGATCTGTTCCCAACCGCCGCAAGCTATCCTCGATGGCTTGCCGGACGTAGGCGGGCTTGGCTCCGCCGCGGCGCTGTTCGTCGAGAGGGAGGCCGAACTTCGTCGCTAGAACGACGTCTTTCCTGCGGCCGCCAAGCGCGCGGCCCAGAAATTCCTCGCTCGCGCCGCCACCGTAGACATCCGCCGTATCGAAGAAGTTGATTCCCGATTCGATGGCTGCGTCGACTACTTTCGCCGTCCCGGCTGCGTCGATCCGCCAGCCAAAATTGTTACAGCCGAGTCCGACTACGGAAACTTCCAACGATCCGATTTTTCGCTTTTCCATTCGCCTCCTATGTGTCTGTTTAATTGAGATCGAGGCAAACCGGTCCCTGACGGTTGCGGCTCTGTAAACGCCTACATCGCTCCTTGATTTTCGAGACTCCGCCACAAATACCAGCTTGCTATTGAGCAATAAGGCCGCCATGGGGCGGCGATGCGCTCCATCTCGGCGGGGGCCGGCAAATCCGCCAAATCATAGGCTCTTTTGATGGCGGCGCGGACGCCCAGATCCCCGATGGGAAGAACGTCGGGCCTGCGCAGCGCGAAAATTAGAAACATGTGGACGGTCCAGACGCCGACGCCCTTCACGCGAGTTAGATGCTCCACCACAGCCTTGTCTTCCAAGGTTGCGCACAATTCGAAATCTACTTCCCCGCCCCTCGTCATGCGGGCCAATTCGCGGATATAGGCGAGCTTCTGGGGCGAAAGGCCCAGGGCGCGCATCTTGACGGGCCGCAGCCGGAGGACGGCTTCCGGCGTCAACGGATCCATCTTGGCAGCCTCCATCAAGCGATTGAAAATGGTGAGCGCGGCCTTGCCGTGCAGCTGCTGGTAGACGATGGAGCGCACCAGCGTTTGGAAAACCGGTTCGCGGTATTGAATCTTAAAGGGCCCGACGCGGTCGATGATGGCGGCGAGCACGGGGTCGGATTTCTTGAGATGAGAGATTGCCTTTCTCATGGCATTGTGGGGAAAGCGATTTTTTGGAAACCTGCGGCGCTGGCCCTCGCATCATACACCATAGCGCGCACAAACCCACAAGCGGGCTTGTGCGCTCTAATCTATAGTCATGCGCGCCTCTTCCATTCTAATGCTGGCTTCCATGCTCACCACTGGGGTCGCCCTGGCCCAGGACGAGCCGATCAAGGTGAACGTCGATTTGGTCAACGTGCTCTGCGCGGTCCGCAACAAAGGCGGCGGGCTCATTGGAAATCTCGAAAAGAGCGACTTCACGCTGTTCGAGGACGGTAAGCAGCAGGAAATCAAATACTTCACCCGCGAGACCGACCTGCCGCTCACGATCGGCCTGTTAGTGGACGTCAGCGCCAGCCAGGAGCGCCTGATCGAAACGGAGCGCAGCGCGGCGCACCAATTCTTTACTCGGGTGCTGCGTCCGAAGGACGAGGCATTCCTGATCAGCTTCGGCGCCGAAGCTGAACTGTTGCAGGACTACACGAGTTCGCCCAAGCTCCTGTTGGATGGGCTGAATCAGTTGCACCTGAGCGTTCCTGTGGGCGGCTTGCATCCGGGTCCGGTTCCGACCATGCAAAACCGCGCCGGGACCATTCTTTACGACGCCGTCTTCCTGGCGGCTGACGAAAAACTCAGGAGAGAGGTGGGGCGCAAGGCCATCGTGGTGATTACGGACGGCGTAGACACGGGGAGCAAGATCACACGGGATAAATCGATTGAAGCGGCGCTCAAGGCCGACTCCATCATCTACAGCATCTTTTATCAGGACGTCGCCGCCTACGGGCCGTTTGGCGGAGGAGGAGGCGGCCGGGGCGAGTTGCAGCGAATGTCCTCCGATACGGGCGGCAAGGTCTTCGACGTCGATCGGCGTCATACGCTCGACGAGGCCTTCCGCGAGATTCAGGACGACATGCGGAGCCAGTACGCCATCGGATACACGCCCACCAACGCCCGCAAAGATGGGACCTTCCGCAAAATCGACCTGCGCGTGTCGAACAAGGACTACAAGGTGCAGACGCGGAAGGGCTATTACGCAATCGAGAGCGAGAAGTGAGTCCGGCCCGCGGCCTCAGCGCGGCCCGAGAAGCGTAAGCTTATGCCCATCGGGATCGGTGAAGGTTGCGGCCCAGAGACCCGGACTCACTTCATGCGGTCCGGCGATAAAGCTGCACCCGCGTTCTGTCAGATTCTCATGCAAGGCCGCCACGCTCTCCGCAGGAAATATGATTTCCACGGCTCCCACGACGGCATCGCCGGCAGCCCTGCCTAGAGGCTCGTTCAGGGCAATGGAGAGGTCGCCGGCCTTGATGAGCGTCACTACGCCTGGCTTGCCCACCAGGGGCAGACCAAGCGTCTCGCTGTAGAACTGGACCGAGCGGGCCATGTCTTTCACACCGACCGAAATCATGGAGACGCGCAACTGAGGTGCTTGCGCGAGAGCAACGCCGGCCGCAAGGGCTAACAAAAGGGGAAGGGTTGTCATGAATTCAGTTTGGCGGAAACCTCGCTCGCCTTCTTGCCCGATCTTGCTAAATTAATAGGCCGCACAACGGAGCCTGCCCGCGACTCTGGACACGGGGTTCGTCATTAGTGTGAGCCCGCGGGTGGCCCTGTGCGGCCTGCGAATTTGCGGCGCACCGCCGATGGGATCTCTCCATACTGAGAACGGAAGGCCCGGTGAAACGCGGAGGGACTCGAGAACCCAGCCTCCAGACAAGCATCCAATACGGTGGAGCCGGTTTCGATCATTCGTCGCGCCCTCGCCAGCCGAAGGGCAGTCAGGTAAGCGTGCGGCGTCTTCTGAAACGCCTGAGCGAATCCGCGGTGGAAATGGAAGGGTGACAGACACGCGGATCGTGCAGCGGCCGATAGAGAAACCGGACCGGATGCACAGGCGTGGAGGTATTCGCGCCCGATGAGGATCCGCCGGAAAAGTTCGCGTTGGGTGGATGCCTTGACCGCGGGAATGCGGGCGGCCTCCTGACGAATCCGCTCATATAATCCGAGCAGAGCTTGGGCCAGCACAAGAAAATCTTCCTCAAAGCCGCTGGGCGCCAGCGCCGCCCGGCATCGTGGGGCGAGACTTTGCACTCGATCCAGAAGCGCTCGCTCCTGATCATCGTGCAGCGCCGTCAAGTAAGGCAGAGCGGGCGCCCCGCGATCCGGCCGATCAAGGGCGGGCTCCAACGGCGAGGTGAGATCGAGAGCGATGTTCTCCACGAAGCCCGGCGCAAAGAAGACGCAACAGGTCTCGACCGGCTTTGCGGCTTCGATATTCATCGAGTATTTCTCTCCGGCGCAAAGAATCAGGAAGCTGGAGGGGTCGACGACCAGCTCGCGGCCACCGACAATCCACGCTACTTCTCCGGACAGGACGGTCTTAATCGACAAGGGACCGGAGTAGCCGTCCACGCGATGCCGCCGGGCGCGGGCAGACAGCACTACGTTGTCCGAGTTCAGCCGGGCCCCCGACGGGAAAAGATAGGGTGTCTGCGGAGCGTGAGGCACTGAGCGGTATTGTAATCTGTGTTTCTGCGGCCTATCGACGTGTGGGACGCGCCGCAGCAGGGTGATATGATATCAACGTAATGATATGACGACACGCATGATTGTCAGCCTGGAAGAGCGCGAGAAATCCTGGCTCAAGCGGCGCTCACGGGAAACCGGAGAATCCATGGCGGAAATCGTGCGGCGCGCAGTTCGGCGGTTGCGGCAATCGGAAGACGAGTCGCTAGACGACCTGCTCGAGGCGACTAAGGGCATATGGCGGAAGGGCGACGGCTTGGAATACCAGCGCAAGATCCGTGAGGAGTGGGATGAGCGTGTTGTTGGACTCGGTGATTCTGATCGATCATCTCAACGGAAATCCCGCGGCCACCGCGTATCTGCGGTCCCTCAAAGACGCGCATAGCTCGGTAGTCACGCGCGCCGAAGTTCTCGCCGGGCTTGAAGCGGACTTCCGCAAGCTCGGGCAGCGGCTTCTGGACCGCTATCCGACCCTGCCGATTGACGCAGAAACCGCTGATGTGGCAGCGGAACTTCGCCGACTCAATAGATGGAAGCTTCCTGATGCTTTCCAAGCAGCTCTGGCGCGGCAATATGGCTTGAAGTTGGCTACTCGAAACGTCCGAGACTTCCCGCCCGAGAAGCACGCCTTCATCGTCGTGCCGTATCAGCTCCGGAGCGCTTAGTGAGCCAGATCCTGGCGGCGGACGCGGAAACCTTCCAGGCGTCCCAGCATGGTCACGGCCATTTTCTTCGGGTCGAAGAACTGCTCGGCCAGCTCGCGCACCTCTTCCGCGTTGACGCGCTCGATGCGCTCCAGCATCTCATCCAGCGAAAAGAAGCGCTTGAAGTACAACTCCTGGCGGGCGAGGTTGCCCATGCGGCTGGAAGTGGATTCCAGCCCCAGCACGAACGATCCCTTGATGTGATCCTTGGCGCGGCGCAACTCTTCGGGGGAGACGCAATGCTCGATCACCTCGCGCAGCTCATGTACCACCGAATCGATAACCTTTCCAGCCGAGCGCAGGGAAGTGCCGGCGTAGACCAGCATGCAGCCGGCGTCGCGATACATCGCCAGCTCGGAATAGACCGCGTAGGCCAGACCCTGCTTTTCGCGGATGTTCTGGAACAGCCGCGAGCTCATGCCGCCGCCTAGAATCGCGTTCAAAATGTAGGCCGCGAATCGCGACTCGTGCGACATCGGCACGGAAGGAACGCCCAGATAGACATGCACCTGCTCGAGCGAATTCTTGTTGCGGAAGATTAAGGGAGCGTGCGGCCGGGGAGCCTGTTTAGGGGAGCGCACATGGCTGCGCTTCCAGTCGGCGAAGCGGTCTTCGGAAAGCCGGAGCAGGTGGTTATGCTTGAGGTTGCCCGCGGCGGTGATCAGGACATTGGAGGGCGTGTAGAATTCGCGGTAATAGCGCTCTACTGAGTCGCGGTTGAAGGAACGGATGGTCTGCTTCGTGCCGAGGATGGGCCGCCCCAGCGCATGCCCCTTCCAGAAGTTGCTGGAGAAAATCTCGTGCAGAAGATATTCGGGATTGTCGACCTCCATCTTGAGCTCTTCGAGAATGACGCCCTTTTCCTTCTCGATATCCTGCGGCTCAAAAAGGGGATTGCGGACCAGATCGGCGACTACGTCGAACGCCTCTGGCAGGTGCTCATCCAGCACCTTGACGTTATAGCTCACCAACTCCTTGGAGGTGAAGGCGTCCAGACCGCCTCCAATGGAATCCACGGAACGCGCGATCTGCTCAGCCGTGCGGTTCTTGGTCCCTTTGAACACCATGTGCTCGACGAAATGGGACAAGCCGGTTTCATGCAGTTCCTCTTCGCGGGAACCGGTGCCGATCCAAACGCCCACCGAAACGCTGCGTACGTGAGGCATGAACTCGGTGACGACCCGTACGCCGTTGGGCAGCCGGGTGCGCTGGATATCTCGAATTTTGTGGGCAGCCACTAACTCATTCTAGCGCGTGGGCGGCGCCTGGAAAGGGTCAACGTGGCGGCCGGTACAGGCGGAGTCGAGGTATGTCCTTGAAATCCTGAGGGTTAAGAGTCCAAAGTGGGGCGTGGTGGCGGATCGCGATGGCAGCAATTCCCAGATCCATTTCGCGCGTACGCGCCCGGGGGAGCGTGCGATAGAACTCAGCGCTCAACTTCGCGTCATCGGCTACAAAGGGCACAATGCGATGTGAAGGGAACAGATCTTCTTGTATCCCGATCTCCTCGGCCGTGCGTGGGCCCCGCAACCATTCGTAAAGCACCAGCGACGTGAGAAACAACCGCGCCCCATCTTCCAGCACCCTCTCGATCTTCGTCCACGAATGCTTGGGACCTGTCAGGGCATCCACTAGCGTGGAGGTGTCTACGAAAATCACCGCGTTCCGGGGACCTCCGAAGCGCGCCTCCAGCGCTTTCGAGAGGCACGAATCTGCCGGATCTCACGGTCAACCTCCGCCTGGCTCCGCGTCGGAGGCCTCGCCGCGAACTCCCGTAGCGCACGCAGCATGCGTTCGCGCTCTTCGTCGCTGAGCCGGTCGGATTTGACATAGTAATGATCGATCGCATCGCGAACTACCTCGCTCTTCGGCTTCGCAAGGCTTTGGGCAGTCAGGTTCAGTTTGTTCACCGTCGCTTCGTCCAACGTGAAGGTCACTTTCACCTTTGCCATACGGCCATACTACCATACCTATGGTCCTCGCCCTTTGCGCCCCGTTCCACGCTACACTGATGCCAATTCCCCCCGTCGCGAAACGAAAGGAGCCCTCATGCGCCGCTTTGCCATCGTTGCCGCCGTTTTCGCTTCCCTGTTCCCCGCCCTCGCGGAAGAGCGCGTGGACCTGGATATGGTCCACCGCATCAAATCCGAGGCGCTAGAAAACTCCAAGGTAATGGAGCATCTTTTCTACCTGACCGACGTCTACGGGCCACGCGTGACCAACTCGCCGGGCTTTTTCGGCGCCGCCGATTGGGTAGTGAAGCAGCTTGGCGAATGGGGAATCCCGGCGCACCTGGAAAAATGGGGGCCCTATGGGCATGGCTGGAACTACACGCGTTTCTCCGCCCATCTGATCGAGCCGCAATATGCGCCCCTGATCGGATTTCCGCTGGCTTTCACTTCGGGCACCAGCGGCCCGGTCACGGCGGAAGTCGTGATGGCCACTTTGGCCAGCGAGAAAGACCTGGAGACGTGGAAGGGAAAGTTGAAAGGCAAAATTGTTCTGGAAGGCGCGCCGCGCGAGGTGCAGCTTAACGTGCAGCCGCTGGGGCGGCGCTATGCGGATACAGATCTATCCACGCTGGCGCTGGCTCCCCAGCCTACAGCGCCCGCCCCTGGCGGACGCGGGGGCCCAGGCGGACGCGCGGGCGCGGGGCCGAACCCAGTTCAGTTTCAAAACCAGCTTGCCGCCTTCCTTCGGGAAGAAGCGCCGGCGGTCGTGATTCGCGGCGGCGCGGGCCGCAGCGAGGCGGGCACGGTGTTCGGACAAGGGGCGCAGCGTGATCCCAAGCAGGCGCCCCTGCCTCCCATGGCCGTCTTGACGCCCGAGCATTACAACCGCATCGCGCGTCTCCTGGATCACAAAATCCCCGTGAAGATGGAGTTCGACATTCGGACCAACACGGACGAGCGAATGGATTCGGTCAACGTCTCCGGCCAAATCGACGGCGGGCGCAAGAAGGACGAGATCGTGATGATCGGCGCGCATCTGGATAGTTGGCAAGGCGGAACCGGCGCCACGGACAATGCCGCCGGTAGCGCGGTCATGATCGAGACCATGCGTATTCTGAAGACCCTGAATTTGAAGCTGGACCGCAGCGTGCGCATCGCGCTTTGGAGCGGCGAAGAGCAGGGGCTGCTGGGCTCGCGCGCCTACGTCAAGGAACATTTCGGCGACCGCGAAACCATGAAGCTCGGACCGGAGCACGCCAAGCTCTCGGGCTACTTCAACGTCGACAACGGCAGCGGAAAGATCCGCGGCGTCTATCTGCAGGGCAGTGACATGATGCGCCCGGTCTTCGAAGCATGGCTGAAACCATTCGCCGACCAAGGTGTTTCCACGATCAGCATCCGGAACACGGGAGGCACCGATCACTTGTCTTTCAACGACGTCGGACTTCCGGGCTTCCAATTTATCCAGGATCCGCTCGATTACGACTCGCGCACGCACCACTCCAACATGGATGTCTATGATGAGGTTCGCGCCAGCGACTTGATGCAGGCATCGGCGGTGGTGGCGTGGGTGGTGTATGAAGCAGCTAATCGCGAGGACATGCTTCCGCGGCCGCCTTTACCAAAGCCGCGGCCGCAGAATAACGACGCCGGAGGCCGCGGCGGCGCTCCTACGGGATCGAGCAACTGACGGCGGCGGGCTGGATTACTACGAGCTAGCTGCCGGGGCGTGGTTGTCTCTTATCAGGACTAAGTGCGATGCCGCGCCCAGCAATCCGCAGGCGCAGATGGCTACCGACATCGGCACGGCCGTGACGCTGTTGATCGCGCCCAAAATCAGCACCGAAAACGCAGCCATGCTGAATTGCAGCGTTCCCAGCAGGGCCGAAGCCATTCCGGCAATGCGCCCATGGTTGGCGAGCGCGATGGCCACTGCATTCGGGAATACGAAACCGATCGTGGACATGTACGCGAATAACGGCAACACTAAACCCAGTAACCCGCCCGTACCCGTGAGCGCCGCCGCTACCAGCACGAGTCCCGACGCGCTTTGCACCATCGCGGCGATGCGCATTAGCCGCTCCGGCGCGTGGCCATGAAGCACGCGGCCGTTGATCTGCGCGCCGATCACCACGGCGGCCGCGTTGATTCCGAACAGCCAGGCAAAGCGATCCGGCCGCATGCCAAACAGATTGATGAATACGAATGGCGCGCCCGCAATATAAGCAAACATGCCAGCGGAGCTGAAGCCGGTCGCAAGAGTTGAACCCAGGAAGAACCGGTCTTCGAGCAGGGCGCGATACGTGCCGAAAATGTAGCCGGCGGAAAGCGGCTGCGCCGCGGGCAGCGTCTCGGGCACGCGGAAATGGAGGCCAAGCAGGGCCAGGCCACCAGCAACAGCCACGGTCAGGAAAATAGCCTTCCAGCCGAACCAAAGCAAAATGTAGCTTCCCAGGAGGGGCGCGGCCAACGGCGAAACGCCCATTACTAGAATCAGGGCCGAGTACACGCGGCGCGTTTCGTGCACGGGAAACAAGTCGCGAACCATGGCCCGAGACATCACCGCGCCGGAGCATGCGCCCAACGCCTGCAACAAACGAAAAGCCGTCAGCGCCCGGACCGAGATTGCAAGCGCACAAGCAGCCGAGGCAGCGCAATACATCAACATCCCGGCATAAAGGGGAGGCTTGCGGCCATAGCGGTCCGCGACCGGTCCGTAAAGCGATTGGCCCAGGGCGAAGCCCAGAAAGAAAGACGCGAGCGTCAGCTGAACTTCGCCCTCGGTAGTTTGGAAATAGCGTTGTAAGGTGGGCAGGGCCGGCAAATACATGTCGATGCTGAGGGGTGCAAACGCGGTCAGCGCCCCCAGCAGCACCACCATCTCCAGCCGGCGAAGGCCCGTCAGCGGAGCGGACCCCGCTGCCGCGGGCGTCATACCGCGTGCCGCTTGGTGGTTGCCAGCCTGGATCTCGCCCGTTCGATAGCGGCGTTTTCGGCTTCCTCGCGCGTTGCGCCGCTTGTACGAGCCACCGCCGCGCCTGGAGACACATTATCCGCCGTGCAGTAGAAGGTCTCTCCGATGCGATAGCTGGTCAGCTTTACGGGCCAGCTTTCGATTTCAATCTGGCGCTCTTGGTAATCTTCGGTTTTCATGCTTTGGCCGTCTGCGCCGCACCGCGCTCCACCGGCGCCCCAACCAGGTTGCCCCATTCGGTCCAGGAGCCGTCGTAATTCTTCACGTTGCTATAACCCAGCAGATACTTGAGCACAAACCAAGTGTGGCTGCTGCGCTCACCGATGCGGCAGTATGCGATGGTGGGGTTGCTTCCGTCGACGCCCTCGCCGCCGTATAGCGCCTTCAGTTCGTCGGCGGATTTGAAGGTGCCATCTTCGTTGCAGGCCTTGCCCCAGGGAATACTGCGCGCCCCCGGAATGTGGCCGCCGCGCTGGCATGTTTCCGGCAGTCCGGGAGGCGCCAGGATCTCGCCGGTGAACTCGGCTGGGCTTCGCACGTCCACCAGGGCTGTATGTTTTCCTTGTACGGCGGCCTGAACCTGATCGAGGAACGCCCGCAAGGAATTGTCAGGCCCCGAGGCCGTGTAGGCCGTGTGCCCGACCGTGGGAATCTCGGTGGAGACTTCGCGCCCTTCGGCCAGCCACTTCTTGCGGCCGCCATTCATGATGCGGACATCGGCATGGCCGTACATCTCCATTTGCCACAGAGCCCATGCCGCGAACCAGTTGTTGTTGTCGCCGTAAAGCACCACCGTGCTGTTCTTGGAAATCCCGGACTCGCTCATGAGCTTCTCAAACTGCGCCTTGGACAAAATGTCGCGGCGAACCGGATCGGCGAGTTGAGTGGTCCAGTTCCACGCGATCGCGCCCGGAACATGCGCTTTGGCATATTCGCTGGTGTCGACATCCACCTCGACGACGCGGACTTGGGGGTCGTTGGAATGTTGAGCCACCCATTCAGTAGAAACGACAGCCTCCGGATGTGCATACTCTGCCATGAAAATTCTTCCTCCTTTCAGACTTTCAGTTTATACGGTCTTTTGTATCAGGCCGATCCAGCTGCATGTGGCTTGATGATGCGGCGCTGAAATATACCAACCTCCGCGAAGCGGCTCAGAACTTTCTTCATGCGGCTGGCAAAAACTTCAGGCCCCTGGCGCGAAGCGTTCCCCGCAAGCGCGTGGCATAAAACAATTGCGGGGTTCTTAGTTTCGCCTCGTTTCCGCTTTGGATTGGCGATTGCATTTCGACCGAGCATCGTGCTTCAGACCGGTGTGAATCAGATGCGGCGTTGGATCTCGATCACGGGGGGCAAAGGGGAAATCACTCAAAGGACATTATGGATTCTGATAAACGTTCAGGATGGGTTGCAGGGGTGCTGTATTGGCCGCCGCTGGCCGCGGCGGCTCAAGCTGCGCCTCCGCAAGCGGCGCCTCCGGCTCCGACGGAGCTTCCGAAGGCCGCATCCAATTGGGGCCTGATGTTAGCCGCGCGCGCAGTGGGGAATACGCTCGGCGTGGCTATGCGGCTCATCGGCCGGTTGCGCGCCTAGCGGGTATCCGGCAGGAGCGAGCGCAAAATTCGTACTTCTCACGCGAACGGCGGGAGTGTGCCGTTTCGCGTGATTTAACGCGGGCGCATGACGCCGCGCCGGCGAGCCTAACAGCGCATGCCCTTTGGCAGTTCGCGCCCTGCGAGTTCACTTCGCCCCACAAGGTTTCTTGAAACGGTGAAGGGCACAAGTTGAATCGAATCGCAAGGAGAGGTTAGAAACGATGAATCGCAAATTTGTTCTTGGCATCATGATTTTCCTGCTTGGCGCAATCTTCGCCTGGGGCCAGGCAGGCACTCTCTCAGGCACAATTACAGATCCTTCCGGTAAGCCCGTTCCGAATTCGGTGATCACCATTACGAATACGGCCACAAACGCTTCGCAGAAGGCCGTATCGGGACCCGATGGATCTTTCAGGGTCTCCCTTCCTCCTGGTACATACAAGGTCGAATTTGAGACCTCCGGATTCAAACATGTAACCGCGAACTCGGTCGAGGTCTCCGCGGGCGCAAATGCACAGCTCAACAGTAAGCTGGAAACCGGCGCTCCTGTGGAGGTCGTGCAGCTCAAAGGCGACGCCACCGAGGCGCAGGACACTCCACCGGAAATCGAGCGAGATTATAGCCAGACGCCGGTTCAATCGCTGCCGATTTTCGACCGAAATTACGGGCAGTTGATTGATTTAATGCCCGGAGTTACTCCACCCCTGACGGAATATGACTCCAATTTCGGCATTACCGCAGATCCACAGCGCAGCCGGCAGTTCCACACCAATGGATTGCCAAGTTACGCCAACGACCATACCCAAGACGGAGACAGCGTGCGGGAGCCGTTTACGGGCGATCTTTCCATTCAAGTGGCTCCCAATGAAGGCGTGCGAGAGTTGCTGGTGACCACCAGCAATTATCGCGCGGATTCGGGCTTTGGCTCCGGCTCCATCGATAACGTGTTTTCGCGGCCCGGAACCAACGGGCTCCACGGTTCTTTGTACGGATTTCACTCCGACGATTTTCTCCAGGCCAGAAATCCGATCTCTATCGGCAGCTACGCTTCGCCGCTGCATTGGTGGCAGGCGGGCGCGGGCGTGGGTGGGGCCATCATCCCCGATCGTACCTTCTTCTTTGCAAACTACGAAGGCACGCTGTATCACGATGGCGCGGTTCAACTCGGAACGGTCCCCACCGCCTCGATGCTGACCGGGAACTTTAGCGGGCTGGGCGCGACGATCTACAACCCGTTCAGCGGCTCTCCCTCGGGCTCGTTTCGGACGCCGCTCGCGGGAGGGATCATTCCCGCCCGCATGATCAATCCGGTTTCGCTGGCGATCCTGAGCGCTCTGCCAGCACCCAATCTGCCCGGAGTCACGAACAATTTCGTGTCTACAATCCCTTTCACCGATAACAGCAACGTTCTCACCGCGAGGTTGGACCACCGCTTTTCGAACAACGTTACAGGCTTCCTGGATTATGGATTCTCGTATGTCAACGCGAACCAGAGCTCCTTCTTCGGGCCGGTGGCGGGAGGCAGCACAAGCTCGGCGCTGCGCAACGACCATGCCGCCATCAGCCTGCTCGGCAATCGGCATGGTCTTATTGGAGAGCTGCGCTTCACCTACAATCGCTACCGCAACGCGGTGACGCCCACGGACCTCACGAGTTCCCTAAATCCCGTGCTCGCTGCTAACGGCTTCACCAGCCTCCCGACCATCAATATCGCGGGCCTGGGAACGCTCGGCGAGGCTCCGAACCTTCCGAACAAAATGATCGACAACACGTACGAAGGGTCCGCCAATTTTCAGTGGGTGCGTGGAAGGCACGACGTTCGATTCGGAACGGATATCCGCGCGCTGGAGGCCAATGGTTTCACGAATTATCCCTTCGGCCCCAACGGAACGCTGTTTTTCGGCCCTGGCGCGACGCTCTCCGCGGAATCGGCGGCTCTTGCGCCGGTTACCGCGACGTATTTCAACTCGCTGGCTGCGTTCCTCACCGGAGCGCCGGTAGCAAACGGCGTGTTCGCATACTCCACTACTCCCACCTACCGGCAAAATCAGTACGCGGGCTTCGTCCTCGACACAATCCGACTGACTCCTCGCTTCACCGTAGAGTTGGGCGTGCGCTACGACGTGTTCAGTCCCGTGACGACGCGCTTCGGCGCTGCGGCGCTGCTCTATAATCCGGCCACGGGCAACGCGATCTACTCGAACGGCAGCACGCAGTACGATCTGGACAACTGGTCGCCTCGCGTGGGAATCGCATTCCGGCCTTTTGAACACACGGTGGTTCGCGGCAGCTACGGTATTTACCACTTCCCCGTTCCGTTCCTTCTCTCGGCGATTAATCCGGCCGGCGCAGGAGTGCAAAACGGATTGATCAACGGCTCATTCGTGCCGGTCTCATTTGCCGTTCCGCCTGTGCCCGCGCAAGCGGCGGGCGTGACTCCGGGAACGGTGGTCCCGGCGCCCAATATTCCGTTGAATGTCCAAAGCGGAATCGAGACGCCTTACACGCAAAACTATTACGTCATGGTTCAGCAGGACATGACTCATGGCGTGTTGTTCGATGTCTCCTACGTCGGCAACGTCGGACGCCAGCTCCCATTCACCCAGGCGCTCAACGTCGCGGCGCCAGGAACCGGTTTGAACGGGCTTCGCTTCACCGGGCCAGTCGGGGTGAACGAGGTGGGGACCGGCCTGACGAGCAACTACAGCGCGCTGCAAGTCAACTTGAGCAAGCGCTTTTCGCATGGCGTGGGTTTTACCGTGGCCTACACGTGGAGCAAGGCGCTCGATTATGGCGCAACTCTACTCGATCCCTTCAGCCGGCCGGCCAACTACGGGCCATCGGATTGGGACCGCACGCAGATGCTGACGCTGAGCCACACGTTTGACATCCCGATCGGCGCGGGCACGCATGTTCTAAACGAGGGCGTGGTGGGACACGCTCTCGGCGGCTGGCGGCTGAACGGAATGTTCAATTGGGGAACAGGAACTCCGTACTCGATTCTGGCGCCGCCAACCGGTTGTAACTGTCCCGGCTTGCCGGCCGTGTTCGCCATGTCCCCGGGCGCGCCCATTCATGGCCAAGCCAGCTTCAATCCCGCGCTGTTCACCGCGCCCGCTTCGGGCACGCTCGGGATTGCTTCGCGCAACGCCTATCGCGGACCGGATTTCACGGCCTACAATCTGTCGTTGTTCAAGCAATTCCGCGTCGCGGAACACGCTAACTTCGAAATCCGCGGCGAGGCGTTCAACCTGTTCAACTCGCCGGCGTTTGCTACTCCCGTAGCCAATCTCGGTTCACCGAGCTTCGGCAACCCATCGCTTCTTTCCACCAGTCTGGTGAATGGGCTTGGCCCGCGCACCTTCCTGCTGGGCGCGCGGTTTGTGTTCTAACCCGGCAAAGTGGGGCAGGCCATCGGTTTGTATGGCCTGCCCTACTGCACCGATTTTTTTACCAATTCGATCTCGTCTTGAGAAAACCTGCCGCTCCGTCCGAGTTCCATGGAAGTCACGCTCGCCTTGGAAAGCACGCCCACGCCATGGGTCAGCGTATTGGTCAGCATGTGATACAACTCATGCGCAATCACGCGGCCCATGGCAGCGCCCAGCGTCGCTGTCTGCTCGGCTTTGCGCCATGGGCGCAAAAAGGCGGAAACGCGGTCGCAATGGATCTCGGCGAAGGGAAGAGCCTTGCCATCGCGAACAGAGGCGCTGGCTAGTTCGGGATCGTCAAGCAACATGTGAACCTCGTCCCAGGAGGACGGCTGCGTATGGCACACGCCCCGGATGCGAATCACCACGACGTGCGGAAACAACTCGCGGCCGTCGTTTTGCTCGGCCAGCCGCCAGGCCACTCGCACGCCGGCTGGCTCGAAGATGCGAGCCACTTCGCTCTGCATCGACTCCAAAACAGCGGCGGCCGGCCGGACATCGAATTTCATCAGGACGGCGAGCTGCGGGGCCGCAGGGGCGGCGTCTCCGGAGTCTTGTCCCAGAGAACAAGCGGCAGCCGCCATCAGGCCGGCAAACAGCCGCAATGTCCTCGCCATGTAAGGAGAAATAATACCGCAAGAGGCGCCGCTGGCGGGCGGGCCTCACTCTAGCGCATCTTCCTCGCCGCGCACCAAGTCCTCATGCGTCTCACGCCGCCGGATGACGCGCCAGCCGCTATCTTCCACCATGACTTCCGCTGCCCGCGGGCGCGAGTTGTAGTTGGAAGCCTGCACAAAGCCATAGGCGCCCGCTGTGCAGATGGCGACCAAATCGCCGGGGAGCAGCTGGGGAAGCCGGCGGTCGCGCGCCAGAAAGTCGCCTGTTTCGCAGACCGGGCCCACCACATCCGCGCGAAAGGTTCGGCCGCCGGCTTGCCGCAGCGGAAGAATCTCATGATGCGCGGAATACAGCGCGGGGCGGATGAGATCGTTCATCGCCGCATCCACAATCACGAATTCCTTCTCGGCCGATTTTTTGCGGTAAAGCACGCGCGCCAGCACCACACCTGCCGTGGCTGCGATCGAGCGTCCTGGCTCGACCATGACATGCAGATTCCATCCCTTCACTCGCGAGGCCAGCGCCCCGACAAATTCGCCGATGTTCGGCGCGGCTTCGCCCGATTTGTAAGGCACGCCCAGGCCGCCGCCGAAATCCGCATGCCGGATATGGAATCCCTTAGCGCGCAGCCGTTCAATCAATTCGAGCACCCGATCCACGGCCCGCATTACGGGTTCCGGATCCAGAAGCTGCGACCCGATATGGCAACTGACTCCCTCCACCAGCAGATTTTCATGCCGGCGCGCGCAGTCGTACACGTCTTCCGCCTCGCCGATATCGATGCCGAATTTGTGGGCCAGGCGGCCTGTAGAAATGTAGGCGTGCGTCCCCGCGTCCACGTCCGGATTCACGCGGACGGCCACTCGCGCCTTCACTCCGAGCCGGTGAGCAAGCGCATCGATCAACGCCATCTCCGGCGCCGACTCGCAGTTAAACGCGAGAATACCCGCGCGAAGCGCCGCTTCCACTTCATCGGCTGTTTTTCCCACCCCGGAGAAAACCACTTTGCCCGCGTCGCCTCCCGCTTTGAGCACGCGGAACAGTTCGCCGCCGGAGACAATGTCGAAGCCCGCGCCGGCTTGGGCCAGCAGCCGCAACACGCTCAGATTGCTCGCGGCCTTCACGGCGTAGCACACGGTATGCGGCTGTTCCCCAAAACCCGAATCGTAGGCGCGATAGTTGTTGAGAATCTCCGCGGCCGAATAGATGTAGCAGGGCGTGCCTGCTTTGGCGGCGATCGCGGCAAGCTCTACGCCGTCCATCGCTAGCGCGCTGCCGCGATACTCCAAGGGACGCATGATTTGATTCGCCATCGCTACGTTCGGCATCGCTTGGTTCACTAGGCAAACTTCACCACGAGCACGGTTTGATCGTCAGTGAGCTGTGTCCCTTCTCTAAATTCGTCCACGGCGGCGATGACGGCGTCCGCGATAGCTTGTGGCTCTTCGCGAAGGTACTTCTTCAGGACGCGCATGAGGTTTGCCCGCGAGAAGTCCTCATCCGCCGTGTTGAGCTGATCTTCCACGCCATCGGAATAGAACACGACGATGTCGTCCGGCTCCAGGATCAATTCCACTTCCTCATACTCTCGGTCCTCCAGCAACCCGATGGGCACGCCTTCCACGCGTGGTTGGAGGATTTCGCCCCGTCGGCACAGCAACGGCGGCTCAGAGCCGGCATTGGCGAGCAAAAGCCGGCGGCGGGCAGGCTCCCATTGCGCCACGGCCAAAGTGGCGTACTGCGCGTCCACTCTGCGCTCCAGAAGCGCTTCGTTCAGAGACACCATCAACTGCGCGGGACTGCGTCCGCGCGGCGCGAGAATCCTTAGCAACCCGCCGATCAGGGCTCCGTAGAGCGCGGCCGCGGCTCCTTTCCCGCTGACGTCGCCGAACGCCACCAGCGCACGGTCCTCGCCTTGCTCGAAGAAATCATAGACGTCGCCGGAAATTTCGCGCGCCGGCCGCGACCGGATTCCCGCGTGAATTCCCGCGATCTCCGGAGCCTCGCGCGGAATCAAGACGCGTTGCAGCTTTCGCGCCGCCTTCAGGTCCTGCTCCATCCGCTCCTTGCGCTGCGCTAATTCTTCGTACAGCCGCGCGTTCTCCACCGAACTGGCGATCTGCGCCGCCAGCAGGTTCAGCGTCCTTTGGTGATCCTCGGTGAAATAGGCGATGCGCTCGCTCTCCACGTCCAGCACGCCCACAACCCGATCCTGCACCACCAGCGGCGCGGCCAGCTCCGAGCGGATCTCGGGATAAGAAGCGATATAGCGGGGGTCCGCGCTGGTGTCGAGAACGCGGATGGTTTGGCGCGACTCCGCCGCAGCCCCCGTAATGCCCTTCCCCAACGGAATGTTGTCGAGATGCACGCGCTTGTCGTAGCGCACGCTGAAACGATGCCGCAGCACGCTCTTCTCTGCATCGACAAGGTAAATGCTGAAGGCGTCGTAAGCCATCAGCGTGCGCACCGCCGCGGCGATCTTGCTTAACAGCTCATCCAAATCCAGAATCGAGCTGAATTCGCGCGAAAGTCCCGCCAAAGTCGTAAGCGTCCGGTTCTGGCGGGCCACGCGCGCGTACAGCCGCGCGTTGTCGAGCGAGGCCGCGATGCGGGCGGCGATCAGGCGGATGAGGCTTCCGTCCTGCTGCGTGAACGCCTTCAATTGTGTCGACTGAAGGTCGATGACCCCCACTAGCTTGCCCCGGGCCATCATGGGTACGGCCAGTTCGCTTCGCACCGCGTCCAGGGCGTTCAGGTAGTGCGGATCCTGGGTGACGTCGTTCACCAGAATGGGAGTGCGCATGCCCGCTGCTCGCCCGGTGATCCCTTCGTTTAACCGCACCGTCAGGCTGCGCACCACCTCTTGCCGGTGGCCGATGGAGTAGCGGATCGACAATCCCTGGTTCCGTTCGCTCCATAGCAAGATCGCGAACAAGTCGTATGGCACGACTTCCTTGACGATTTCCGCGACATTCTCGAGAAGCTTGTCCAAATCGAGCGTCTCGGCCGTGATGCGGGACACTTCCAGCAGAAAGTCGAGCAACTCGGCTCGCTCGCGAAAACGCACTTGGCCTGTCTCGGGCACGCTTTTCCTTTAGGCTGACTCAATAATCTTTACGCCGGAGCTGGTTCCGATGCGCGTGGCGCCGGCCGCGACCATGCTTTCGAGGTCCTCCAATGTGCGGATGCCTCCCGAGGCCTTCACGCCCATCTCCGGCCCCACGGTCTGCCGCATTAGCGCGACGGCGGCTACGGTCGCCCCGCCCGGACCAAACCCAGTGGAAGTCTTCACGAAATCCGCGCCCCCCTGCTTCGCTAGCGCGCATGCTTCCGCTATTTGTTGGGGATTTAACAGCGCTGTCTCGAGAATTGCCTTGACAATCGCGCCCTTTGAATGCGCCGCCCCGACCACGGCGGCGACGTCCTGCCCCACCGCCTCGCAGTTCCCTCCCCGCAGCTCGCCAATGTTGATAACCATGTCGATTTCCTGCGCCCCCACGCGAATCGCCCATTCCGTTTCCGCCTGCTTTACCGCGGTGGCGCATGCTCCCAGCGGAAATCCGACCACGGTGCACACCTTCACGAGCGAATCCTTCAGTTCTTCCGCCGCGAGCGGAACCCAGTAGGAATTCACGCATACGCTCGTGAATCCATATTGCCGCGCCTCCGCGCACAGCTTGCGCACGTCCGCCGCCGCCGCGTCGGGACGCAATAAGGTGTGATCGATAAGCGCCGCGATTTCCCGCCTGGTCAAAAACGATCCTTTCCCCCGCCGCTATGATAAGGAGATGGAAGCATCCACTTTGGCGGCGCCAACGCCTGCCGCCGCCTCCTCAAGCGATTCCGTGGTCGCGCTCGAAAACCAGTACTTATTGCAGAATTATGCGCGATATCCCTTGGTGCTCGCTCGCGGTAAAGGCTGTTATGTGTATGATACCTCGGGCAAGCGCTACCTCGATTTCATCACCGGCATTGGCGTCAACGCGCTCGGCCACGCGCACCCGCGGCTAATGAAAGTGATCCGGGAGCAATCGGGGCGGATGCTCCATTGCTCCAATCTTTACTATCACGAATATCAGGGACCGCTGGCGGCGCGGATCGCCAAAGCCAGCGGCATGGACCGCGTCTTCTTTTGCAACTCCGGCACGGAGGCGATGGAAGGCGCGCTGAAAATGGTTCGCGCTCACGGCCGCAAAACCAACCCCGACAAATTCGAGACGGTGGCGCTCGACGACTCCTTCCACGGACGCACTTTCGGTGCGCTTTCTATCACCGGCCAGGAGAAGTACCGCCGGGATTTTGAGCCGATGCTCCCAGGCGCGCGCTTCACGCGCCGCAACGACATCGCCGCGCTGGAGGAAGCCGTGAGCGAGCGCACGGCAGGGATTGTGCTGGAGCTCGTTCAGGGCGAAGGCGGCATCCACCCGATGACCGTGGAATTTGTCCGCAAGGCCCGCGAGCTTGCGGATCGCTATAACGCGCTTCTGGTATTCGACGAAACTCAGTGCGGCGTCGGCCGGCCCGGCGTGTATTTCAGCTATCAGCTCAACGATCCGATCGTGCTGCCGGACGTTACGGTTGCCGCCAAGCCTTTGGCTTGCGGCATCCCGCTGGGCTTCGTCGCCGCGACGGAAGCTGCCGCGTCCAGCATTGGCTCGGGAATGCATGGCACCACGTTTGGCGGAGGGCCACTCGCATGTCGGACGGCGCTCGAATTCTTCGATATTCTCGACGAATTACTCCCGAATATCTCCCAAATGGGCGAATATTTCCGCACGCGGCTGGCGGAATTGAAAGGGCGCTATTCCTTCATCAAGGAAGTCCGCGGCCCGGGGCTGATGATCGGCGTGGAGATCGAATTTCCCGGCAAGCAGATCGTGTTGGACGCCATCGAAGCGGGCCTGCTCCTCAATTGCACTCACGATGTCGTGCTGCGCTTCCTGCCGCCCTATATCGTGGGCAAGACTGAGATCGACCGCGCCATGCGAGTGTTGGAGAAGGTGTTCAAGAAGGCCAAACCGCCCGCGGCTTAACGATGGCCTCGCCAGGATCACCGGGTTGTCGAAATTTCCGACGCAACTTCGTAATTCGAGCTCACCACAAAGCCGTGCTGCATGCGCGCGC
>DASQJB010000055.1:0-6537 GCA_035631295.1 Bryobacteraceae bacterium | reverse complement strand
GCTCGTGCATGGGACTTTTGAGATGAGGTTCGAGGATGGTGCGCAAGACGCGTACCCGGGAGTTTTCAAGCGGCACGAGATGGTGCTCCGCGTCGAGTTTCACCGGATCGAGTGAGAGGGGAGGCGATTTGGGCGCGTTGGGCTTCAACTCGACTACGATTTTCTCCAGCGGCCGGTCCGATGCATTTTCCTCGGCAGAGCGAGCTCCGTCGCTGTAGGAAACATCGCCCGCTTTTTGACGGCCGGCATCCGTAAGGAAAACAGTGACCGAAGGAGGATGGGTCTCGACCGGAAGCTTTGAATGTGGGGCCAGCTTGACCCGTTGGACTTTCACCCAGACGTTGTCGATTTCAACAGACTCCTGAGCCGCCAGCGGCAGCGCGAGCAGCAGGAGCGCAAAGCGCATGGCTACTCGCTGGATTTCGCCGCGGCTGCGGGCTTAGATTCGGTCTTGGCGCCGTCGGCGGGCTTAGAGTCCTTAGCCTCGGACTTGCCTTCGGACTTTCCTTCGCCATTCCCGCTGGACTTGGCGCCGGAATTCTTATAATCGGTGATGTACCAGCCGCTGCCCTTGAACTGTAGTCCGGGCGCGGAAATCAGGCGTTCGACGGATCCTCCACAGCCTTCATGCACGCTGAGAGGCGCGTCGGAAAACTTCTGGAGCACCTCAAATTGCTCGCTGCACTTCGAGCATCGGTATTCGTAGAGAGGCATAATTCGCTACCGGACCATTTTTACTGCTCTGGCGGCAGTTGCTCGGCCTTGCGAAGAATCTGGTCGACCGTGTCCTTATCCTTCGGCGCGGCGTCTTGCAGGTCGGGAGAGACGTTCTCATCAGCCTGCGCTTCTGACTCCGCTTGCGGGACCGAGGGCGTCACGCCGTTATCCTGAATGGCTTTGCCGTTGGGGCCATAGTACTTGGCGACGGAAAGAATCAAGGCGCTGCCGTCGTCGAGCGTCACGGCCTTGCGGATGGCGGCGTCGCCAAAGGTGCGCTCGCCGACCACTCGGGCTCGCTTGGAGTCGAGCAGAGCCTCCGCGGCGATTTCGGCCGCGCCGGAAGTGGCGCGATTAGTCAGCACGGCCAGCGGCAATTTGGTGATTTGCTTGGAAGCGGTGGCTTGGAAATCCTGGCGGCCGGTCTTTTGCCCCTGCGTGTACGCGATCAGTCCTTTATCCATGAACAGATTCGCAAGCGCGATGCCCTCTTCGATCGGGCCGTCGGAGCAATGCCGGAGATCCAGCACCAGGCGCTTGGCGCCTTGCTGCTCCAGATTGCGGACCTGCTGCGAAATCTCGCGGACATGATCCGCATCGAGAATCACTGTCGAGATCAGGCCGATAGGAGCCGGGCCTTGATCGGTAATCAGGCGCCCGGAGACCGGCGGGTAAGCGACGTTGGCCCGCACCACGACAAATTTCTGCGGGTCCTGGCGGCCGCCGTGAATCACGCTCATTTCCACCGACGTCCCGGGTTCGCCCTGAAGGAGAATCTCCGCGAAAGCCAGGGGCATATCGCGGGTGGCGACATTGTTGATGGATTCGATGATGTCGTAGCTGGCGAGACCGGCTTTGGCGGCGGGCGAACCGGGGACGGCATCCATGATCATCATCAGGTCGGACCGCTTGGCCAACAGCAGTCCCACCCCGGCCTTAGGATTTTGCCGGGCGGCGAGATACTGCTTGTACTGATCGCCGTTCAAATAGCTGGCGAATGGGTCGAGCGACGCGAGCATGCCGTTGATGGCGCCCGCGGTGACCGACTTCATATCCGGTTCTTCGACGTATTGAGTTTGAATGTGCGAGAGAACCTCGCTATAGACGCCGAGGTGAGTGTAAGGGCCGTCGGGAGGGGCGCTGCGCCCGTATCCCGCGCCGAACAGAAGAAGACCGACCACTAGGGTCGAAAAGCCGACAATAGCCACTTGAAAGCGCCGATTCATGCGGTGCACCTGCCTAAGTTTCAGGATAACAAACGCTACCGGGCCGTTTCCTTGTGGTCGGGGCTCGGATTCCCGCTGGCGCGATCGCCGCCTCCAGCATCGTCTTCACTGGCATTCAGGTAGCCCACGATGATGCTGATGCGGCGGTTGGAGGCCGATTCCGGGTGCGCTTGGTCCCGCAGATGCTGCGAGGCGAAGCCGCGCACTTGAAGCACCTGGCCGGTGCGGAGCCCGCTAGTTTCCATAAGGCGGCGCGCGGCGTTGGCGCGGTCGGCCGAGAGCTCTCAGTTGGAGTAATCGGTGCGGTTGGAGAAGGGTCGGGCATCGGTAGGGCCCTCGATCAACACGTGGTTGAGGAGATCGCCGAGCTGCCCGGCCAACAGCGCGATCATTTCCTTTCCTGCTTCAGTGGGAATCGGGCTTCCGGACTGGAAGAAGGCGCCCTTTTGGCTTTTCCAGCAGCTCGACGCGCAGGCCATCGCCGGTAACGCTCATTTGAACGTAATCTTTGAGCTTTTCGAATTCAGGGCTTCGTTTGAGAGCCTGCTCGAGATTTTCCTTCAGGTGGGCCATGTTGTCCTTGCCGACGGAGAGAGTTTCGCCGGTACCGGCGCTGGCGCTTCCGGCGTACTGGCCGGCGCCGGAAGGATCGCGGAAATAGGCGCTGATGGCCTTGCAAATCTGCTCGCTGCTATTCATCAGCCACAGCACAATAAACAGGGCCATCATGGCGGTGACGAAATCGGCGTAGGCGACCTTCCAGGCGCCGCCGTGATGTGCGTGTCCCCCGGCCCTCTTGCGAACAACGATGACGGGGGCCTGGTTCTCTTCGCTCATTTAGCCGGTTCCTTGGCGCCACCGCCCCGGCTGGCCGCCTCGAATTGCTTGAAGCCGGGGCGAAGGCCGCTGGGGATGCTGCGGCGCGCAAACTCGACCGCCAGTACCGGTGGAGATCCCTTCACGAAGGCGATCAGCCCGTGGCGTAGGCAGCGCAGATAGTCGGTCTCATCGTCGTTGATCTTCTGAAGATTGGAGGCGAGCGGACCCAGGAAGCCGTAACACATCAGAATGCCCAAAACGTGCCGACCAGCGCGGCCGCCACCTTGTGGCCAATCTCCTCCGGCGGGCCTCCCAGCGCGCCCATGGTGATGACCACGCCGAGCACCGCGGCCACGATTCCCGGCCGGGGCAGGAGTCCGCCACGGTGCTCAGCGCCGTGACCGGACGCGAAGCCTCATGATGATGGACATCCATGTCCGATTCCGTCATTTGGTCGAGGTCGAAAGCCGCGACGCCGCCGCTGATGGCCATGCGGAGGGTGTCGCAGACGAAGGCCTGAGCGTCGTGATTGGAGAGAAACCCCGAGTACTTGGAGAATACCTGGCTCTTGGAGGGATTCTCCAAGTCCTCCTCTAGTTTGACCAAGCCCTGCTTACGCGCCATAACGAACAGGTCGTTCAGCATTTTGAGCGAGCTGAGATAGAAGGCCTGGTTGTATGGGCTTCCTTTGAGGACGCTCCCAACGCCCTTGAGGATGCGAACGATGGTGGAGAGCGGATTGGCAATGAGGAGCGTCCCAATGCCGGCGCCGCCGATAATGATCAGCTCGGCCGGCTGCACGAGCGCCTTGATTTGCCCGTGCTCCATGAGATATCCGCCTACTACCGCTCCTAGAACAACAACAATCCCGATAATGGCAAACATGCTTTGAGGCGGCGCATGCGCTCGGTGAGTGGAGCGAGGCCGTAAGCTTCTTATCGGGCGCTCGGGGCCGGAGTTTTACGGTTTCTGCGCGGAGGCCGATGAGGCGTCGGCGCGAGAGGAAGTCACGAGCCGCCGCTTCTCCGTGAGCCACGCTTCCAGCCGCCGCTGACCTTCCCACGCGCCAGCCAGCGCCTCGCGCGTGCGCTCCGGCGCGGGTCCGCCCGTTATCTTGCGGATTCGAACGAAGTGAACCGGATCGAGCGCTTCCAGGATTTCTTCCCTGCTCAGCCGAAGCGACGGACGAACAGCGAGGAGCGCGGCGGCCATGGCCTCCGCGCGGTCGTCGGAGTCGCACGCGCGCACGGCCTCCGCAACCAGATCGTGAGCCTCGCGAAAAGACAAGCCTTCGCTCCGTACTAGCGTATCGGCCAGCTCCGTGACTGTGAGGAAATCCCGCGCGGCGCGCCGAGCCAAATGGGCGCGATCTACTTCGGCCGCATCGATCACCCCGGCGAGCAGCTTCAGCGCGCGGAGGGCGCTCGCGAACATAGCCATCGCCAGAGGCTGCAAATCGTCCTCGCTGTCGTTGATGTCGCCAAAGGGCGTGTTGTGAGCGCATCCCAGCACGGCTTGGGCTTCGCCCAAAGCGCGGCTGGCAAGGATGCGCGTATGCTCCAGCGCGACCGGGTTGCGCTTCTGCGGCATGATACTGGAACACTGCACAAAGCCGTCGGGCAAACGCAGGAATCCAAATTCGCGCGTGGACCAGAGCAACAAGTCTTGATTGAATTTGCCCAGGTTGACCATCGCCACCGCGATGGCGGACGCCGTTTCGGTGAGGTAGTCGATTGCGGCGATGGCGCCGTAGGAATTTTCCGCGAGTCCTTCAAAGCCCAGCAACTGCGCGGTGAACTCGCGATCGATGGGGAATCCGGAGGTGGTGATCGCGGCCGCGCCGAGGGGGCTCGAGTTCAGGCGGCCAAAAGCGGCTTGCATGCGCTCCCCGTCGCGAGCCAGAAATTCGCACGAGGCCAGCAGATAATGCGCCAGCGTCGTCGGTTGCGCGGGCTGCATGTGCGTGTGGGCCGGCATCACCGTGTCCAGATGTTCGCCGGTCAGGCGCAACAGGACAGCCCGCAATTCCGCGGCGGCTTCCAAAACTTCCAGGAGCCGCTCGCGCGCGGCCATGCGGTACAGGGTGACGGCGATGTCGTTGCGGCTCCTGGCGGTGTGCATTTTCCCGGCAAGGTCGCGGCCGCAGGCTTGTTCCAGCAGGGCCTCCACGAAGTAAAACAGGTCTTCGCACGTTCCTGCGCGGCGCCACGAGGCGATGGATGCTTCATCCAGGGCTACGCGCAGGCTGTCGAGCGCGGCGATCAGACCCTGTTCTTCCTCGGGCGCCAGAATGCCTTGGCGCGCCAGCATGCGCGTGTGGGCGTAATGAATCTGCAACAGAAACGGGAGGAAATGCTTTTTCGCGTGCTCGAAATGCGGATTGAGAACCGTTTCAGAATAGACGGGCGCTGGAAAACCCGTTGCGGGAACCGAATCCGCCATGAAACTTCATGATAGCGGCCCAGGGCGGCGCGGGCCTTCATTTACTACTAAACCTGAAATCTCCGCGCGCCGCGTCGGCTTTGGTGGGGCCTGGCTTTTAGCCTGCCGCCGGGCTTTGGCCCGGCGTGGGCGCGCCAGCATGAAACCGGCGGGCTGGCTGAAAGGCCGCCGATAATGCTGCCGAGCATTCACTTCTGTGTCGCGCACCCGGCTTCGCCGATACACGACGCCTGTTATTCTTTCTCCATGCTCGTAGCAATCGCGCTATCGCTGGCGTTCGCGGCCGCGCCAGACGCAGTGCTGGAAGCGCGCTTCGAACTGATTGCACAGGAAGCGCGAGGGCGCGCCGGTGCGGCGGCGGAGCTGATCGAGACGGGGCAATCGGCGGCGTTCCAGGGCGGAGATCGATTCCCAATGGAGAGCGTGGCGAAGCTTCCCATCGCGATGATGATTTTGAGCGAAGTGGACCGCGGAAACCTGACCATGGACGAGAAGATCCGGGTGTTGCCTGCGGATCTCGTCCCTCCCGGAATGCACAGCCCTCTGCGCGACCAGCATCCCCACGGCTCGGAAGCATCCATTCGCGCGCTGCTGGAGCACACGATCCAACAAAGCGACGGCACTGCATCCGACGTTTTGCTCCGGCTGACAGGCGGACCGAAGCGCGTCACAGCCTACATTCGCACCCTGGGCGTAGAGGGAATGGCGATCGAGGTGAGCGAGGGCGCGATCGGGCGAAATGATCAAGCCGGCTATCGAAACTGGACGACGCCGGAATCCGCCGTCGCGCTTCTTCGGGCGCTGGAAGCGGGGCGCGGGCTTTCGCCCGAGAGCCGCGCGATGCTGCTGCGGCTGATGAGCACAAGCTCCACGAGCGTGAATCGCATTCAGGGATTGCTGCCACAGGGCACGCCTGTGGCGCACAAGACCGGCTCTTCGGGAACGGCCCACGGAGTGACGCGCGGGACCAACGACATCGGCATCGTTACGCTGCCGGACGGGAGGCATCTGGCGATCGCGGCGTTTGTGGCGGATTCCCGCGCCGGGGAAGCAGTGAGAGAAGGCGTGATCGCGAAAATCGCGCGCGCCGCGTGGGAGCACTGGCCGCAGCATTAACCTCTCGCAGAGCGCGCTAAGCTCGCAAAGAAAATCTCTGCGTTCTTTGCGCCTTTGCGAGAGGTATCCTTGCTTTTATGGAAGTCCGCCGCTCGGTGTGCGCTCTCGATTGCCCGGATACGTGCGCAATGCTGGTGCACGTCGAAGACGGGCGCGCAGCGAAGCTTCGCGGCGATCCTCATCATCCGGTGACGCGGGGATTCCTCTGCGGGAAAGT
>DASQJB010000054.1:0-3131 GCA_035631295.1 Bryobacteraceae bacterium | reverse complement strand
CTCGATGGGACTGCAGATGGTGCGCGCGCGGACGCGGCGCGGCTGGATGGTGCTGGCTTCGGACGCGACGCATTTCTACGCCAATATCGAGCGCGGCATTCCCTATCCGATCGTGTTCCATGCGGGCGACGTGCTGGAGGGTTATCGCCGCGCCTATGAGCTGGCGGATTCGCGCGATCACGTGATTCCGGGCCATGATCCTTTGGTGATGGAGAAATACCCCGCGCCCTCGGAAGAACTCAAGGGCTGGATCGCGCGTCTGGATTGAATGATGGAAAAGACGGGATGGCGAACGTGGGTGCCGCCAGGCGTGATGATGCTGTGCACGCTGTTGGCTTACATCGACCGGCAGACGCTGGCGGTGCTGTCGCCCACGATTTTGTCCGATACGGGGCTGAACGCGGCTTCGTACTCCTTGGCTCTATCGTACTTTTCCATCGCCTACATGATCGCGAATCCGCTGTGGGGATCGGTGCTGGATTATGTGGGATTGCGCGCGGGGATGCTCGTTGCGGTTTTCATATGGACAGCCGCAAGCGTGGCGCATGGGTGGGTGGCCGGGTTTATGGGATTCGCGGTCGCGCGGACCGTGCTGGGCGTCGGCGAGGGCGCGGCGTTTCCTGGTGGATTCCGCACCGCCGTCGAATCGCTCCCGGCCAGCAGTCAATCGAGGGGCATGGCGCTCGCCTATAGCGGCGCGTCGCTGGGCAACCTGATCACTCCGCTGCTGGTGACTCCCATCGCCTTGGCTTTCGGATGGAGATTCGCGTTCTGGATTACGGGCGCGATGGGAGCGGCTTGGCTGGCGCTGTGGTGGGCAATCGCGCGCCCACCATGGCTTGCGCTGCAATCGCGCCGAACGGCGCCGCAATTCTCGTGGCCTAACCTGTTCGACCTCCGCGCACTTTTGGTGATGTCGACATTTGGACTCGGAGGATTCGGACTGGGCGTGGTTTTGTATATGAGCCCGCTGTACTTGAATCGCGCGCTCGGTTTCACGCAAGCCGACTTGGGCAGGATCCTGTGGATTCCTTCTGTGGGATACCAGTGCGGATATTTCTTTTGGGGCTGGATCGCGGATCGCTATATCAAAGGCGACATCCGTCGCGCCACGCGCATTTTTTTGCTACTCACCGCGCTAGCGCTGCCGCCTGCCTTGACGCCGCTCGCTGGGCGATGGGTCGTGCTGGCCTTATTCTTTTGGGCGATGTTCATCGCCGACGGCTTCATCATGACCGCGCTGCGCATGGGCGCGCACCTATTTCCGCGAGAGCAGGCCGGCATGGTGGCCGGGCTGGGGAGTGGCTCGTGGTCGGCGGTGCTGGCCGCAATGTTGCCGCTGTACGGACGGTGGATGGACGCCCACAACTATGCCGCCATCTTCGTCTCCATGAGCCTGATTCCAGCGTTGGGGACGGTAGTGTGGCTGGCTTTTAGTCGCAAGTCGGATGGCGTTCGCGATGTACCGCTTACTGCGCCGGCGATGGGAAAGCAGCGCTCGGCGGCTCGAGAGGGGCAGGCGTAACGCGCCGATGCTCCATGGTTTTCTCATGACCGTCGCAGAATACTTCCAGCAGTTCCGTGTCAGGCAATAGACGCAGAGGCGCGTTGACGGTCCACGGCTTCAGGTACGCTTTGGGATCGTCGATGGTGACGGTCAAGTTCATATGGCCGAAATCGGTTCGGAGAAAGCGCTCGGTAACCCGAAGCGTATCGCTGTTCGGACGCCCTTTCGCTGTATCGAGCCAACCGCCATCTTTGAATCCCGCGCTTTCCACTACGAACGCATCGCCCTCCCAATGGCCCACCGAATAGCCGAGCGAAGTGGGCTCGTCGATTGTGGGTAGAGGACGCCCGTCGGTGAACACTTGGCGGAAGATCATTCCGACAAGCGATTCATAGAGAAACGCAGTGATTCCGGGCGCGGGAAGGATCTTGAACGCGCCACCTCCGAAATCGATGCGTGGCACGCCCGGCGGCAAGCAGTAGCCGTACGGATCGTCGACGTGGTTGCGGGCCTCGCGCTGCGCCGCGATGGCGGCGGCCCAAGGCGTCATCTGCACATCGCCAGGCTTCAAGTCTTTTGCGAGATCGAAAAACAGGCTGCGCGTGAAGCAGGAGTCGAGCCCATAGACTCCGCATTCGACAGCCCAAATGCCGGAGAGATCGGGCTTGCCGCCGGCGGCGCGGGGTATGGGCGCGGAAAGATCCGGTTTGCCGTCCGAGAGCCGCGGAATCCCCGGCGTCGGATGATGGAGCCACTGGGCCATCGCAGGCGCAGCGAGAAGGGAAGCCAGGGCTGCCTTCAGGAGCGTGTTCATGTGCCGCTCGTGATAGTTCATGTGCCGCTCGTGATAGTATGACGGGAGCGCGAGGGGCGCAACCAGTCCGCGGAAAGGGCGGTGCTCACCCACTCAGAGAATTTCGAAGGACGAACCTTCTTTCAGCCGGATCAGTGCGGACTAAAGGCATGCGGTGAAAGGAGATTCGTATGGAAGCCAGACCGCTCCCTCAACGTCCCAGCTTGGAGCAGTACAAGAAGCAAGCGAAGGACCTTCTTAAAGCCTGCAAATCCGCCGACGCCACCGCCATTCGCGTTTGGGCGGAGGAACGTGCAGCCGAATCCGAAAGCCGCGCATTTTCGGGAAGGCAGCGAAGCGCGGCGGAAGATGGACGATTTCAATCGAACTTACATGGCGGTGCTTCGAAGGCTCGAATATAGCTTTAATGAAGCGCCGTGGGATATTTTAGAGCGCGTCGGCGGCATGTATGACTTGAAGTACAAGGCTGTCGGGCTGATGAACATCCCATATGGGCAAGTGCGCGATTCTACGTCGCCCAGCGCGCCGAACGGCGGAATGCTCGGACCGAGCTTCGAGTACATCGCGCCTGCAGCGGCTGCGAGTGCGGCATAGACGGTAATTCTTTCGCAAAGCCGCAAAGACTTCTTTGCGTGCTCCGTGTGCTTTGCGAGAAATTTCACTGCGGCTTGAGAGCTAAAATCCGCCTCTGGGGCGGTACCCGGGGCGGCACTGCACGCGATATTTTTTCCCCACGTCGGAGGTGATCTCGACCGTGATCTTGCGGAAGCCCTCGTTGGGATTCGGTTGCGGGTAATAGGTCACGGTATA
>DASQJB010000053.1:0-4945 GCA_035631295.1 Bryobacteraceae bacterium | reverse complement strand
TCCCGCGGTCAATCTCTGGAAGAACTCTGCATAAACACCATTCGCATTCTCTCGGCGGATGCCGTCCAGAACGCCAATTCCGGGCACCCCGGATTGCCCATGGGCGCAGCCGCCATGGCTTTTGTCCTCTGGACTCGCTTCCTCAAATACAATCCGGCGAATCCGGCGTGGTTCGATCGAGATCGTTTTGTGCTCTCGGCCGGCCATGGCTCCATGCTGCTGTACAGCCTGCTCTTCCTGACCGGCTACGATCTGCCTCTGGAGGAGATCAAGCGATTCCGGCAATGGGGCAGCAAGACTCCCGGACATCCTGAAAGCAGCCTCACTCCGGGCGTCGAGGTGACCACCGGCCCGCTCGGCCAAGGCTTCGCCAACGGCGTAGGACTGGCGATCGCCCAGGCTTGGCTGGCGGCGCGATACAACCGCCCCGATCATGAGATCATCGATCACTACACCTACGCCCTATGCAGCGACGGTGACCTGATGGAAGGCATCTCCCACGAGGCCGCGGGCCTGGCCGGCCATATGCGACTGGGCAAGCTGATTTACCTCTACGATCAAAACCACATCTCCCTGGCCGGCGCCACGGAGCTGGAGTTCACGGAAGACGTAGCCAAACGCTTCGACGCCTACGGCTGGCATACGCGCGCGGTTCCGGACGGAAACGACACTGCAGACGTCGAGCGAGCCATCGGCGAAGCGCAAGCTGATCCGCGCCCCTCCCTGATCCTCTGCCGCACGCACATCGGCTATGGCAGTCCCCATAAGCAAGACACCTTCGCCGCTCATGGAAGCCCGCTCGGCGAGGAAGAGCTGCAAGCTACAAAGAAAAACCTCGGCTGGCCCACGATGGAGAAATTCTATGTGCCCGAACACGCGCTCGCGTTCTTCCGTCAGGCAGTTCCAAAGGGCAAGCAAGCCGAACAGGCGTGGCTCGACAAGACCGCTGCGTACCAACGCGCTTTCCCAAAGGAATCTGCCGAATTTGAAATGGTCAGAGCAGGTAAGCTGCCATCGGACTGGGCCTCGGCTCTTCCGCGATGGAAACCGGACGACAAGCCGGTCTCGACTCGCATCGCCGGAGGAGCGGCGCTCAATGCCTTGGCCGGACGCATCCCGAACATTATCGGCGGCTCCGCCGATTTGAATCCCTCCACGGAAACGGCTCTCAAGGGAATGGGCGATTTTCAGCCTCCTCCACCGCAGCAACCTCCCGTGCAAGGCGCCGTTGGCGGCGCCTGGGCCTATGCAGGGCGCAATCTCGCCTTCGGAGTGAAGGAGCACGCCATGGGGGGGATTGTGAATGGTTTGGCCGCGCATGGCGGCATCCTCCCGTTCAGCGCCACCTTCTTGCAGTTCTCCGATTACATGAAGCCCGCGATTCGATTGGGCGCGCTGAGCGATCTCAAGCTCGTCTACGTCTTCACGCACGACAGCATTGCGCTAGGCGAAGACGGGCCTACGCACCAGCCCATCGAACATCTCGCCGGTCTGCGGGCGATCCCCAATCTCACGGTGATCCGGCCGGCGGACGCCATGGAAACCGCTCAATCCTGGGCTTTTGCGATGGGGCACAATGGCCCGACTCTGCTGGCGCTCACCAGGCAAAACCTTCCTCACCTGGACCGCGCGTCGGCCAAGGACGCAGACGTCGCCCGGGGCGCCTACATTCTCGCGGAAGCCGAGAGCGGTTCGCTCGATGTGATTCTCATCGGGACCGGCTCCGAGGTTTCGCTCTGCGTGAAGGCGCGCGAGATTTTGAAAGCGCAGGGAGTGCAGGCGCGCGTGGTAAGCATGCCGAGCTGGAGTCTTTTTCAGGGGCAAAGCGCCGAGTATCGCGAGAGCGTCCTGCCGGCTCGCGTGAAAAAGCGCGTCACGGTGGAGGCGGCGGCGTCTTTAGGTTGGCGCCAGTGGGCCGGCGACGAAGGGATCATCATCGGAGTCGATCGCTTCGGCGCCTCAGCGCCCGGCGGCGAGGTCATGAAGCATCTCGGCTTCACCCCGGAAAACGTCGCCGGCGCCGCCCTCAAGCTTCTAGGAAAGGGAACATAAGCGTTCTGCCCGTGTAGTAAAATTATCTTAGGAGCGGGAAACCCTTTATGATCCAGTTGACAGACGTAGCAGTCGGAAAGGTCCAGGAGATTCTGGGCACTCAGGAACCCAAACCGGCCGGACTGCGCATTTCCGTCGTGGGCGGCGGATGCTCGGGCTTCAGCTATTCCATGGCTTTTGAGAACAGCCCCGGATTCCTAGATAAGACTTATAACTTCGGCGATCTGAAGGTGTTCATCGATCAGGCCAGCATGCTGTATTTGGATGGGGCCGAGGTGGACTACGTTGAAACGCTGGAAGGGTCCGGCTTCAAGTTCAACAACCCCAACGTGAAATCGACCTGCGGCTGCGGAAGCTCCTTCAGCGTCTAACCCGCTTTCGGCCAACAGTTGCCATCGCCAATAAACGGGCGCCCATCAGCCAAAGCGTTAAAGGCTCGGGCGTGGTAGTCGCGGCAAATCCGTTGCCGTTCTTCACGTTTTCGAAGACGAAATCGGCGTTGTCCTGACTTGCCCGAGGCGGGACAGGCGGCAAAACTGTCGTGTACGAAGATCCCCGTTGGAGGCGGTCCAGTTCGGATTCAACGACAAAAGGTGCGCCGAGGAACACACGCCGTTCACCCCCGTCGCGAATCCGCAAATCAATCCACTCACCGTCGAGTTTGGACTGGCTACAAGAATGTCTCCGGTGATTCCCGGCGTGATCGAGAACAGGATGTGAATGTCCTGCCCTATCGATCCCAGATTCGTGAAACTGAAATCCAAGATCATGGCTACGGGGTCCGTGGCGGGGCCGGTCGTCAGCGTAAAACAAGAAATGGGTGTATTGATCGTAGCGCCGAACACCTCACAATTGCCGAAGGTTTCCGAGCCCTCCGTACAAAACGCGCCAAGCTGACTGAGTGTGGAGCCCTGGCTCAAGGTCCCGGTGACGATGGTCATGCCCGGCGTGGCGGAAGCCAAGCTTTCGCACGCGATCGCCAGAGCAAAGAGTACTCCCGCTCCGGCGTTCCTGGCCGTCCTTCGGCGCCTCCGATGACACAAGTCTTGCAGCGGACTTCCCTCCGACTGGATACGGTCGGTAGATCAGCAAACCACGATACCCAAAGCTGCCGTATGACACAGTACCCTCCGTGCGAGGATAGATGACCAGCGGACCGGCGCCCGGCGCTAGTGATGCGGTTTCCTCCGCAAACCGCTTCTGATACGATTATCTCTGTCTCAGGCATATCTCAAGGAGGATTTTATGCTCTCCGTTCGGCTCCTGAGCGGCTCGTTGGTCGGAGGCTGCCTGCTTTGTCTGATCCAACCTGTCGCAGGCGATACGTACCAGCTCATCCTGCGCGGCAAAGTCGTCATGCAGGACGGATCTCCTCCCCCGAAAAGCGTCGGAATCGAGCGCGCCTGCACGGACGGTCAGGGCTCGGCGCCGGGTCCGGTCACGGACAAAAAAGGCGAATACCTCTGGCGCATGGAGGTCGATCCGATGCTCACGCGCGTGTGCAAAATTCGCGCGACCCTGGTGGGATATGTCTCCTCCGAAATCGACATTTCGGGTTTTAATTCCTATACCAATCCCAACCTTCCCCCGTTGGTGCTGACGGCTCGCGGCGCCGATCCCAACTCTATCAGCGTTCTCGAAAGCGAGGTTCCTTCCAAGGCACAGGCCTCCTGGAAATTGGCGATGAAGGCCCTGGACAAGAGCGATATGGCCGAGGCGAGCCGCCAGATCCAGGCCGCCGTTAAAGCGGCTCCGAAATTCGGGCAAGGCTGGAACGCGCTGGGGCAGCTTTCCGAAAAATTGAACAATCGGGATCAAGCAAAGGATGCCTATCAGCACGGGATCGAAGCCGATCCCAAACTCCTGCCCGCCTATCTGAATCTGGCGAGGCTGTGCATCAAATTGAAGGATTGGGAAACGGCAGCCAAAGCCTCCGATTCGTTACTCAAAGCCGATAAGCGCATTTTCCCGGAAATCTACATCCATCAGGCCGCGGCCAAGTATGAGCTGAAAGACCTTGATGGCGCGGAGGCCGCCGCCCGCGAAGCCATCCGCATCGACCAGATCCACAAAATGCCGAGGGCGGAATATATCCTGGGAAGAATCCTGGAAGCCAAGGGCGATTCCGCCGGCGCGAACGAACACATCTCCAAATATTTGGAACTGGATGCAAACGCCGTCGATGTGGCGGCAGTCCGCGAGCATCTCCAAAATATCGGCAAGGCCGACGCGGCCAGTAAAGCGCCCGAATTAGAGCTGCCTTAATCTTTAATTGCAATAGTCGGCGTGCAACCGCTCCCTGCTGCCGCGCCCATTCCGAGCCGTGACCGCGAGGGAGCGGTTATGACGAAGTTCGACGAGTCGAATCCGCACAATTTTCAGGCACCTTTTTTGCGGTGTCGTGTGCCCCTTTGGGGCCAATTTGGCGCCTTGTTCCGGAAAGTCCGTAAACTCTTTTTTCCTGGGCAATAATTCGGATTACTCTGCAGTTTCGTAGATCCGAGAGTGTTTTATTGAGGACGACGCGGCGGGCCCTTCAATGGCTCTGCAGCCGGAGGCTGCGTCGGAAACTTCTACCCCAAAGGTCCGATTTAGCAGTAGCTCGCGCGTAGTCCGGGAAGAGGACGAACGATGCAGCTAGGTCCAGCGATTCGGTGTGGGGGCTCGCCTCTGCCGGAACTCGAAAGCTCCGCCGGTCTCATGGAGTTCTCTCGTGGAGCGGATTCACACCGGGGATTCCGCGGCCTGCGAGGAGCTCTATTCCGCCGCATTCCCCGATGTCCGCCGCTGGTTTTCCCACCGCCTCGGCGTCCAATACGCCGACGACCGTACTCATGACACCTATTTAGCGACCATTCGAGCCATTATAAATGGGGATCCGCGCGAGCCCGAC
>DASQJB010000052.1:0-11778 GCA_035631295.1 Bryobacteraceae bacterium | reverse complement strand
CCTGCGCGCCTAGCCGCCAGAGAATATTTCCGCTCCCGGCGCCGTTTTCGTAATCTATTTTGATTACCCAATCCTGGTGGCGCGCGGAATACAGAATGTTTCCATCGGGCGTGAGCTGGACCGAGTTGCCATGCAGCCAATCATTGGCGACGGGAGCCAGGTAAAATACGCCGCACGAGAAACCGGCGGGATAAATGCAGGTCTCTCCCAGAAGCGCCGCGCGATGAGAATCCAGATGATCGAACGCGTCCCAGGACCACTGCACCTGAAGGTTCGAATCGAGCACTAGGATGGTGTCTCCGATAACATCCTTCGGACCGGGGCCCTGAACGTCCGTGAGGATCCGCTCCGAATTCGCCAGAACCAGGTAATCGCCGTTGGGGAACTTCCTGGCGTCGTGGTGAAATCCACTGATGGGATGCACGCCCATGCCCGCAAGCTGCTCGTTGATGCGGGCGGCATTGGTTTCTGCCAGCGTGATCCCCGCCAAATCGAATTCGCGAACGAACTGCTGAGAGGGATCCTCGGTTGGATTTTCGGCAAGCCCCATAAACGTGCCGCCCGTCACGGGATTCGTCAGATAGGAAATGTTGCCCATGTAGTACCAGACCGTGTTGCCATTAAGGTCGGTGGCGATGGCCCCCGATACAAACGGACTTTGCAACAGAATGCCGTCCACGGAGGGGACGCTCGAAGTAAGAGGCGACATCGTGGGCGCCGGCCGAGTTAAGGAAGGGGTCGGCAGGCTGAACATTGGCCCGGTCGTGGTGGAGGTGTCGCTGTCGGCCAAATGTTGCACGCTGTATTGCGTTTGCGGGCGCATTCCCGCAAGGTAAAAGTTCATGCTGAACCCGGTACACGGGTGCGAGGGGGTGGATTGAACATAGCCCTCCGGCGACGTGAACTGAACGCTCAACGTCTGCCGCGGCGGGCAAGGAGGCGCGCTGTAGATGAACACCAGAGAATTTGCCGTGGGCGTGATTACGGGCGCATCCTGGGTGACCAGCGAAGTCATGGCCATGATGACCGAAGCCGCCGCCGTTTGCGTCAGATCGCCGCTCCTGGCAGTCACTTCGATCTCATAGGACCCCTCGCGATCGATCGTTGTCCAGCTCAAAGACGAGTTTGGCCCGTAGTCCACAATCGTGTGGAAGGCAGCGCCCGCCAGCCGGGCGCGGAAACGAAAGGTAGGAGTTCCGAGATTGGCTCCGGAGGCGGATGCGGCGAATGTGAGTATTGTGCCGAGCGGAACGGGAGACGGTTGTGAAGGCATTAGCGTTACTGAAATTTGAGCCGGCAAGAGGGCTGCAGCCGCCAGAGTCCCAAAAAAGACAAAATGAATCCGCCTCATATTTTGAATGAACCCATCTAATAGCCAACAGACGCGCACTACCGGGGAAAGGATTTCTTTTAGCTTCATAGACCTTTAGGCCAGCGAAATTCTAGGGCGCCCGCGGGCCGGCGGAATCCTATTTCCGGAAGCGATTCGTCAACGGAATCTGTTATTTTGGAGACAACAAGGTTGAAACCCCCCTACGCCAGGACGCGTCGGACAGATAGTTATGAACGCCCTGAGCGAAGTACTTGGCTTTCCGGCAGTTGTTCCAAAAACTGTCGCGCCGCCAGACGGGGATCGCCTCCGGACCCGAATTCGCGTGGACCACAAGAACAGTGAAGAAGCGGCGCTGGTCCGGCGTGTACAGGCTCAGGACGAGATTGCGTTTCGCGAGGTTGTCGAGCGCTACCAGACCAAAGTATTCTCCATCATCTTCGGAATTCTGCGGAATCACAACGACGCCGAAGACATAGCCCAGCAAGTCTTCGCGAAAATCTATTTTTCGATCCGGAATTTCGACTTCCGGAGCTCGCTGCTCACCTGGATCTACAAGATCACGGTGAATGAGTGCTACGATTACCTGCGCAAAAAGCGCGTGCGCAAACTCGTATACGAAAGCGATTTTTCCGCGGAGGACGCGCAGAGGCTGGAGACCTCCGAGCCGGCGGTGGATCCCGGCCCGGCGGTGGACAATCAACTGGCGCAGCGGGACCTGATCGTCAAATTGCTTTCCAAGCTTTCCGATAGCGACCGCCACCTGATTCTGCTGAAGGAGGTGGAGGGGCACTCGGTGGAAGAGTTGGCTGAGATGACCGGCTTGAACGAGAATACAATTAAGGTGAAGCTTTTTAGGACCCGGCAGAAGCTGCTCAAAGCAGCCCAGCGGCTGAACCGGGGGCACGGGTTGAATCGCGAACTAGGCGGGCAATAAGATCCGCCAGGCGCACGGCGTGCGCGGATACGCGGTGCGCAAAAGAAAGCGCACAGCGAATGCGTTGTGCGCGAAAAGAAGATAGGCAGTACAAGTTTATTTTTGGGATTGAGGGAAGGACACCATGCATCGAAGGGTGCGGGATCATATTGAATCGGTTATTGCAGGATCGGAGTTGGAGGCTTCTTGCCGGCGCCATCTGGAGGAATGCCGGAAATGTAGGGAGCAAGTCGCGGCCATGCGCGAACAAGCGGACCTATTTCGCTCGCTCAGCGCGCCGCCGGAAGTAGAGCCGCGAGCGGGCTTCTATGCCCGCGTCGTGGAGCGTATTGAAACGCAGACGCCAGCCTCCATCTGGAGCTTGTTTTTCGATTCGGCTTTCGCGCGCCGGGTAGCCCTGGCGTCGGTGACGTTCACTCTGTTGATCGGCATTTATCTGGTTTCCTCCGAGCGGATGGCGGATCAAACGGTGGTCATCGCCACTCCGGCGGATTGGGTATCCCCCGGCGACATGCCCACCGTCAGGCAAAGCGCCGCCAGTCTTCCCGACAGGGACGCGGTGCTGGTGAACCTGGTCACCTATCGGGAGCAGTGAATCGATGACGTTAGCCCCCGGCCATGCCCCGTGGCGGGAACCACGGATCCTATCGACCCTGTTCCTGGTGTTTCTCGCCGGCGCGGCAAGTGGGGCGCTATCGATGCACTTCGGCCTGCACGACAAGTTGCGGCGCGTCGTCGCTCCGGGGCCCCGCGAAGCAAGCCGGGAAATGGTCTTGCAGCGATTCAAGGCCGAGTTGGATCTATCGGGCGATCAGTCCGAGAAGCTGGGCATGGTGCTCGACGATTACCGCCAGTATTATCAGAGCCTGCAAGATCAGCTCGACGATCTGCGGTCCACCGGCAAGACCCGCATTTTGGCGATTCTCAATCCCCAACAACGCGACCGGTTTGAGAAGATGATGAACGACCTCGCTCCTCAACTTGAGCCTCCCGCCAAGTAGCGCCGCGGCGCCGGAAACGCTTCTCCTTTGCGGCCTGCCGCAGGACTCCTATCTGATCGTTCCGACGGCCACCATGGCGGAGCACGCCGCCCATGAGATGGCGCGGCGGGGTTTCCCGGTTCGCCCTTCGCGCGTGCAAGCGCTCTCCGGATTTCTGGATGAGTGGGGCCCGCATTGGGCAATCCCCCCCGAACCTTCCCTGCCGCTGTTGCACATTCTGATAGCGGAAGCGTTGGAGGAAGTGAAGCCTCCGCGCTTTCTCCCCATAATCGAGTCAAGCGGGTTGCACGCGGCGCTGGCCGAGCTGTTCGAGAGAATCCCTCCCCAGACGCGACTCCCCTCTGGGATTGCCGAGATTTTTCAGTACGTTCGCGAGCATCTGGACCGCCGGGGTTTTGCGTTGCGCGCAGGGCGTTTGCGCGCCGCCGCGGCGCAGCTCCGCCAAAGCGCCGCGCGAGTCCCGGCGCGCGTGATTTTCAATGGCTTCTATACTTTATCGCCTGCCGAGAAGGAATTCGTAGAGGCGCTCGCTAGCCGGACGGCAGTAACCATCCGCGATCCTGACGTGGCGAGCATGGATGCACCGCGCGTTTGCTTTTCAGCCGCGACCCCAGAGCGTGAAGCGGAAGAAATAGGGCGCCGCATACTCGAGTACTGCGCTCGCGGCCGCAGCTTCCGCGATATCGCGATCGTTTTGCGGTCGCGTGATCCCTATGCGGGAATCTTGGAAACCGCGCTCGCGCGCTTCGGCATTCCGGCGCGCGCCCGTTTCGCCGATCCTCTCGCCTCGCATCCGGCGATTGCCTTCCTTTGTCGCATCGTTCAGGCATCGTTGAGTGGGTGGGACCACGCGGTTTTGTTGGAGGCCCTGCGCACGCCCGTTTCCGGCGTGGGCGCGACGCCGGCGGGCGACCGCTTCGACTTCGCTCTGCGCGAGTTGCTGCCCGGCAAGGGACTAGGCAGTTTGCAGGGAATTCCGGACGCCCCAGCTCTCCTTTCTGATCTCGCAGCACTCGACCGTTGGCGCGGCGAGCGCCATCTCCCGCAGATCTGGGCGGAGCGTCTGATGAGCTTGTCGCGCCTTTTGCCCCAGCCTTCAGTCCCCGACAGCCCGCTGGACCGCGATCAAATCCGCGTTTGGCGCTCCACGGCGGCGGCTGTCCGGGCTTTTGAAGAAAAGCTTCGCGAAGTCGCGGCATTTCTCCCCGCGCGCGAGATGCCGATCGAGCAGTTCTGGCCGCGAGTGGAAACCATGCTGACGCTCGAGCCATTGCCCGTCGAAGATCGCCGCTGCAACGTCGTTTCGATCATGGATGTCTTCGAAGCGCGCCGGTGGAATCCGCCCATCGTTTTTGTTTGTGGCCTGCTGGAACGGCTGTTCCCCATTTACCATCGCGAGGATCCGCTGCTAGGCGACGCGCTTCGCGCGCGCATGGGTCTTTCCACGGCGGCTCAGCGGCAACAGGAAGAGCGGTTTCTGTTTCAACTGGCCGTGACGCGGGCAACCGAACAAACAGTGCTGAGTTATCCGCGCTTCGGCGAGAAAGGCGAAGAGACGATTCCATCGTTCTTTTTGGACCGCTCCCTACCGGCCGCGGCCCAGAACGCGTATCCGATGTCCATCGTGGCTACAGAGCTGCGACCGTCAGAGAGCGGTATCCGCCACCCCGCGCTGCTGACGAAGCTCGCCAAAACGCACCGCAAGCTCTCCCCAACGGGCATCGAGAGCTTCCTGCAATGCCCGTTTCAGTTTTTCGCCCGGCGGACATTACGTCTGCTTGCGCGCCCGCCGGCGCCCCGCGACAGGCTTACCATCCTCGAGCAGGCGCGCATCATGCACCGCGCGCTCGCTGAATGGATCCAGTTGCCCTTGCTCGGCGCCCAGATCCTTAACCGCGTGTTCGAAGAAGAATGCGCCCGGTTGCGTATTCCGCCGACCTATCGCACCGAAGCCGTTCGCCTGGAATTGTTACGGAATTTCGAGGCTCTCCTTCATGACCGCCGGTTAAGATTGGGCTGGAGCAGCCGCGGTGAGCTGGATTTCAAATTCACGCTGACGCCTGAGTTGACCATCCAGGGCCGCATCGACCGCGTGGATGTTTCGCCGAGCGGCGAAGCGCTGGTGATCGACTACAAGTACAGCGCCGGGAACAAGGTTCGCGAGCGAGTGGAAGAGAGCGAGGGCGGAAACCTGGTGCAGGCCGGGCTTTATATGCTTGCCGCTGAGCGGGCGATGAACCTCAAACCCATCGGAATGCTCTACTGTGGCATGAAGAAAGAGACTTCCTGGGGAGGCTGGCGGCTGCATGTCGCTGGTTTGGAGGGCGTTGGCGAAGAGCGCACGCGTGAAGGACTTCGGGAGCTGATGGAGCAAGCAGCCCAACGCGCTGCGGAAGTTCATGAGAGAGTTATCTCGGGCGACATTGGCGTCCGCCCCGCGGATGTCAAGAAATGCGCCTGGTGCGACTATCGCGACGCCTGCCGCGTCGAGAACATGGCCGCCGAAACCGCGCTCGCCGGGGTCACGCAGCCCGCATAGTTTTGTTTGTTGCGTCGCAAAAACTTGATTTGCAAACACTAATCGTTCCATGAGACAATGGTGAAGTTTTTGCAAAGTACGTACCGGCTTGCCCGGAAGAGAGAAATAGGAGATATCAAAGTAGTGAGAGAAAAGGGTGTTGTGAAATGGTTTAACGCTGCCAAGGGTTATGGATTTATCCAGCGCGCTAGCGGCGAGGACGTTTTCGTGCACTTCTCGGCCATCCAGATGTCTGGTTACAGGACACTTGAAGAAGGCGCCGAGGTGGAATTTGAGGTGAAGCGAGGCCCGAAAGGTCTACAAGCCGAGAACGTGGGCCGGCCGTAAGCCGGCACGGACCGGCGCAGCTTTGAAGAACCGGAAATGGCCGGTTCGGCACGCCAGTCTTAAGTCGTACCGGCGCCGTCGGAAGTTCGGGACTCGACCGGAAACGAAATCAGCAAAGGCCGCTCCCTAGTGAGGAGCGGCCTTTTCAATTTGTGCGCCTTGCCTTCCCCAATCCAGTGCTCAAACCAATACCCGAATGGCCCTTTCCACCGGTAACCCGCTGTGATAAATTGACGCCAGATGGTCCAAGGTAGGGTAATGTTCTTAAGCAGAAAGCACCTTCCGCGCCGGACGTTTTTGCGGGGCATGGGCGCCGCAGTGGCTTTGCCTCTGCTGGACGCGATGCTGCCGGCGCAGACGCCGCTAAGCAAAACGGCCGCTAAGCCGCTTTCCCGCCTCGGGTTTGTCTATGTGCCCCACGGCGCCATCATGGACCGCTGGACGCCCAAAACCGAAGGCGCCGATTTCGACATGACGCCAATCCTCAAGCCGCTGGAGCGCTTTCGGGGCCGGCTCAACATCGTGAGTGGATTGGGACATCGGGCCGCAGACTCCACGGCCGTCCATTCGCTCAGTCCCACCACGTGGTTGAGCGGTGTGCGGCCGAAACCCACACAGGGCGTCGACGCTTATGCGGGCGTCACCGCCGACCAGATCGCGGCGCAGCAAATCGGTCAAGACACGGTTCTTCCCTCCGTGGAAATGGCGATCGAAGATCACTCCGGCCTGATTGGCGCCTGTGATCGCGATTACGGCTGCATCTACATGAACACCCTCTCCTGGCGCACGCCCTCAACGCCCATGCCGATGGAGATCAATCCGCGCAAAGTCTTCGAGCGGATGTTCGGACAAGGGGGCTCGGCCGCGGACCGCGCCGCGCGCACCCAGGAGGACCGCAGCATCCTGGACGCGATCTCGCGCCAGGCGTCGGATCTGCAACGCAGCCTGGGCATACAGGATCGGGCTACAGTGAGCGATTACCTCGAAAACGTCCGCGAAATCGAGCGGCGGATTCAAAAGGCGGAAAAACAGGTCAGCGCGGATATAACTCTACCCGAAGAGCCTGCGGGCGTCCCGTTTGCCTACGAGCAGCACGTGGGCATCATGTTCGATCTGCTGGCGCTCGCCTGGCAGGCGGACATCACGCGCGTATTCACGTTCATGATGGCGCGCGAAGTGAGCAACCGTACTTATCCGCAGGTCGGCGTGCCGGACGGCCACCATGCGACTTCACATCACCAGAACCGCCCGGAAAAGATCGAAAAGCTGGTAAAGATTCAGACGTATCATCTGACGCTGTTCGCCAAATTTCTCGATACGCTGCGCAACACGACCGATGGCGAAGGCTCGTTGCTGGATCATTCCGCGATCGTGTACGGCAGCAATATGAGCAACAGCAACGCTCACAACCACTTCCCTCTGCCGAGCTTGGTTTTGGGCGGCGCGGCTGGCCAGATACAGGGCGGCCGCCATCTCAAATACGAAGACCACACGCCAATGGCGAATCTGCTGGTGACGCTGCTGGAGAAAACGGGAGTTCATCAGGAGATGCTGGGCGATAGCACCGGAAGGCTGGTGGATCTATGAGGACCCTGTCCTTCGCTCTGCTCTGCGCCTCATGCTTTGGGGCCACCGACGGGGATTCGCGGCTGATCTCCGCGGCAAAGGCCGGAGACAGAGCCGAAGTTGCGGCCCTGCTTCAGCAGCGCGTGGATGTGAATGCCGCCGAAGCCGATGGCACGACCGCGTTGATGTGGGCCGTCCGAAAATCTTTCGGCAATGAACACTTCCCGCTTTCGGATCTTCTGATTCGCGCGGGCGCGGACGTGAAGGCAACCAACCGCTACGGCATCACGGCGCTCTACCTTGCCTGCCAGAACGGAAACGCGCCCCTGATCGATAAATTGCTCCAGGCGGGCGCGGACGCCAACGCGGCTAGTACCGAAGGAGAAACGGCGTTGATGACGGCGGCGCGAACAGGAGTCGTGGAAGCGGTCGAGGTGCTACTGGGCCATGGGGCGCAAATCGACGCCAGAGAGACTTGGCACGGCGAGACCGCTCTGATGTGGGCGGTGGCGGAAGGCCACGCCGAGATGGCGCGCTATTTGATCGCCCACGGCGCGGACGTCAACGCGCATTCCACAGTCAACCACTGGGAGCGGCAGACCACTTCCGAGCCGCGCGAAAAATGGCTTCCGCTGGGGGGCTTGACGCCCCTGCTGTTCGCCGCCCGGCAGGGCTGTCTTGATTGCGTCAAGGTGCTGGCGGAGAAGGGCGCGGACGTGAACGCGGCCGATCCCACCGGAATCAGTCCAGCTTTGATCGCCATCATCAACGGCCACTACGACGTTGCGGGTTTCTTGCTCGAGAAGGGTGCGGATCCGAATCTAGCGGATGAAACAGGCCGAACCGCGCTCTATTCGGCGGTGGATTTCAACACCATGCCCCAAGACAACCGCCCCGCGCCGAAAGTAACGGGTAACCGGCTCAACGCTATGGACTTGGTGAAGCTGTTGGTGGAGAAAGGCGCGAACGTGAACGCGCAGCTCAAGAAGCAGCAGCCGTATCGCGCCAAACTCGACCGCGGTGACGATACGATGCTCACCACGGGAACCACTCCCGTCCTGCGCGCGGCCAAAGCGGGTGACGTAGAGGTAGTCCGTTTTCTGCTGGACCACGGCGCCGATCCGAAGCTTGCGACGCGCAACGGCGTCAATCCCGTGATGGCCGCGGCGGGCTTGGGCACGAAAGAGGAAGACGCCACCGGCCGGCGCAAGACGGAGGCTGAGGCGATCGAATCGATCCAACTGCTGCTCGGCGCGGGCGTAGACGTCAATGCCGCCGACAGCCGTGGCCAGACCGCCCTGCATGGGGCGGCGGAAAAGGGCTACGACCAGGTAGTCAAGTATTTGGCTGAGCAGGGCGGCAAGCTCGATGCGAAAGATCGACAGGGCAAAACGCCGCTCGACGCCGCGCTCGGCCTCGCCGCCGGAGGTGGCGGCGGCTTCGACGGCAGCCGCAAGGATGTGCATGAAAGCACCGCAGCCCTGATCCGGCAGTTGATGGCGAAGAACTAATCCTGCCCGAAAGCAAGTCTCACAGCCCTAATCAAAGTCAGTTGACCGCTCCCTGGCGGTCGCGGCTCTGTAGGCGGCCGTAAAACCCAAGCGTCCATTCCGAGCCGCGACCGCCAGCGAGCGGTTTTGACGAAGTTCGCCTCGCAAAAGAGGACGATTTCTATGCGATCTTCGCGTGCTTCGCGGGAATCAGAGGAATGCCTCCTCATCTATGACCCTTTGCACGCGGGATGGGAATCACAGGAGCCTCCGCGGGCACGCTGAACGTGGGAAAGGGCCGTTCCGCTCGTTTATGCGCGACTGGTAGTTCCCCCAAACCACAGCGCGCCAGGTCCGACAAAACTTGCCCAGGCGTTTTCCCGAGAGGCGCGATAGCGGTATCGCCTCTCTGTAAACGTCATCATCGATGGTGACAGTCGTGCGCACCTATACAGAATCCCATAAAGATACGCTAACGTATATCTGATGCCCGGCTTCCGCCACATTCTCTTTCCTACCGATTTTTCCGAGCGCTCAAGGGCCTTCCGGCCGTTAGTGCAGCTCGTGGCGCGGCAATTCCAAGCAAAGCTCACCGTATTTCACGCGGTCCCCGTTCCTAGCGGCGATTACGGCGACCTCGCGGGGCTGTTCCCCTCGATGACCGACATTGCGATGCTCGAGGAAAAGATTGCGGGCGTGCTCGAAGAGTTTTTCCCCGACGCCGAAGCAACCGGAATTCCGGAACTGGACCGCGAAACCGCTCTTGGCGATCCCGCCGTAACCATCGGAGACTACGCGCGCGCGGAAGGCGCGGATCTGATTATGATGGCCACGCATGGCCGTGGCCGCTTCCGAAACTTGCTGATGGGGTCTGTAGCATCGAAAGTCCTGCACGACGCCGAGTGCCCCGTGTGGACCGCGACTCACGGCGAGGATCGAGCGCTGCTCGGCAATTTGGGCATTAAGAACATCCTCGCCGCGGTGGACCTGGCGCCGGATCAAATCGAGGTGGTCTCCCGGTCGGCGGAACTAGCGAGGGAGTTTGGCGGCGCCGTGCGGCTGCTGCACGCTGTTCCGTCTGCCGAACACGTGCCTGGGGATACCGGCGGCAGCGAGTTCTCGAATTTTTTGCTGCGTTCCGCGCAGGAACAAATCGAGAAATTCCAGCGCGAAGCGGGAACCAACTTTGAGGTGCTGGTCCGGCCGGGTAGCGTGACGGAAGCGATCCGCGACGCGGCGCTGGAAAGTCAGGCCGACCTGGTCGTGCTGGGGCGCGGACGGGTACGCGAAGCGTTCGGCCGCCTGCTCAGCCGGACCTACGACATCATCGGTGCATCGCCCTGTCCGGTGTTGAGCCTCTGAAGCTTTTAGCTATCAGCTATCAGCCACCACCCTACGAATCAACCGGGAACGACTGAAAGCTGATGGCTGATAGCTGTGATATGGTACTTGGGTAACGAAGGAGGTCTCCATGAAACCTTGCCTGTTTGCCTGCTTAGCATTCGTCGGCGCTGCGGCGTTGAGCCCTGCCGCATTCGCCGCCGACCTGGGAGGACCTGTATCCGAGATCAAGTTCGATTCCGTACCCGATTTCTTCAAATTCCCGACCGATTTGCATCTGGGCGAAGCATCGGGCGTAGCCGTCAATTCGAAGAAACACATCTTCGTCTTTAGCCGAGGCAATACGACTGGACCGGCATATGGCGCCACTGCGGCGCAGATTCTCGAATTCGACCAGAACGGCAAGTTCGTTCGCGAAATCGGCCACAATCTGTATGCTTGGTCTTTTGCGCACACGGTGCGGACCGATAAAGACGACAACATCTGGGCCGTCGACAAAGGCTCGGATATGGTGATCAAGTTCAACCCGGAGGGCCGGGTCACGATGGTGTTCGGGCGCAAGAAAGAAGCTTCGGACGAAGGCGGGGCCTGGACGCGTGTAAATCCTCCGCGCCCTGCGATTGACGGGCAATTTCGGCAGCCCACGGACGTGACCTGGGACCCGGAAGGCAACATCTTCATCAGCGATGGCTACATCAATTCGCGAGTCGCGAAGTTCGACAAGAACGGCGATTGGGTGAAGCAATGGGGCGGGCCGGTGCCTGAGGCGGATCGCGCCAACCCGAAGCCGTTGCAATTCAATACCCCGCATAGCATCGCGGCCGATGCCAAGGGCAACATCTACGTAGCGGATCGCGGCAACCGCCGTATCCAGGTTTTCGATCACGATGGCAATTTCCTGAAGATCATCACCATCGACGCGCCTGTGCCGCCCGACGCGCATCCGTGGTTCGGCAACCAGCCCACCGCGCAAGCGGGGACCGCGCAGAGTGGCGCTCCGTGGGCCATTTGCATTACACCCGGTCCAGGGACGCAATACTTGTATAGCGCGGACGCGTTTCCCGGCCGGATTTACAAGCTCAATCTAGACGGCCAGTTACTCGGAATGCTCGGAAAATCGGGAAGGCAGTCGAAGCAGTTCGGCTGGATTCACGAGTTGGCCTGTCCGTCGGAGAACGAGCTTTACGCGGCCGAGATTCTGAACTGGCGAGTGCAGAAGCTCGCGTTGCATCCGGCGAAATAGTTGT
>DASQJB010000051.1:0-8906 GCA_035631295.1 Bryobacteraceae bacterium | reverse complement strand
CTGGGATCGGGCCGGACCCGGCTGACGCGGCAACTGCTCACCGAGGCTCTGCTGTTGTCGGGCGCGGGCGCAGCGCTTGGAAGCCTTCTCGCCGCTGCCTGGGTTCACTATTTCCGTATCCTGAACCCCATCCCGATGCCTCCGGGGAACCCCGTCGCCGTGAACCTTCCGGTTCTTTGCTTCACAGCTTTGCTGGCGATCGTCACGGCGCTTCTTTTCGGACTCATTCCCGCGCTCAAAGCGTCGCGGGTAGACTTGATGGACGCACTGCGCGTGAGCGCGCAGGCTGCATCCGCCACCCGGGCCGCGCGCACGCTTCGGAGGACGTTGGTCGTCGCGGAAGTGGCGCTTTCGCTCGCCTTGCTGACTGGCGCAGGACTCCTGATTCAGAGCGTTGCGCGTTTAGCTTCGACGCCGCTCGGATTTCAAACCGATCGCGTGATCACGATGTCGATTACACTGCCGAAATGGAGTTACTCGACGAATAGTCAGCGGGTGCAATTCTACCGAGCGGTTTTGGAGGCCGCTGCGCTTGTACCCGACGCGATTTCCGCCGCATTTACGAGCTCCGTGCCGCCGGACGGACGGTTCGGAGGCAATGCGTTGGCCGTGGGGGGAAGGCCGGAGCCAAGAATCACGCCCGCCGCGTTCGATACTGCACAAGTTTCGATCTCTCCCGGATATTTTCGAGTGATGGGCGCGCCGCTGAAACTCGGGCGCGAATTCGAAGATTCCGATCGGCCGGAGAGTCCGACCGTTGCGATCGTGAATGAAGCCTTGACGCGAAAATACTTCCCGAACGAGAACCCCATCGGTCAGAGGATCAGGGTGCTCGGCGCGCCGGGAACCGACCCGCCCTGGCTTACGATTGTGGGCGTAAGCGCGAACGAGAAGGACCAGAACTTTTTCCATCCCATGAGCTGGGAGGAGACTCCGGCGGTCTTTCGTCCTCTGAATCAAGACCCGCCCCCTCGCGTTTACCTGGCGCTTCGCACTCTGACGGGCGCGAGGGCGGCCGCCGCGATGCAAAAGCAAATTGCGTCCCTCGATGGCAGCGTGCCTGTCGGCGAGATTCAATCCATGAACGACAGGCTCTCCCGGGCGCTCGCTTATCCGCGCCTGCGGGCGATCATCCTGGCTAGTTTTGCGGCGTTTGCGATTTTGCTCGCCGCAATGGGACTTTATGCCGTGCTCTCGCAGTTGATTGCGCAACGTACGCAAGAGTTTGGGGTCCGGATGGCGCTTGGAGCACAAGGCCGCGACTTGCTGAGGCTCGTGCTCCGGGAAGGAATGGCTTTGACATGCGCGGGCCTCGCGGTCGGCGTGCTGCTTGCCGCGTCTCTTACCGGATTGCTCAATAGCTTCCTCTACGGCGTGAAGGCCACGGATCCCTTGACGTTTGCAGGCGTCTCAGCGCTGCTGCTTTTGGTCGCTTTTTTTGCAATGTACATCCCCGCGCGGCGCGCGTCGAAGGTCGACCCGATGGTGGTCTTGAGATACGAATGAGCTACGCTATGCTTTGCAATGCAATGCTAGCTATGCTATGTTCAGAATGTGAAAACGCGGGACAGTGAACGAGTGCGAGAATACGCACGCCGCGAATACATTGAACCCGCTCGCCAACGGGGGGATGCTATAGTCCGAATCGTCGCGGGCGACGTTCATCGCGCCTTGCATTTACGCAATCGCGTACCCCTGGTTTGCAGCGCCTTGGCTTCGCGCGAGTTTCTCCACAAGAACCATGTGCGGATTGAGAGCCGGGAGGGGCCTCCGTCGCTGATAAGCACGACGGTTGCATTCACGTACGTGCTCGAAGACGCAGCGCGGGTAGCGCCGGAGGAGGATCCCTTCTACAAACTTCGGGGAATCGCCAAAGACGTCTTTCGCGAACTCGGAGGCGGCGAGGCTTTTCTCAAATCCGAGCGAGACTGGTCTTCGGCCGGCGATCGGGACGACGGATGAGCCGCGTCTATTGGGACACAATGTTGTTCATCTATTGGCTGGAGGATCACTCTGTCCATGGCGCAAAGGTGAAGGATATCTACGACCGAATGCGGCGGCGCGGCGATGTCTTGTGCGCCAGCGCGTTCTCCGTAGCCGAAGTCTTGACGGGCCCGCTGAAACGCGGTGATACCGGGACAGCGTCCAATATCCGCTCATTCTTCGATTCTCCAAGGGTCGAGGTGTCTGCCTTCACTCGGGAAACGGCGGATCGGTACGCCCAAATTCGCGCCACGCTGCGCGTTTCCCAGCCGGACGCCATTCATCTCGCGTGCGCCGCCCAATCCGGGGCCGACCTTTTCTTGACGAATGACCACCGGCTCCGGGGATTGGTGGTTCCTGGGATTCACTTCATTGCCGGCATGGATGTGGACATACTCTAATTCGTGCTTCCTCTAATTCGGGCTTCGCACGTGCGGCGGATCGCGGAGCTCGGGCTTGAAGCCGAGCTTGTCGTCGAACTCTTGGTAGCGCCCGATGGCGGGGTTGAGGCTGAACTGTTTGGCCTCGCCGTCGTCTTCTCCGTTTTCGTCCAGATAAGAGATCCACAGCGTGATGCCGGGCTGGCCGGATGGGCTCTTGTCGCCGGTCACAACGCGCAGTCCTTTGAAATCGAAGGAATCGTCGAGAGAGCTGGCGCCGACATAGCCCAACGGATTGACCGCCCATTTGGCCGCGTCCAGGGCGACTCTCCAGTTTTCGCCTTGACGGCGTAAAACCAGGAGACGGGAAGTGAGGAAACCCTCGCCCTGCGGCTCAACGTCCGGGAGCGTGGCTGCGGCGACGCAGTCTAACGGAGCCTTGTCTCCAAAATGGCCGAATTTCAATAGCTCGACGGGCCCTCCGGCAATCGCGCCGGCGGCGATGAGGCAGGATTTGCGAAGAGCGGTTTCGTCTTCGGATGCAGGATGTTTCGAACAGCCCAGCAGCCAAAGTACGCACACGAAGGCGGCCTGGGAGGCCGCCGCAGGCCGGGGACCTGCCCCACCTTTCACCACAAATAGTCCTTCGCCTCCGCCCTGCGTTCATAGCTATCGAGCACGTGCACTATGCGCACTCTTTTGAGCTTGTTGGGCGAAAGCGAGCCGATGGGAACGTACAGAATCTTGCGTCCCAGATGCGCTGCGATTGAGCGGAAGATGGAGCGGGGGGGATGGGCGGCGACGTAAACTACAAATCGCTCCACCGAGTAATCCAGCGCGGCCATGAGCAGCCTTTCGGGCTTCGATTCGGCGAAATCGTAATCGCTATCGGACCATACGTCGAAGAGGCGGCGGGGAGGCAGCGTCATGAGAAAGCCGCCGTATTCGGCGCGGCCGATGCCCGGGCCCACGAGGTTTTCGAACGGAAGGGTCGAATAAAAAGACATGTCCGATTCGTTCTGATGCTCGCCCAGCCAGGTGGTGAGATAGCGGTAGCGGTCCTCGCGGTCTTCGTCGAAGATGACCACTACGGCGCCGACTTCGCCGGCCAGCCGGTCCGCCTGCCGGACGTATATTTGGCTCCGATGCCAATTGCGAATGGTTTCGCGGATGTCGATGCCGTCGAGAATGGAGGTGGTGAACGGCTCCACGCGCACGCGCTCTTCGGAGAGGAGCGCCTTGGCCTTTTTCTTGAGGAACCGTCCGTAGTCTTCAATGACCAAGTCCTCCGGCGGATAGGAACATATGGCCTCGCCGGTGGTTTGGCGCGCCCATTCTCCGGGATGCTTTTCGCGCTTGCGAGGCTTCAGGCCCGCGGGTTTGAGTTTCTGCTTAGGGCGGGGCAGGCGGCGGCGAATCCGCAATTTCCGCGTGTTAAGCCAAATCTCGCTGCCCGACAAACGAACGGTTTCGATCGTCGAAGCTTCCTGCTGAGGCAAATAGCGATTCGCCATTTGCCACACTTCCCAGCCGTAGTTGTCGTCCACGATGGAGCGGGCGGCGACGGCCAGATCGTAGACGGCTGCGACCAGCTCGCGTCCTGTATAAGCCAGATTGCGCGTGTAGCGGGCGATGGCGCGGCGCTGCCAATGCGCGAGTTTCTCGCCCGTGGACTGTGTGTATTTCGCTTCGGCCTCGCGCAGCAGGTCGAGCTGCACGCGCGGGCGATCCAGCCATTCGCCGTGTTTCTCTCCGAGGCGGAAGAATTCGTACCGTTCCTGAAGGTACGGATACTCGATGGTGATTTCCGCCAGGCACTCGGGATGCGGATTCAGCAAACGGACCCCTGAAGAACGCGAAAACAATCGTCGCCGCGAGGCAGGGGCCTCCTGCGGCGTCTCCATTGCGTCCAGCAGCGGATCGAGCGTATTGAGCGATACCACCACGACCACATCCGCCTCTGGATCGGAGCCTTGAAGCTTCCAGGCCATGGCGGACCCGTGCTCCGCGACCTCGTCGGTACGCGGCTGCGGCCAAACGCGATACGCTTCGACGTAGCGCTCCAGGCCGATGCGCGAGATCGAATAGGTGTCGGGATACTTGTCGGGAAGGTGGGGACGCTCGTTCGTGTCCGGCTCCAGGAACAGAACTTCGGCGCCGGTCTCTTCGGCGGTCCGGAGCGCCTCGGTGAACGGATCGGCCGGCTCGACGGGGACGTAGATGGCGCGATCGTCGCCGCCGTCCTCTTCCATGTACAGAATCACCGACATTTCCGGAAGCCGGTCGAGAGCCTGGCGGTAGGCGGCCCTCAAGAACTCCGGCAGCTCGACCGCGACGATTTTCGGCCGCCGCTCCAACAGCAGCTTGCGCAAGGCAGCGGCAAACTCCACGCGTCCCGGCACGACGGGAAAGTAAAGGAAGCGGCCGCGGCTTAATTCCCCGCGCTTGATTTCAGCTTCGAGGGACATAGCGCAAGGCTTCTTCGCCCAGCGTTTGCGCGATGGCCAAGCGGAGATGCTCGGGTCGAACTGGTTGTGCTACGCCCGCGCCGTTGTGAACCAGCTTCATGGCGAAGCGCGCGATGTTGATGCCGTCACGGGCGGTGTAGCGCTCGTCGGCGGCGTGGGCGTGCTGCAAGAAATCGGTGACGTAATTGAGGATGTGGTCGTCGCCGAAGGGAAGGTTTTCGCGCAGGATCGCGAGCTCTTCGTCGCGCTCGGGGAAGTCGATGAGGATCTGGGGTTGAAGGCGCGAATGGATGTATTCGGGCAGATCGAAGGTGCTGGCGTCGTCGTTCATGGTGGCCACCAGGCGGAAGAGCGGATGCGCGCGGATCTTGACGCCGGCGACGATGGATTCCGCATAGCGACGGTTATCGAGCAGCGGAGCGAGGCTCGCCCAGCTCTTCTCGCTCATACGATTGCCTTCGTCGAGAATGGCGATGCCTCCGCGAAGCATGGCGGTGCACAACGGCGAAGCCACATAGCGAAGCTTCGAGGCTCCTTCAATCACGGGCGTGATCAGGAGATCCTCGGGTCGCGTGTCCACCGTGGCCTGCATGATGTAGACGTCGCGCCCTAGCCGCTTGGCCGCCGCATAGGCGAGGGTGGTTTTTCCCACGCCGGGCTTGCCCAGCAGGCGCGGATTCATGGGAACGTCCTTCGGATCGATCACCAGCCAGGCCGCCAGCAACTGCCGCATCACTTCTTCCTGGCCCACCCAAGACACGGGAAGCTCGTCGGGATGCGCTAAGTGGACCGGGACTCCTTCGATTTCTACGATCACGTTTATCACTCTAGCAAGCAGCCGCCCTGACCTGAGCTAAAGCCCAGGTTGCAGGCTGAAGCCTGCTCCACAGCAGGGATCAGCCCTTGATGTCGCGGAAGGCTTCTTCGATTTCGCGTTGCTGCTCCGGTTTGAGGACGGTGAGAGGGAGCCGAGGTGGACCGCCGTAATAGCCATTCAGATCCATGGCATGTTTGAGCCCTGGCACCCCATACTTGACCGTGACAAGTTGTGCGGGACGGGCGATGCGGTTCTGCCAGTCCAAAGCAGCGGCGGATTCGCGCGTGCGGTGCGCTTCCCAGATGCTGATGGTTGCATAGGGAGCCGCGTTGGCGAAAGCGAGCACCGCGCCCACGCAGCCGACGGCCAGCGATGGCGCAAGCGTCGGCGCGCTTCCCGTGAGAACTTGAAAGCCGGCCTTGGCGTCGCGGATCATTTGCATCACCTTCTCAAGGCTACCGGAGCTTTCCTTGATGGCGATGATATTGGGATGGTCGGACAGCATGGCGACAGCGTCGGGCATGATATCGACGCCGGTGACTTGCGGCCAGTTGTAGATCATCACCGGGACCTTAGCCTGATCCGCCACGGCGCGGAAATAGAGCGCCTGCGCTTCGGGCCGGTTGATGAGGTTTTTGTAATAATGCGGCGTGCGCACCATCGCTACTTTGTAGCCCAGATCAGCGGCGCGATTGGTCAGGCAGACCGTCTCTCGAACGCCTTCCACGCCTGTCCCGGCGACCAGAATCTTGCTGGAGTCGGCATATTCGGCGACCCACTCCCACATCTTGATCTTTTCTTCGGTCGTGAGAAAGACGCTCTCGCCCGTGGAGCCGCAAACCGCGTATCCCGCCAGCGGGGTTTTATTCCATTTTTCAATGTTGTGGCGGACCTTGATGGGATAGAGATCGCCGTTGTGATCGAAGGGGGTGGCGATGGGAGGGAAAATACCGTGAAGCTTGACCATAAGGAGACGGGAGTCAGGAGATTCTGACTCCTGACCCCTTTTGAACTTTAGCCCCTCAAAACGATGGCGAGCGCATAGATGGTCAGCGTCTCAATAAACACCAGACCGAGAATGAGGGCGAACCGAATTCCGGCAGCGGCTCCGGGATTCCGTGCAATGGCCTCCGCAGCGCCGCGGACGGCATTTCCCTGGCCAATGCCGCAGAGCCCGCCGGCAATGCCCAGGCCCAGCATGCCTCCGAAAAACTTCAGTTCACCGGAACTGATCCCAGAGCCTCCCGGAGCCTGTGCGAACACAGGGCAGGCCGCCACCAACAGCACGGCCAGAATCAAGAACAGCATTTTGCTTTGTCTACGCATTCAATGGTTTTACCTTTCGTATTAAATTGCGCCGAGGAGGTGGTTCCAATCCGAACCGGGGGGAACGGCGGCTCACGCTCGGCGCGATCATGCCTTATTATTTGCTCGCGCACAGCGTATCCGGTGTGCGCATTAGTGCTCTTCGGAAGTGCCCAAGCTCACGTAGATCATCGTGAGCAATGTAAATACATATGCCTGCAAAAACGCGACGAAGACGTGCAGGCCCATGAAAATGACGGGGATGACTAAATGGGTGAGGCTGATGAAGACGTTAGTGATCTGCTCGCCCGCGAACATATTTCCATAGAGACGAACAGTAAGCGATAACATGCGGGCCACATGACCGATGAGCTCGATGAAAAACATCAAGGGCGCAAGCGCCAATACCGGGCCGAAGAAGGTCTTGAGGTATTTCCAAGGGCCAAGCTCGCGCAATCCCATGGAGTGATAATAGATCCAGGTGCAAATGGCGAGCGCCGCAGGTACGTAAACAGTCATCGTGGGCGATTCAAACGCGGGAATAATCCCAATCAAGTTCATCGCTGCGATGAAAATGAACAATGTGCCGAACCAAGCCGAGTATTTCTCGGGATGATGAATTCCGACATCGGCGGCTTGCGTGTTCAGGAATTCGTAGAGGCTCTCGAAAATATGTTGCAGCTTGCCCGGCTTATCGGGCGAAAGGGCGGGACGTAAAATGGCGGCCAAAACCATGAGAATGGCGGCGACCAGAATCTCCATCACCAGCCATGTCTCCCACGGATGGGCGGGGTCTTTCGCCTGGATATTGAATAATCCCAAGACGGTGTTGGCTAAGCCGCCAAGATATTGATTGAAAATCGCCGTGAGCCAGTTATCGTTCATTCGCGCGAAAGATCAGTTCGTAGAAAACCTCGAGGATCGTCGCGCCGAAAGGAGCAAGCAAACCCGCTAGCACGGGTAAAGGCGCGAACCCAAGAAGCTTGAGTATAACATAGAGCGCACAGCCAATTACGGCGTATCGAAGGGCAATGGACACAGCCGCGGCAGTTCGCGGCCTCGTGGTTGCGCCGAGGCCGGCGGCGAACATGGTCACCGCTTGAAAATTGAAAGCAGATAGCGCCACGCCGAACAGAAAGCCTAGAGCTGGGCGGCCGCCGTAAACGGCGAGGATTCCAGCGGTTCCAGCGATCCCAATACAAAACGCCAGGAGCCGGATGCGCCGGAGAGCGCGGTCGTAGAAGTCGTCCCCCGCGGAGTTTTTCATTCGGCGTCACGGCCGAGCACGCGAATCACTTCGACGACGCCCGCGATAAATCCGAGCGCCATGAAAACCAACGACAGGTATCGGGTGGAAAACAGGTGGTCCAAACCCACGCCGATGAAGTACCCGGCAACAATGCAGCCTGGCATGACTCCGATAAGGGGCGCGTAGCGCCTCATCAAACGCCAGAACTCATCGCCGCCCCCCTCGGGGCTACCTTTATTCGCGCCGTTCACCTGCTTCAATTATGAAGCTTGGATTGTAGGATTTCCCGCGCCCGCGCGGCGGTTTCATTCACCAGGAAGCCCATTTTGGGGTGGGACGGTTCTAAGTCGGGTGGAATTTCGAGATCGCGGAGGGTTTCGGTTGTGCTCGGCCCTACCGAGGCCACCACCATTCGCGCGAGGGCGCGCCGGACCTGGTCCTCCAAACCCTCCGCGGCGGCGATGCGCAGCAAATGCGGCATCTGCATGGAGGTGGTCAACAGGATCACGTCGAATTCATTGGCGGCGAGCCGCCCCACGGCTTCCTTCAGCGGGCCCAGATCAGCCGGCAGATCCCACTGATAGACAGGAACTGTAGTCACTTCCGCTCCCCGGTGCTGGAGCCCTTCGATCAATTCCGGCACGGGCCTGCCGTATTCCTGGACGGCGATGCGCTTTTCTGCCCTGCCTTCAGTCGCGGCAAGA
>DASQJB010000050.1:0-2441 GCA_035631295.1 Bryobacteraceae bacterium | reverse complement strand
AGCCCTCGGCCAATTCCAATGCAGGGCGGACGCCCTCCACTCGCCCGGAGCCTCGATCGAACGATCCGTTCACGCCTGACCCAAGGCACGCGGGGGAAGCAGGCGCCAGGACGGCTGAAGCCGCTGGTGGAGAGGTGGTCTCGCCCGGCCAAAGCTTTGCTGTCACGCCAACAGGAAGATAACCCGTATTGGTCTTTGGCCTTGGGATCCAGTATGCAAACTTTGCTAGTGCCTACAGGGTTACCCCTAATGCGCCAGGCCCCCCTGACGTGGTAGGGTGGAGGTTGAATCCCCACATTTGAGTCTCGCACTGGCCGGGATCGCCCGTGCGAGTGGAAAGACGTAGTTATGGTGTACCGCGATCGCAAGAATTGGCAATGCTTCCAGGGAACTCTCGAACAGTGCGTCGAACAGCACGGAGGCCAAACGCAATTTAGCGTGTCCGCGCCTTTGACGTTCTTCAGCGGAGCACGGCTTGAGACGCATCGCCGGGCGAAGTCCAATGACGGTACGGTTCTAATCGTGGAGCGGCAACAGACGCCGGCCATCTGCGAAGTGTATCTGCAGGCAGGAATCCAGACGCAAGGCGCGCCTGCGAAAATGCCCCGGTTGAACTGCGCATAAGCGGTTCCCATCGCAAAGCCGCACCAGCCGTGGTGTGGCCGCTATCACGAAGCCAAGCTGCGCGGCATCCTGGCATCGCGAATCTCGTGGTGTGAGCCGGCGTAAGTGGCAAAACCCCAGCCTCGGACTGAAGTCTCCCCTTTGCCCTTGCGGCTGATTCTCCGTGTTGCCGAAAAGCGCCGCAGAGTATTGCCGTCCGCGCTCTCGGAAATGTCCGAGTCGATCTCCTTGCCGGCCCCTGGCACTAACCGCCGAACGACTTCCAATTCTCTGGAGTGGAGCGGCGAGCACATCGCTTAATCCTCAGCTCTTGGCTGGCGACGCCTGGCCTCCGTGGTGATAGGCGAGGTTGCCGACGTGGCCGGCGTGTGCCGCCGCGACCCCGGTTTCCACCGGAGCATTCGGCTCCTTCCGCGTCTTGACGCAGTCGAAAAAGTTCTCCATGTGGGTGATCGTTCCGTCCCGATAACTTTTCTCGATGAGAACCGGATTCTGGCCGCCCGGCACTCCTTCCCGGTAGACGGCGAAGCCGCCGCGATCGATCTTCAGAGTCGCTTCGGTGCCGCGGAACTCAAGCCCGCCGTCGTCAATCGAGGAACTCATCATGCCCTCGTACACCACATCAAAGCCGGGATAGCGGAACGCCGCCTGGATCGTGTCGGGGCAATCCCACTGGTCGAAAACATATTTGTCGCCGATCATAAGGGCTTGACGCGGCTGGTCGGATTTCATGGCCCAGTGCACGACATCGATCCAATGCGTAAACAGGTCAGTCATCGCCCCACCGCCAAAATTCCAGAACCAGCGCCAGTGATTGAATTTCTCGTCGGTGAACGGCTGCTCGGGAGCCGACCCGAGCCACTGCTTCCAATCGAGCGCCTGCAGGTCGATGGGTTTGCCCGGCCAATTCCTCTGATAGTTCTGCCACCAGTACGTCCGCACTTGTACGACGCGACCGAGACTCCCCGCCTGAATCAGATCGACCGCATCGCGAAAGTGAGTCCAACTGCGCTGCTGCATGCCACACTGCAAAATCTGCTTGCTCGAGCGAACCGCGCGCGTCAGCGTGGCACCTTCCTCAATGGTGTGGGTGACGGGCTTTTCCAGATAGACGTCTTTGCCCGCCGCCAACGCGTCGGTGGCCATGCGCACATGCCAGTGATCGGGCGACGCGATGATGACCGCGTCGATCTCCTTATCGAGAACTTCGCGATAATCCAGGTGCGTGGTCGCGAGCTGGTTCGAGCGTTCCTTGACGGCGTCGCGGTTCGGTCCATAGACGTCGCTGACGGCGACAATCTGATAGGGCGCGGCCTTGTCGGCGGCATCGAGAAGCCCCTTCATGCGATGGCCGGCTCCGATGACACCGACGCGCAGCGTATCGTTGGCACCGAATACCCGCGTGGACGCGATGGCGGTCATTCCGCTGGCAATGAGAAAGCTGCGGCGAGTAATCATGGGCAGGCCTCCCGGCTTTTGGTGCGGATGATGGTATCAAGTTTTGGCAGGTCTGAGGCGTTCGCGAAAAGAAGATGGCACCGTTCGCGCCTGAAAATCGCGGGAGGGAGCTGCCGGCTAGGTTTTGGTCAAGTGTCCCGGCGGAAGCTGCCCGGGGGGCGTTTGGGTGATTCGGACATCGGCCTCGCGCTTGGCTTTGCGCCAAACGCTGGCGACGGCGATCGTCCAGAACGGAACCAGGTCAACGCCGGGCACGAGCTTGACCAGAAACGACGGCAGAAATTCCCAGTGCCATCCCAGCAACTGGGTCAGGGCCGCGGCCACTCCAAGATCGAGCAGGTCATCGGCGGGAGAGAACG
>DASQJB010000049.1:0-34015 GCA_035631295.1 Bryobacteraceae bacterium | reverse complement strand
GCCGCCGGAGTTCCGCGCCGACGCCTGGGCCGGCTGCGTGCTGGCAAAGCTCGATTCAGGTTCGCAGGGCTTAGATGCGGCTCTCGCCGCACTGGCGAAATACCCCTCTCCTGCTCATCCCGTCTGGAGCCAGCGCCTTCCCCCTTTGCGCGCGGGCTTCACCGCCTGCGGCGGAGAAGCCACGAGGTTCGATAAGCGAAAATGATTCGCAAGAAAACAGAGATTCCTTGTACGGTTAGGCGCTACTCATAGCGCAACGCGGTCAGCGGATCTACTCGGACGGCCCGTCGCGCGGGTAAGTAGCTCGCAACGAGGGAAGTTGTCAGGAGCGCAGCGGCCATTTCGGTGAAGAGCAGGGGATCGAACGCCTTTACCTCGTACAGCTCGTTTTGAAGTACACGCTGGACAGCTAGCGATCCGGCGAGACCGAGAGCCGTTCCGAGAACCGCGAGGCGTAATCCTTCACCGAGCACCGATTGCAAAACCGACCATCGCGAGCCGCCGAGCGCGATACGAATTCCGATTTCGCGGGTTCGCTCGGTGACTGAGTAGTTGATCACTCCGTAAAGCCCGAGCATCGCCATCGCTAAAGCCAGCGCGGCAAACAACCCCAGCAGTGAACTTACAAAGGTGCGCGGCGCGAGCGAATCGGAGACAAGTTCGCGGAGAGGCTTCAGCGCCCGGACGGGCTCTTTGGGATCGGCTTCGCGAACGGCGGAGCGGATAGCCGCTGCCATGTTCGCCACGTCTCCCCGCGTCTTGACTATGATCCACGATACAGGCATGGCCTGCTTGAATTGGAACAGGTCCAGATAAATCTCTCCCTTTCTGTTATCCATTGCCAGATCGGAGTTGTTCACGTGCCCTACGATGCCGACAATCGCGTACACTGTGGGTCCATTCGTCAGTTGAATTCGCTTTGCGAGCGGATCTTCATTGGGCCAATATTGCCGCGCGAGATTCTCGTCTATAAGGGCAACGGGTTCCGATTCGGCGCGGTCGGTTTCTGCGAAGGCTCTACCCCGCCGGACTGGAATCGAGAGGGATTTGAAATATCCCGGAGTGACAAAATGCCGCGCTGATTGGGGGTTGGGCTCGCCGGGCGCGACGGTTCTACCCTCGATGAGGAAACTCCCATTCTCTCCGTACGGAGTGAATGGTACGCCCAGTCCAATGGCTGCCGAGGAGACTCCCGTCGCCTTCGAGAGATTCTCCAATACTGAGCGGTAAAAAACCGCTTGCTTGGCCGGATCGGGATACTGCTTGGCAGGTAGTGAAAACATTGCGGTCATCACGCCGTGCGCATCAAACCCCGGATTCACATTCTGTAGCAGCGCGAAGGATCGCAGGAAAAGCGCCGCGGAGACCAGCAGGACCAGCGCAAGCCCCGCCTCGAGAGTGACCAATGCCGAACGAAGGCGCTGCCGGGCTGGGCCCGCGGTGGCCAACCGCGCGGACCCTTTCAATACGCTGTTGGCTTCGGCTTTTGAGGCTCGCAATGCGGGCGCGAGCCCAAAGAGAACACCCGACGCGATTGCGGTTGCGCCGGTGAACAACAGCACGTATAGATCGATGTGGGCGCCTATTCCCGCAGTTGCGCCTTCGGGTGCGATCTTAAGCAGGAAACTTATTCCTGCGTAAGCTAATGCCACCCCCGTTGCGGCGCCAGCAATCGAAAGTAGAATGCACTCCGAGATGACCTGCTGGCGCAGGCGAGCGTGGCCTGCTCCCAGCGCCGCTCGCAGGCCCATTTCAACGGAGCGCGCAGAGGTTCTGGCGAGCGTCAGCCCTGCGATATTCGCACAAGCAATCAACAGCAGTGCGCCCACGGCTCCGAACAGAACCAAGGCGGGGCGGCGGGTGTCCTCCGAAATCAAATCGACGTAGGGGACAGCGAACATTCCCCAGCCTCCGTTTTTCGCGACCCGGGAGCCTGGCGTTCCGGCATTCCACACCCGATCGGTCAAAACTTTGAGCCAAGCATTCGCCTGAGCGAAAGATACGCCTGGCTTCAGGCGAGCAACGGCATCCAGGCTTTCATTGAAGCGATTCCTCGGGGAGAATTGCTGCGGGGGAAGTCCAATAGGAACCCACAACTCCGCTGAGTGAGGCCATCGGAAGTCCGGACTCATGACGCCAACTATCCGGTAGGTTTCCTGGTTCAGTTCGATGCTGTGGCCGAGGATAGACGAATCGGCGCCGAACACTCGAGTCCAGGCTGCATGCGAAAGGACAACCACGTGATTGGCGTTAGGCTGGTCCTCCTCGGGCAAGAAAACGCGTCCCAGTAGTGGCTTCGCTCCGAACACGTCGAACCACTCCGCGGAAACCGCACTTGCTTCCAGCCGTTCAGGAACCGATTGGAAGCTGTAATTGAAACCCGTCGCCCGGGCCACGGCAGTGTGCTCGAAAATCTGGCGGCTATCACGGGCGTCGGCGAATACCGGCGGGGAAACGTTAATGCTTTTCAGATTGAGCCGGTCGAACTTCTCGCGAATGGCCACCAGGCCGTCGGGATCTTTGATTCCAGCCGGGTGCAGAAGGATTTGATTCACCACGCTGAAGACGGCCGTATTGGCCCCGATTCCCAGCGCGAGCGTCGCAACCCCAACTGCGGTGAACACTGGGGCTTTCCGAAATTGCCGGAACGCGTAGCGCAAATCCTGAACGATCGTATCCAAAATGTTCCATCCCCACATTTCGCGACTCTCCTCTCCTAACAGAAGGACATTGCCGAAACTTCTGCGCGCCGCTGCCTTCGCCTCTTCGGCCGACATGCCTTTTTTTCGTAGCGCCGCTGCACGCAGATCGATGTGAAGATGCATTTCTTCACGCAGTTCATGCTCAAGGCGGCTGAGCCTCAATCGACTGATGAAACGGCGCAACCGGACGATCATTCCTGCAGGCTCCTAGACCGGCTGGAGTATCCGGGCGATAGCTCCCGATACGCGCAAATATCGCGAGAGTTCACGTTCGAGCTGTTTTCGTCCGGCGCTAGTGATTTTGTAGTATCGGGCGCGGCGGTTTTCTCCGGTCTTGCTCCATTCCCCCACGATCCATCCTTGTAGCAGCAACCGTTGGAGCGCGGGATATAGCGAGCCTTCCTCGACCCGCAGCACGTTTTCTGACCGTTCCTGAATGGTTTCTGCGATTTCGAACCCGTGCAGTCGGCCGCCTCGGAACAAAGTTTGCAGAATCAGCATGTCCAAAGTGCCTGGAGGGATCGCTTCGTTCGACATGACATAGACAGTCTATGTTATTGTGGAGACGAATTCAAGCAGGAATAATATTGTGGGACATAAATACTTTTAGAGCTAAGCCGTTCGCCGCTGGGCGGCTCCGGCGCGGACGCCGGCCTCTCGCGGCTGCCATTGTCGGATCAATGCGGGGGAGCGGTCCCGCCTGGAGCCAGCGCGTTCTCCCCTTGCGCGCGGGGTTCACTGCCTGCGGCGGAGACGGGTCCAAGTTCGACAGGCGAAAATAAAACCTCTCGCAAAGGCGCTAAGGACACAAAGATTTCTTTGCGAGCTCCGCGTGCTTTGCGAGAGACGATTTGCGTGGCCGAAGATTATCGCCCGGCGCCACCCAGCAATGACTCGATGAATTCCTTCTGAAGCGGCCATCTTCCGATAGCGTGCGAGGCGCGGGTCTCGAAGCGGCCCGCGACCAATACGCCGCTCAGATCGGCAGGGCTCGGGGCGAGCTTGTCCCGCTGCAGCATTTTGCGAAGCAAGTCCGTGGTGGCTGTAAAGCGAACCACGACGGAAGCCGCGATTTCGGGGGATGCGCAGGAGGCGTCAAGCTGGAGCTCCCCTTCGTGCAAGCTGAAGGAGGCTTCCTGGGCGTCGGCGAGCGGCGAGAGAATATGCGAGCCGTCCGGCAAGCCGCTCAAGTCGCGAAACGCGGCTCCCGGCGCGGAAATCCAGACCGGGGCGGTCGGAGTGGGATCGGGGCTTTTTCTATCGCCGCGTGAGGTCATAATGCGAGCCGCGGCGCGCTCATCGGCCGCCACTGCCAGCGCGAGAACATTCGGGCGGAGCAGATAGAAAGAGATGTAGCGCCCCGGCTTGCTGGCGGGCATAGAGCAAAACGAGCCGGAACACTGGCCGTGTTGAGCGCGCGCATACTCGGAGAGGCGCTTCCAATCGAAGCGGCCGCGCACTGCCATATATTCGTCGCCGTTGAGGAAGGAGGCCGCCGCGGCGTTCAAGTCCTTGCGGTAGTCGAAGCCGGTTTCCTCGACGAAGCGGCGGTATTCGGGCTCTTCGGATGCCGGCGAGCCGGCGGCGGAATCGAGCAGCTTCGCGGCCCGAAGCGCATCCGCGTCGATATACAGCTTGACTCCATCGTCTAGGGGCAAGGACAGCAGCAAGCGCGGGCCTTCATAGGACGCGAAGGACCGCCGCCATTGGAACAGCGCGACGACGGCGGCGCACAGCGCGATAACGGAAATCGCGATCCAGGAGTACGTACGAAGCCGAGTGCTCATTCGCTAGCGGCGCGCTGGGGGACGGCCCTGAGCCCGCTGACCGATTGTTGGCCGGCGGCCCCGGACTCGTGATACTCGGCGTCCTGGTTCACGGCCCAGACGTCGAAAATGCGGGAGTCCGCGGCGATGTTCTTCGCCGTGAGCATGGCGGTCATCATGGCATGGTCCTGGTTGTTGTATTTGTGCATGCCGTTGCGCCCCACCAAATGGATGCGATCGCAATGCCGCTCCAGGGCCGCGCGAACGATCGCCACATTGGCTTGATAGGCGCCGTCGTAGACCGGATAAGCTTTACTTTGACGGATGACGCAGCCGTCCAGGACGTCGCTAGCACGGCCCAGCCCTAACTGCTCGAGCTCACGCTTTGCCAGCGCGATCAGATCTTCGTCCGCCATGGTCCAGGTCCCGTCACCCTCAAAGCAAAAATATTCCAGACCATAGCAACAATAGACGGGGTCGGGCGTCATTTCCGGGGACCACGACTTGTAGTTCTGAATCCGCCCCACCTTCACGCCCGGATCGTGGATGTAAATCCAGTTATCGGAAAACCGGTTCTGCTCCTTCACGATCAGGCCCACGGTGAGAAAATCGCGATATTTCAGCGCGCCGGCGGCTTTGACGGCGTCTTGGGGCAACCCGGGCTGAATGTGGCCGGCAAGCTCGCGGATGGGCATGGAAGAGATCAGGTGTTCTCCCGTATAAGTTTCCGTTCGTCCGCCGGCAGTTTGCGCGGTTACAGTCCAAGCGCGGCGATCGCGATCGTAGACGAAGCCCAAGGCTCGCCGGCCAAGAAGCACCTCACCGCCCATGCGCTGCACTTTCTCCGCGCACGCCTCCCACATCATTCCCGGACCCTTGCGCGGATACCGGAAGCTATCGATCAGCGTCTTGACGATGGCCTTGCGGTCCTTCGGCTTGCGTTGCGGGAACAGAGCGTGCTTGATGGCTGAGCCAAGCGACAGCCCCTTGATGCGTTGCGCCGCCCAATCGGCGGAGATCTCGCGGCAGCTCATTCCCCAAACCTTTTCGGTGTAGGTCTTGAAGAAGATTCGGAACAGGCGAGTCCCAAATTGATTGCTCACCCACTCCTCGACGGATTTGGGATTGGGGGTGGGGAACAACCGGGCGCGCGCGAACGACAGCAGGCACAGAGCCGATTCCACGGGGCCTAATTTTGCGAAGGCGTCCAGCGGCTTGAGAGGATAGGCGAAAAACTGGCCGCGATAGTAGATGCGAGAGGATCGCGGCCTCTGGAGCATACCGTCGCCGCAGATCTCGGTCCAGAGATCCTCCACTTCACGCGACTTGGAGAAAAAGCGATGGCCGCCGATGTCGAATCGGAAACCTTTGTAAGCTACGGTGCGCGCGATGCCGCCGACGTACTCGGTGTCGGCCTCCAGCACGACGACCCGGTAGCCGGCCTTGGAAAGTTCATAGGCTGCGGTTAATCCAGCCGGACCGGCTCCCACAATGACGGCTTTGAAAGACGAGGCGGCACCTGCGCGGTTCTCCGGAACTTCGCTCCGTTCCGCCGCGTTAGGCCCAGCTCCGCCGGCGCTGCTCTCGGAAAGATTCACTCACCAATTCTATCGGACGCGCTCAACCACTCTTTGGTCTGAGACTGGCTCTGGTGCAAGATCTTGGCAAAGCATTTCAAAGTAGCGGGCCAGGTTCTTGTAACCGGAAAGCGATGCCGGCTTCTCCAAATAAATGCGCGCGCCCAGCCGGAAGGCTCGATCGCGATCCTCGCAAATTTGCGAGCTCGTTAGGATCGCCACAGGGACCTTTCGAACTCCCTGAAGTTCGCGGAGTTGCTCCAGGACGGAGAATCCGTCCACCTTTGGAAGATTGAGATCGAGCAGAATCAGATCGGGAGGCGGACTGGCGACCCGTAGGTAAGCGAGGGCAGCTTCACCATCAACAATGACCAATAGTTCGTGAACCCTTCCAGATTCTGCCAGTGTCATCCGCGTGAGGACAACATCCGCAGGGTTGTCTTCGATCAGGAGGATCCGCAAGGGTCTCTGTTCCATGTCTGGTCCACATCCACCCCCGACCAGATACAACAGTTTACAACGTTTTCAGAGAAATCCTACTTTTTTTTCGAAGCTCTACATGGCGCTAAGTTCTTGGCGGGGCGGCGCGACCAGAATGACCGTCACCCGAGGAAACCGAAAAGGGCTCCGGACGGGCAGCTCGTCGCGTCTTTACGGGGTGACCACCAGAGCGGCCCGCGGAAAGGCAAACTTGCGCCCGGCTTCGTCCACTACGTTGACCTGGCATATGTAGCGGCCGGGGGCGATGTCTTTCAGCGGCACCTGGATGTTCACCGGAACAGTTTCCGGACGCGTCGTGGAGAGCTGGGTAAAGGCGATCGTGGGGACCTCGAACGCCTTCGCGCCTTTCTGATTGAACCAACTCATGCTCACTTTGACTCGGCGCGCCTTGGGATCGACAGGGTCGGGCAAGGCGTCATACACGTCGAAAGAGACGTACAGGTTCTGATTCTGCCGGAACACCTTGGTGATGTTCGGGACCACTTTCTCGTCGCCGACGATCAGCGGGTTCGCGGTTACGGTTTTCTTGCTCAGCTTTTCGGCGCTGCCTACGGCGGCGGCCAGCGATTCACGCTGATTGCTCCAAATGATACTACTGAGCTTCAGCCCGGAAGTGTCCGCGCTCAAATCCGGGACGGCGAAGCGCATGTCGAAAGTTCCCATTTTCCCGGTAAGATTTTCGCGCACGACGGCCTTCATGCGGTAGCGGCCCGGCTCGAGCGTGAATCCGGCGTCGTACTGAAAACCCTTGCGGCCGGACTGAGCCGCTTCGGTATTCAGCTTGATGGGAATATTGTCGCGGACGTTGCCGGCCGTCGCCTTCGTCTCATCCTGGATCTGCACGGCGAAATCGAACTGTGTAGTTTCGGCGCCTTTCTTCGCGGCTAATTGCACTACCGAGCCGGGAATTTTCAACGACACAGGGACGAAATATGCGGCTGGCCCGATGCGGAAGTAATCTACTTCGGGCGCGAGCGGCAAATCGGTAATCGGTTCGCCCGCCGAAAGAGCTTCCTTGAGGGCTTGCTCCTTATCCTCTCCATTCTGTCTTTTCCAATCGCGCGAAGCCCAATAACCGGGCCGGTAATCCAATTTCGCGGAGAGATTGTTGGCGAGCTTCACGGTGATTTTGCGATATTTTCCGTCTTCGGCGTTATTGGTCGTGTAGTAGCCGAGGATGTAATAACTGTTTTCGGCCTGTTGCGCCTGGACAATGCCCAGGGAAATGTCGTTGTTGTCGAAAAACGCCTTTCCTCCGGTGTCGGCCGCGAGAGTCGATAGCGTTTCCTGCGAATCGTTAATGCTCGAGCGCTGCGAGTTGTACTGGGAGCCAGTGAATGCGCCCGACCCGCGCGAAGCCGGCTTAGTGGCGTCGCCCCCGGGAGGATCGGCCATCAAGCCGCGAGCGTCGATGGGATAAATGACAAGGTTGGCCTTCATCGCGGCGTTGATGGAGGCTTCGAGTTGCGCCTGGTTGTCGACGCCCGTTTTGCTGATGCCGCCGCTGAAATAGATCAGCTCCTTTTTCTCCGGCATCGCGGCCAGCATTTTCGCCACTTTTTCGATGGCCGCCAATTTCTGATCCGTATTGAAAATGTTGAACTCGGTCTCGTCGGCGACAAAGGCCGCTTGCGTATCCGGGCTGTCGCAACTGCCGGTGTCGGCCAGGGTGGCGTATTCGCTCATTTCGCCGATGGGCAGTTGCTTGATGATTGTTGTAAGAAGCTCGCGGTCGTCGGTGAAATCGGTTCCTACCTGAATCGTGCTGGCGTAGAGCAGAATCGCGACAAGATCGTCCTTGGTGATTTGCTTATCCAGGAATTTCAAGGCTGCTTCCTGCGCCCGGAGCTGCTCGGGAACCTGCATGGACGAAAAATCGAAGAAAAAAGTCATCAGCCGCTTGTTGTGATATTGCACCTGTCCGGGCGCTGCGACGGTGATGGTGGTTTTGGGCGACTCGGGCAGCTTGAACTGATCGGCTAAGGTGAGCGTCGGAGGCGGCTCCGGGTCCGAAGCGAGCTTTTGGAATTCGAAGATCGAGATTCTCTGCGGCTTTCCGTCTTCGAGGACCGTGAAATCCGAGGCTTTCAGTCCCTCGATGACTTTGCCGGATTTGTCCTTCACGGTGACGTCGACGGGAATGAGCGTGGTTCCGGTGCGGAAGGTCGCCGATCCGCTGGTGGCGACTTGCGGCTGCTGTTGGCCGTAGGCAGAAAGCGTCGATATAACCACGGATGCACACAGATAGACACGGATAGAAAAGAAAGGCGCGATCCGTGTGCATCTGTGTCCATCCGTGGCTTCAAATGGTTTTTTCAGCATCTAACTAGAAATTGAAGCGTAGCAGCAGATTCACCGTGCGCGTGGCGGAGGCCGCTGTCGCTAATCCGTAGCTGGCGGAATTCACCGTGGTTCCGTAGCCCGTAATCACGACGTGATTAAACGCGTTATTCGCGCTCAGGCGCAATTGCAACTGCCGCCGGCTTTCACCCAAACGGAAAGCGCGATTCAGCGACATGTTCAACGACGTCAGAAAAGGCCCAGGAATGGTGTTTCGTCCGGCATCGCCGAACTGGCCATCGAGCGGCGCGGTGAAGGCCGCCGGATTGAAAAACTGACCCGATCCGCCTGTGATCGGAAGCCCGGTGGCTTGCGCGCGGCTGGTTCCCAGAACGCCCGTGCCGCCAATATTGGAAAGATTGCCTGCCACCTTCGCCGTGAGCGGCGTCCCCGAGGAGGCCGTGAAGGCTCCATTCAAGGTCCATCCGGTCAGCAACGCGGTCTTCCACCCGCCATTGCGCATCATTCCGTTCACGCCCACCGGAGAAGACAGAGTGTAGTTGAGAGTCAACCGATGCCGTTGGTCGCTGCTCGAGAGGCCGCGCTCCAGATTCCAATTGTCGATGAACTGCACCAGCGTACCGCCTGTACCGGTGAAACTGGAGGCATTGTCGATCGATTTGGAATAGGTATAGAGCGCGTTGAACGACATGCCGCGCTGGAAGCGCCGCGTGACGCGGATCTGACCCGCGTTGAAGCTGGAATTGGCGCCGTCGGTCTGGTAATTGAAACTGGTGGCGTTTGCAATCTGAAGCTGTTGCTGAGCGGTCAGCACGCTGGTTCCGGGCGGCGCCTGGTTGGGTTGTTCGTAAACGCCCAGATGCGTACCCTTGGTGCCGAGGTATTCGGTTTCAATCACGAATCCGTGCGGCAGCGTATTCTGAATCGCCAAGACCCATTGCTGCGCGTAAGCGAGTTTGTAGTTGGGGTCGATCGCGTAGGTGTTGGTGAGGCCATTGGCAACCGCCGGCTGCGCCAGGAAACCGTCCTGGATGGTCAGCGGATCGGCCACGCTGGTGCTGAGCGATACGGTTCGAGCGAACGGCGGCTGCGACGCCAACTGGCTGACGATTTGCGTATAGGGCGAGCCACTGTAGAAAATGCTGTAGCCGCCGCGAATCGTCGTGCTGCGCTTGGGCCAAGGCCGCCACGCGAATCCGAAGCGCGGCGAGTAATCGTGGGGAGACGAGTGGACCAGGCTGGAAGGCGCCCCAGCGGAATTGGCCGGAGTCGCTAAAGTCGCTGTTCCAATGAAACCGGAAGGCAGAAGCAGGTTCGCCAGATTTCCGTACAGTTCCGTATAGGGCGCGAAATATTCATACCGCAGGCCGATGTTCAACGTAAGGTTCGGCAAGACGCGGAAATCGTCCTGGGCGTACCAGGCGGCGCTCCAACTGCGGAAGTAGTTGTTGTCGCTTCCGTAGCGCAGAGAAGCCGATTGCGGAAATCCGAGCAGGAAATCGGCGAAGTCGAATCCGGTATTGGCTACGGGTTGTCCGTCGGTTCCGATAAGGCTGGTCGTCAGGCCGCTGAAAGCGTAAGTCCCGCGGGCATTTTGGTACGTAAGGCTGTTTTGCTCCAGCCGGTTGTAATTGAATCCAAACGCCAGGTTGTGCTTTCGTTTGTACACGTAGGTCATCGTGTCATTAAACGTGACGGTCTGGTTTCGCGTGACCGAAGCGGATGCGTCGCTCAGCGTGCCGAAGTTGGTGAAAGAAAGGTTGGGCGGGCCGTAATTGATGGGGTCCTGCGAAGTCCCTTGGATTCCCAGCTCCGCGGCGACGTTGTTCGTGTACGCGAAAAACGGGGCGTTCTTATTGGTATTCCGGCTGAGCGTGACGCTCAAGTTGTTGTTGACGCGAGGAGCAAAGCTGTGGCTCCAGCCGGCTTGTGCGCTCAGGCCCGTACCGCTTCCGTTATCCCGAAATCCAAAAAGCTGCAACGTCTGCGAAGACCGGCTCTGATACTGGACATTGAAATTCAAACGGTCTTTGCGGCTGAGCGGCATGTTGAAGCGAGTTCCGATATTGTTGTTGTCGTTCGGCGTGGCGCCAACCAGGTTGTAATTCTGCACGTATCCGCCGCTGGTGGGCGCCGGGAAATACTGCAACAGCCCGAGCGCGGCTTGGTTGATTCGCGAGGGTGGAATGATGTTGCCGGGAAATGGTTGTCCGCTGAGAGGATCGTAGATGGTTACGGGCTTGGAGCCGTTCACCAGCGCTTGCGAGAAATCGCCGTTGCGCTCGGCCTGAGTCGGCACGGAGGAGACCTGGTTGAAAGGATTGCGGCTCACTGTTCCTTGATAAGTGAAGTAGAAATTCGCGCGCCGCCAGTTAAGGATCTTGGGAATGACCAGCGGGCCACCGATGTTGACGCCAAATTGCGCGCGGTCGCTGGAGGGCTTGAACGCTTGTTGTCCGTTCAGTGAATAGGGCGCGGCGTTCAGAACCGAGTTGGCCAGGTTGATGAAGAGCGAGCCGGTATAGGCAGATTGATTGCGGCGCCGGTTTCCAAAGCTGTTGAAGTTGCCGTTAAACGGTCCCCGCGCGGCGCGAGCGTTTTGGCCGCCGCGTCCTCCTCGGCCGCCGCCTCCGCCGAAGCCGCCTCCGCCGCCACGACCTCCTCCTCCACCCGGCCCTCCACCGCCGCCGGCGAAGCCGCCAGGACCTCCACCCGGTCCGCCCGGTCCTCCATCGAACCCGCCCGCGAATCCTCCATCGATGGCTGCCTGGCCGAAGCCGCCTAAGCCGAGACCGTCGCTGCCCGGCGTGGTCATGCCCGCGGGCAGGCCGAGGCCGCCGGCATTTGCTAAAGCCCCGCCTCCAGGTCCGCCGGGACCGCCGCGTCCACCAAAATCGCGCTGGCGGCGAGCTTCGTCGTCACTGGCGGCGGCCAATCCGCCGCTGGTGCTGCCGTTCACTAAATAGGCCTGGTCTGCATCGGCCCCGGCCGCATCTAAACCGCCGAAAGCCGCCCCGGCATCCAAGCCCTGCTGTTGATCCTGTGACGCGCCATTCTGGCCCCCGTTTTGGGGAGTCGCGTTAGCTTGCGCGCTCTGGAAACCCGGCCGCTGTGGCCCGCCATTGGCGCCGCCGAAACCGCCGCGCCCAGGACCGAATCCGCCTCGGCCAAGGCCTGCCTGTCCGCTGCCTGGACCTGCATTCGCCTGATCCGAACCGCGCGCGCGGCCGCGCCCTCTTCCCCGGGTATTTTGCTCCGGCGAAAGTTGGGCTCCGGCCGCCTGGGTCTGAGCCGCGGATTTGTCGCCCTGCTTGTCTCCCAAACGGGGCATCTCGAGCGTCCAATTCTTGAACCCTGGTTCGTTTCCCACCGTGATGTGGTCAGTGATGGTGATGAATCCGAATGCCTCCACTCGGATGTCCCAGACGCCAGGAGGCAGGTTCATGGCGTAACGGCCATTCTCGTCCGTGTAAGCGACGATCTTCGCTTCGCCCTGGCTGGCCGTCACCGCAGCCCCTGGGATGAGTTGGTCGGCGGCGCGCACCACGCCGCTCTCCGTAGCGGCCCGCAAAACGCACCCGAACCCGCTAATAATCAATAAGAAAGAAAGCAGTCTCACTCAGTCCACCAATCAAAACGATTCTGAGTCCATTAGGGTTACGCGGCGGAGTCATCAGTTATCAGTTATCAGTTGTCAGTTGTCAGTCAGTCCAGCCGGACGCTGTAAGCTGAAGACTGACAACCCATGATTCCTTACCTCGACCTGAAGGCGCAATATCGTTCCATCAAGCCGGAGATCGACGCCGCGGTGTTGAAAGTATTGGAGTCAGGCGAGTTCGTCCTGGGCAGCGAAGTGGCGAAATTCGAGGAGGAGTTCGCTGCATACTGCGGAGCCCGGCATGCCGTCGGGGTCAACTCCGGCACCAGCGCCCTGCATCTGGCTCTCTTGGCGGCAGGAGTAGGCCCGGGCGATGAAGTGATTACAGTCCCGTTTACTTTCGTCGCCACCACGGCCGCCATCCGTTACACCGGCGCCAAGCCTGTGTTCGTGGATATCGATCCCAAGGCATACAATCTCGATCCAGCCCGGATCGAAGCCAGGATCACGCCGCGAACCAAGGCCATCGTGCCCGTGCACCTGTACGGCCAGCCGGCGGACATGGATCGGACTCTGGAAATCGCGCGCAAACATAACCTGATCGTCATCGAAGACGCCGCTCAGGCCCACGGAGCCGAATATAAAGGACGGCGGGCAGGCTCGCTCGGCCACTTGGCGGCCTTTAGCTTTTATCCGACTAAGAATCTCGGAGCCTGTGGAGAGGGTGGAATCGTAACTACCAACGATCCTGAGTTGGCCCGCACTGTCCGTCTGCTTCGCGATTGGGGGACGGAGCGCAAGTATCATCACGCGCTGAAAGGATACAACTATCGGATGGAGGGGATCCAGGGCGCCGTCCTGCGCGTCAAGCTGCGCTACCTGGAGCGATGGACCGAGGACCGGCGCGCTCATGCCGCGACGTATACGCGCCTGCTCGCGGAAAGCGGCGTTGCTGCGCCCTATGTCATGCCGGATGTCCGGCATGTCTATTGCGTCTATTCCGTTCGAGCGCCCCAGCGCCCAGCATTGATCGAATGCCTGCGCGCGCGCCAGATCCACTATGCGATTCACTATCCGGTCCCGATTCATTTGATGGAAGCGCACGCAGACCTCGGATATCGCGCGGGCGACTTTCCCGTGTCAGAAGCGGCCGCGGAGCAGGTGCTGGCGTTACCGATCTATCCGGAGATGACTCGGGAGCAGGTGGAGGCGGTGGCGGACGCCGTAGCCGGCGCCTTCGTTACGGCATCTGCGGAGAGGCGCTGAGGAGAGTTCTCGCGATCCACCCGGAGCGTGGAAGGCCGCAGCCTCGGAGCACGCGAACCTCTCTCTCGACGTCATATTCAACGCGCCGGATGGCCGGTTTGGAGTCATCGATCAATAGATACGAGGCGCGGCGATCCCCGTCGAACGACATGCTCACGCTGCCGGCGTTGGCGACGAGCATTTTGGTCCCGTTTATAGGGCTAACGCTTCGAATAAACGGCTGATGGATGTGCCCGTAGACGGCGATCGGCTGCCCGAGGGCAGCATACGCCGATTCCAACTCGGAGTCGCTCGCTTGCGCTCCCGGCGAGCGCCAGGGACTCTCAGGGCCTGCATGAACCAGCGCGACGGGCCCGTGCGTTAAGACGAGCGGCAGCCCGCGCAGCCAGCCGATCCTGTCTTCGCCAAGCCGTTCGCGGGTCCACGCCGCCATTTTGCGAACGGCATCCCACATCGGCGCCGGCGCTTGCGATGTGCTCGCGAATTCCTCCAGCGATCCGGGTCGCGAGTGGATCTCATCCGTGTTGCCCAGCACTCCGGGCCAGCCTAGATTGCGAACGCGATCCACGACCTCCGCGGGACTCGAGCCTCCATCGGCCAAATCGCCGCCATGCAGGATCAAGTCGGGCGAGGTCTCCCGCAGATCGGCGAGCACCGCTTCGAACGCGGCGAGGTTGCCGTGGATGTCGGACACGACAGCGATGCGCATTGCTCTGCGGCGCTATTTGGGCCGCACGCGGTCGTCGATCTGCGTCAGCCGGATGTCGTAGAGCGTGTAGTCGTCCTCGTACAGCGTCGCTGTGATTTCGTCGCCGGGCTTCAGCTTGTTGAGCATCGCGTCATCGGCGACCTTGTAATCCATGGTCATGGCGCCCATATAGCCTTCGATCTTGTCGTGCTTTACGGTGACTTTCTTCTCTGAGCCTTTCACGGCCTCGATTTTTCCATGCAGCGTGTAGCTCTTCTTTTTCGCATTGGCCTGGGCGAAAGCCGAGGTAGCGGCGAGCATGCAGAGAAGGGCCGTTGCGGCGAGGAAACGCATCGCGAATGCTTTGCTCATGGACGGATTCTCCTTACAGATCAGAATATCGAAATCTGGCTAACTACCCGCAATGGCCCGCGCGACCAGGCGCGTAGCCGTCGAGTCATAGGGCGTTCCGGCGAGGTTTCCGAAGAGCTGGACATCGGAGAATCCAGCTTGCTCCAAGGCCGCGGCGAGTTCCTGGCCCGAGTAGAGGTTCAGGTCAAAATCGAAGCGGCGGGCGCGCTCGCCCTTCACCCACAGCCAGTGATTGCGTATTTTCGCCCAGCCCGGCAGGGTCTCTGCTTGCTGCACGAAAACTTCTCCATTCGCGCCTTCCTCCCACTGCCCTTTCCTGGGAAGGGCCGCATAATACTCTTTTCCCAGCACGTCGATCACGAAGACGCCGCCGGGCTTCAGATTCGCGCGAATACTGCGCAGCAGCGCCAAATCCTCGGCGCGGGTCTCGAAATAGCCGAAAGAAGTGAATAGGCTCAGCGCCAGATCGAAGGCGCGCGGGCGCAGGAATTCGCGCGAGTCGGATTGAACAAGCTCGATCGAGGCGTTGTCCTGGGCCGCCCGCTCTCTTGCCTTCTCCAACAAGAATGGCGAGCGGTCGACCGCGGTGACGCGGAACCCTTTCGCGGCCAGGGCAATGGCATGCCGCGCGGGTCCGCAGCAAAGATCGAGCACCGAGCCTTCGCTCACGCCGCTCAGCGCCAGCAGTTGCTCTACTTCCAGTGGTGCGGCCTGAAACCGGCGCTCCGAAAACATCCACGGGTAAAAGCAGCGCCAGAATTCCTCGTCTTCGAACCATTGCATTGGCGAATTATCTCAAACGCGGTAAATTCAGATTTGAGACGCACGCTTGTTCTACTCAGCGCCACGGCGGCGGCGTCAGCCCAGGCCTGGGTTCCTCAGCAAAGCGGCACGACCGCCAACTTGCGCGGCGTGAGCGCAGTGAACGCGGCGGTCGCTTGGGCCTCCGGAGCAAAAGGCACATTCCTGCGCACCGCCGACAGCGGCGCCACATGGAAAACAGCGACAATCCCGGGCGCCGCCGATCTGGATTTCCGCGGAGTTTGGGCCATCGACGCGAAGACTGCCTTTCTGTTGAGCAGTGGTCCGGGTGAAAAATCGCGGATCTACAAAACCGCGGACGCGGGCGCAAACTGGCAGGCGTTGCGAGTCAATCCTGACCCCAAGGGATTCTGGGACGCAATCGCCATGTGGGACCCCATGCACGGAATCGTCGTGGGCGATCCGGTGAAGGGACGGTTCACTATTTACCTCACCTCGGACGGAGTGAACTGGCAGCCCCAAAAGGGACCGCCAGCGAACGCGGAAGAAGGTGTCTTTGCCGCGAGCAACTCCTCTCTATTCGTCCGTGGTTTGCACGAAGCGTGGTTTGGAACGGGCGGACCGGGCGGGGCGAGGGTGCTTCACACCGAAGACGGAGGCAAGACATGGAACGCCGCAAAAACTCCTGTCCGCAACGACTCGGCCAGCGCGGGGATTTTTTCCGTGGCGTTTTCGGAGATGCACGGAGTGGCCGTGGGCGGCGATTACATGAAAGCGGCGGAGGCTGGCCGCTCGGGCGCGATCAGCGGCGATGGCGGGAAGACCTGGTCTTCTGCTCCGGTGGGCGGCTACCGGTCTGCAGTGGCATTTCTCACGCCGAAGAAGATGTGGATCGCCACAGGGCTATCCGGGTCGGACGTTTCTATGGACGGCAAAACTTGGAAAACTTTCGATTCCGGAGCCTATAACGCGCTGAGCTTCACGATGGACGCAGGATGGGCCGTGGGCCCGAACGGGGCCATCGCCAAGCTCAAAATCGAGTAGCTTAGACCCTTGAATCTTCGCGGGCCGCGACGGTTTTGGAGGGTGGGCTTTAGCCCGCGCGGCGCTTTAGCGGCGCTTACCGCTAACGGGACTAAAGTCCCACGCGGGCTCAAGCCCGCCATGGTTTGTGCGACTGGTGAGCGCGACTCTGCGAAACCGGAACACTTCGAACGTCGGCCGCCCGTTGTGGTCGGAGATTGTGGCGACTGGCTCTTCCTCCAACCCGTCCTTGTGGGCCTGATCGTCCAGCCGCTTGCGAGTTTCGGGAACGAATGCGTACTCCGGCGTGTGGGACACAAACAGATGCGTGGAACCTGCGACGATGCTGGAGAGCACGCCGGAATCGCGCGCGTCGACGTTGTAAACCGGAAGACTCCCCTCGGTGAGAAGGCTCAGCGTGTGGATGAATCCCCAATCGGCCATAAAGATGCGCTCCGCGTGGGAATCTCGCAAGTATTGATTAAGCGGTTCGATGGCGTCGGTGAAGCGAATGGCCGGTCCATTGCGAATCAGCTCGGCGTAGTACTGGTCTGTGACGGCGAGATTCGACAGGCAAAGCAGCGTGGTGGCTCCGGCGGCCCACAGCCGCGGCGCCTGCGCCAGGGCCGTCCCGATTACAAAGGCAGGAAATGGCCAGAGCAGGATGATGTGTTGCACAGCCCCGCCCGCGCCGTCGGTGAGCGCCATGGCGAGCCAGGTTGCGGCGCAGGCGGCGAGGCCGAACAGGATTGGCTTTCGGGCTCTTCGCACAGCCAGCATGGTTACGATTGCGGCCGCGAGCGCGGGCAGCGTTAGGTTGCGGCGCCATCCTCCTCGCCAACTTGCCAAGCGCACTGCCGCCGATTGAAACATCCGGCGCGGCGAGCCGGGATGAGGGCCCGGATCGCTCGCCGTCACGAATCCAAATAGCTCATAGCCATCCAACGTGCGAATCAAGTGGTCTGCTTTCACCGATAACGGCTCGCGCGCGACCTTGACGTTGGCGCGGATCGTTTCCAGCGGCCGAGCGATGTTGTAGATCACCAACGGCAGGGCGCCAAAAGTCATCGAAGCGGCGGCTATCGCGAGATTTCGCGGGGTCAAATGTCTCCACACTTCTCGTGGGAAGATCACAACCGCTGCGGCCGCCAATCCGAACAGAACCCAGGCGAAGACGGCTTTGTCCCACAGCGCCAGCCCGAAGAGAAAAAAGCCTCCGGCCAGCGTCCATGGCGATCCCGTGCGATGAAAACGCAATAACAGCAGAATCGCCGAGAGTTTCATGAGAAATTGCAACGCCACAAAGCCGAAATCCGTGGCTTCCACCAGGAGAAACGCCGAATCGGTGGCCAGAAGCAACGTTGCCATCCAGGCCGCGATCCGCCCCACAGTGCGGTCCACGAAGGCAAAGAACAGACACAGCGTGCCCGCGCCCGCCAGCAGCGCCGGAAAGCGAAGAGAAAGCGGACTCGGCCGCCAAATGGCGAAGTATGGATTGAAAAGCCACGTTTTTAACGCGCCCAAATACGTAATGAGCATCACGGGAACTTCGTAGCCGCCGAACTTCCAGGAGTACCAGGGCGCGCCGTGATCGTAGATCCCGTTGGCGAGCATCGCCTCGTCGGTCTCTATGCCCACACGGCGCACGAACACCAGGCCTATTAGGACGAAAGCGATGGAGAGCGCGATCAACCCGAGCCGCGGCGTCCTTGAAGTCATCCTTCGATATACTAAACGAATAGTTTCTCCAGTGGCGCGAACAGATTCCAACCCCACCGTTTCGATTCTGGTCCCGCTCTATAACGAAGAGGAGTTCATCGGAACTATCTTGGAGCGCGTCCTCGCCGCGCCGCTCCCGGAAGGATTCGAACGCGAAATTATCGTTGCCGACGACGGCTCAACCGACGGCTCCGATAAGGTTGTGGCGGAGGCAGCGGCCCGCCATCCCGGGCTGATCCGGCTGATCCGGCACGATCGCAATCTTGGAAAAGGGGCGGCAATCCGAACCGCCGCTGAGGAAGCGAGCGGGGAATATTGCCTCATTCAAGACGCCGATCTTGAATACGATCCGCGGGAGTATCCAAGGCTTTTGAAACCGCTCGTGGAAGGCAAAGCGGACGCCGTGTACGGCTCGCGCTTCATGATTGTGGGCGAGCGCCGCGTGATGTACTACTGGCACTCCGTCGCCAACCGGTTCGTCACCGCAATGTGCAACATCGTCGCGGACGTAAATCTCACCGATATGGGCACGGGCTACAAAGCCTTCCGCACGGTCTTGCTGAAGGAGACGCCGCTGCGGTCCGATGGATTCGGTTTCGAGCCCGAGATCACCATCAAGCTCGCCCGGAGGGGCGCCCGCATCTATGAAGTGCCCGTGAGTTATCACGGCCGGACATACGAAGAAGGCAAGAAAATCCGGGGCAAAGACGCGGTCAAGATCGTGTTTTCCATTCTCCGGTTCGCGCGCTCCGGCGACCTTTACAAAGATCCCGGAGCGAAGACGCTTCATGCGCTCTCCGCGGCGCCGCGCTTCAACCGCTGGATGGCCGATACGATCCGGCCCTATGTAGGACAGCGCGTCCTGGAGATCGGCAGCGGCATCGGCAACCTTTCGCGCGCCCTGCTGCCCGGCCGCAAGCGCTATCTCGCCACCGACCTCAGCTCAGAATATCTCGGGCGCCTTTCTTCGCGCTTCACTCATCGTCTGAACCTGGAAGCCCATCGCTGCGATCTGACGGACCCTTCCGACTTCGCTCCATTCGCGAACTCCATGGATACAGTCATCTGCCTCAACGTCCTGGAACATATCAAGGACGACTATCTGGGGCTGTCGAACATTTACTCGGCGCTGGACCATGGCGGGAGGGCTTTGGTGCTGGTGCCGGAGGGACAGAGTGTTTTCGGAACCATCGACGTCGCGCTGGGGCACTTCCGGCGCTATTCCGAAGCAGAATTGCAGAAGAAAATGGAATCCGTGGGATTTGAGGTGGAACGCATCCTGCGCTTCAACCGCGTCTCCCGATTGCCCTGGTACGTAAGCGGGCGAATTCTGAAGCGCACCAGCCTGGACTGGAACCAGATGCAGATCTACGACCGGTTCGTATGGTTGTGGCGCCGCATTGATCCGTTTCTGCCGTGGAAGCCGACCTCCATCATCGGGATCGCGCGGAAGCCATGACCTTATGCGCTGGTTTCTCGGCCCGCTGATCCTCTCCCTCATCGTCACCGGCTTCTTCTGGAAGCTGCTTACCAAGCAGTACACATGGGTGGATCAGCCGGATATGGCTTATCAGGTGATGCCGTGGCTGCAATTTCAAGCCGTCTCCTGGCATCGCGGCGAGGTTCCGCTATGGGACCCGCACGAATGGGGAGGGCAACCACTTGTCGGCCAGCTCCAGCCCGGCGCCGCTTATCCGTTGAATTGGCCGCTGTTTCTGCTCCCGCTCAAAGATGGCCATCTTCAGCAGATGGCTCTGAATCTGTATTTCGTGTTCGCGCATGTCCTGGCGGCGCTGTTCTGCTTTTGGCTGTGCCGCGATCTAGGCCTGAGCGGTGTCGCGTCAATCGCGGGAGGATTGGCGTTCGCTCTTGGCGGTTTCGCCGGCAACGTCGGTTGGCTGCAAATTCTGAATGGCGTCGTTTGGATTCCCCTAGTGGCCGTGTTTTGTCTTCGCTCGATCCGCGGCCGGCGTCCTACGGCCAGCGCCGCGCTGGCCGGAACATTTCTGGGAATATCGTTTTTGAGCGGGCATCATCAGATTCCCATTCTCGCCGCGCTCATGGCGTCCGGCTTCTGGCTGTATAAAATCGCGCGGAATCGAATGCGCGCGTGGAAGCCGGTGGCGGCGTTTTGCGCGTTCACGATCCTGGCGGGCGCTTTGCAGATTCTACCGGCCTATGAATATGGGAGCCGGGCGATTCGGTTCGTGGGCCTGCCGTACGGGATTTATTGGAACCAAAGCGTGCCGTACACAATCCATGCGGAAGCTTCGCTGCCGCCCTTGGATGTTCTCGGTCTCGTTCTGGGGCATTTCTCGGCTTACGACGCCTTCATGGGCTTGACGGCGGTGACGGTCGCGCTGATCGGGTTCTGTGCGAGATTCGATTCGTGCGAAGTCCGGCTGCTGGGCGCCTCCGTTCTGGGCGGACTCTTATTCGCGTTCGGCGCGTTTTCCGTCTTCCATGGGGCGGCTTATTCGGCGATTCCCATCGTGGAGAAGGCGAGTTTTCCGGAAATGGCTCTGGCGATCGCGCAATTCGGAATTGCAGTGCTGATGGCTTACGGAGTAGACGCGATTCGCAGCGCCGCTCGTTTGGGACGCTGGTGGATTCCGGTTTTGACTTTCGCCGGAGCCTTGCCCTGGCCGGTGCTCGCCATCGCGAAAACCTTTCGAGCGGAGACTGGCCGCGAATATGAGCGGCTCGCCATTTTCGGCTTGGCCGCGCTCTCTCTGGCTGCCATCCTGCAGGGCTGGAAATCGCAACGGCTGCGAGGCGGCGCGGCAGCCATTCTCATCACCGGCTTGGCGCTATTCGAGCTGGGTACGGTCACGGGAGACAACTACCGCCACCGCGACCATCCCGGTGGCTTCCTCGCCGAGCTGAGCAAGAACCAGGACGCCATCGATTTCCTCCGCTCCCAGCCGGATTTCGAGCGCTTGGAGCTGGATGTAAAGTTCGTGCCCGCGAATCTGGGCGATTGGAACGGCATCGACGCGATGCAAGCTTATCTCGGTGGGTTGACCTCGAACGTCGCTCAGATTGAGAGCCTGCCGGTTTCGGAGAGCCGCATTCCCGAGCAGCTTTTCTCGCTCACGCATTATCTCGGCCCCAAACCGGTTCGGGATGACCAGAGCGAAGTGTTTCGTTCAAGCTCCGGCCTGGTGGTGTACCGCAACGAGGGCGCGTTTCCGCGGGCATGGGCCGTGCATGAGATTGCCGCGGTTAGTAAGGATTATCTGATGCACGGCCTCGAAGCAGCGGACTTGCGACACCAAGCGTTTGTGACGGGACCGGCGCCGGTCCTGGAGCGCTGCGGCGGCGCCGATCAGGTCCGGATTCTCGAACGCGGCGCCGCGAGGTTCGTACTGGAAGCGCGCATGGCTTGCAAAGGGATCGTCATCGTCAGCGAAACGTTCTTTCCGGGCTGGAAGGCGAGCGTCGATTCGCGGCGCGCGCCGATCCTCGAAATAGACGGAGCGCTGCGCGGCGTGGCCGTCGATTCGGGAGTCCATCGCGTCGAGATGCGCTACCGGCCGGTCTCGGTGTATTTGGGTGGAGTCATGACATTCGCCGGTTTCGCTGCCGCGGCGGCGATCGGCTGCGCGGGGCTTCGCCGCGGCAAAAGGCAGCCGCGCCTTTCCTCGAAGGCTTATCATGAAAAATTCGCATGAGCCGCAAACCAACCCTGCGCGCTCTCGGCAACCAGTACCATGAACGGCTGAGATCGCTCAAAGACGCCAATCCGCTGACCGGAGCGATGTGGTACCCGTGGGCCTCTCTCGGCGCGATCGACACCTTGGACGGCTTCCTTGGCGGCGACGTCGAAAAGTTGCGCAGTCTTATGGGAAGCTCGCCTGTGCTCGACGTCGGCTGTGGGGACGGCGACGTTGCGTTTTTCCTGGAATCGCTGGGCGCGAGCCGCATCGATTGCATCGATCACGCCCCTACCAACTACAACGCAATGCTGGGCGTGCGCAAAATGAAACAGCTTCTGGGCTCTGGCATCGGCATTCATGCCGTGGATCTGGACCAGCGGCCGAGTCTGCCCGGCTCCACTTACGGCCTGGCTTTGCTGCTGGGCGTGCTGTATCACTTGAAGAACCCGTTCCTGGTGCTCGAAACTCTGGCGCGAAACAGCCGCCACCTGTTCCTTAGCACTCGCGTCGCCTCGCTTGCTCCCGGCGGCAAGCTCGATTTTGGAGCTTTTCCCCTCGCGTACCTGGTGGACGACAACGAGCTGAATCAAGACAACACGAATTTCTGGGTCTTTTCGGAAACCGCGCTCAAGCGGTTGCTGCGGCGCGCGGGGTGGGACGTGCGGAGCTACGGAACCGTTGGAGCAAAGGCTTCCAGGTCCGATCCGGTGACGCCCGAGGGCGACACGCGAGCTTACCTTCTTGCGGACAGCCGTTTGGTCCAGCCGGCGGCGGCGTTCAGCCTCGGTCGCGGCTGGTATGACCTCGAATATGAGTCCTGGCGGTGGACCGCGCGGCGCTTCTCGGCCGTGCTAAACGTGACGACCCGGCTCGCTCCCGCCACGTTGTTGTTCCGGTTCCACTTGCCGAAGGAGGTTTTGGAGCAGCATCCCGCGCTGGCGCTGTCGGCCGCCCTCAACGGAACGCCGCTCGCGCCGTCCGTCTTCTCCACCGCGGGGGAGCACGAATATTCCGCTGCGGTTCCATCGCTGGAGGCTGGACAAGTGAAAGTCGAATTCGAGGTGGACGGAGCGATTCGACCGGGCGGCGGCGATGAGCGCGAACTGGGCGTACTAGTGAGCTTCGCGGGAGCGTCCGCGATCTCGCTGAGCTAAACGAAGAACCGCTCCCTGACGGTCGCGGCTCAGTAGGTAGCTGCTGACTAAAGCGCCCATTCTGAGCCGCGACGGTCAGGGAGCGGTCAACTTTCTGAAACCTGTACGCGAGACCCTGATGCCCTATCATGGATATTCCCCGCATGGCGCAGCGACCGCATCCCAAAGATCGAATCACCTACAAAAAGGCCGGCGTCGACATAGACGAGGCGGATCGCGCGGTCTCGTTGATCCGCAAAATTGCCCGGAAAACGTTCCCTTCCAGCGTCCTCACCGATATCGGCAGCTTCGGCGGAGGCTATTTGTTGAAGGGCTACCGCGAGCCGGTTCTGGTGAGCTCGGCTGACGGAGTTGGCACGAAAATCAAGCTCGCCTTTCTCACCGGCCAGCATTCCACCATCGGTGAGGATCTGGTGAATCACTGCGTCAACGATATCGCGGTTCAGGGCGCGATTCCCTTGTTCTTCCTTGACTATTTCGCGGTAGGGAAGCTAGATGCGCGCGTCGCCGCCCAAGTCGTTTCAGGCATCGCCCGCGGATGCCGCGCCAACGGGTGCGCCCTGATCGGCGGCGAGACCGCTGAGATGCCGGGGCTCTACGCCAAGGGCGAGTACGACCTCGCCGGGTTCATCGCCGGCGTGGTGGAGCGGAAGCGCATGATCACGGGCGCGTCTATCAAAGCCGGCGACATTTTGCTGGGCTTGCCCTCCACGGGCCTGCACACGAACGGATATTCGCTCGCGCGAAAGCTGCTGTTTGAAATGGCGGGCCACGCGGCGGATACGGAGCTGGCTGAATTGGGCGGGTCGGTGGCGGAAGAGCTGCTGAAGATCCATCGCAGCTATCTCAAGCCTCTGCGCGCCCTTCATCACGCCGGATTTCTTAAAGGCGCGGCGCACATCACCGGGGGAGGAATCACGGAGAATGTTCCGCGGATTCTGCCCAAGGGATTGGGGGCGCGCATCAAGGTCAGCTCTTGGCCGGTGTTGCCGATTTTTGAGCTGCTCCGCCGTATTGGTCGCATACCGGTCGACGATTGGCGGCGCACGTTTAACCTGGGCATCGGAATGGTGGTGGCGATCTCTCCGCGCCGCCGCAAGGAAGCGGCGAAGCTGCTGGACAGCCTGCGTGAGCCCTGGCATAAGATCGGAGAAGTGGTCCGGGGACACGGCGTCGTATATCAATGAGCGGGCGCCTGGGCATTCTCATCTCCGGCCGCGGCTCGAACTTCGCCGCCATCGCCGATTCCATCGCCGAAGGGCGGCTGGACGCAGCAATCGCCGTGGTGATCTCAAACCGGTCGGAGGCCCAGGGCTTGCGCCTGGCCTACGAGCGCGGTCTTCCCTCGCTCGGGCTGCCCTCTCAGGGTCTTGACCGCGAAGTTTACGACCGCCAGCTCATCGCGGAGCTTTGCGCCGCGCGGGTAGACCTGGTCTGCTTGGCAGGCTACATGCGCGTCTTGAGCGGGCATTTTATTCGGCAATTTTCGGGACGAATCCTGAACATTCATCCGTCGCTCCTGCCGGCTTTCCCCGGCCTGGACGCCCAACATCAGGCTATCCGCCACGGAGTGAAGTTCTCCGGCTGCACCGTGCATTTGGTGGACGAGGGAGTGGATTCCGGGCCGATTCTGAAGCAGGCGGTGGTTCCGGTTCTGGATGACGACACAGCGGAGTCGCTGGCGGAGCGCATTCTCAAAGAGGAGCACCGCATTTATAGCGAAGCCATCGCGCTCGCGCTTTCGGGCCGCTACCGCATCGAAGGCCGCCGCGTCATCGAGCTGTGAGTGGTGGGGCCTGGCTTTCAGCTTGGAGCCGCGCTTTTGCGCGGCGTCTCGCGCCCGGCCGTGACAGCGAGCGCCGGGCAAAAGCCCGGCGGCAGCCTAAAAGGCAGGCCCCACAAAGCAGCGGAGCCCCAACCAATGCGGTGGCGCAGGCACTCGTGCCTGCCGCCTCGACACTTATGTCAAGGCCTGGCTCTGGCGAAGACTCCGGCAGGCGTCGAGACGAGTCTCGACGCGGCACGCAAGAGTGCGTGCGCCACGAAAATCGTCGCGGCTTGCGAAGATTTTCAGGACTAGTCGTACAACGGAGGATAATCGAGCATGCTTCTTGCGCTAGACGTAGGCAACACCAACGTCACCATCGGCGCCTTCCAGGGCGAGCGTTTGGCCGGGCGGTGGCGCCTGAGAACCATTCGAGAGCAGACCGCGGATGAATGGGGCATCCTGCTGCGCAACTTGTTCTCGCTCTCTTCCCTCGATCTTTCGTCGGTAGACGGCGTCATCATTTCGAGCGTCGTGCCGGCCGTCGATCAGCCGCTGGAAGCAATGGCGCAGCGATATTTCTCACGCCGGCCGGTGTTTGTGAGCACGGCTTTGGATCTCGGCCTTCCCATCCGCTACGACAACCCTCGCGAGGTGGGCGCGGACCGGCTGGCGAACGCCGTCGCTGCGTTGCGCAATTACGGCGGCCCCGTGGTCGCGGTGGATCTCGGCACTACGATCAACTTTGATATTGTTTCCGCGTCCGGAGAGTTTCTAGGAGGCGTGATCTGCCCTGGCGTCGGCATGTCGATTTCCGGGCTGGTCGCGCAGACGGCCCGGCTGCCCATGGTGGATTTCCGCGAGCCCGAGAAACTGATCGGCTCGAACACGGTAGGCAGCATTACATCCGGCCTGTATTACGGCTTCATCGGCATGATCGACGGCGTACTGGAAAGGCTGGCCAGCGAATTGGGGCAGGGTCTAAAGGCCGTCGCCACGGGCGGGCAAGGGCACATGATCGTGCGCTCGTCGCGCTGGGTGAAGATCTACGACGAGGACCTCACGTTGCACGGATTGCGCTTCATCTGGGAGCGCAACGCGTCTAATTCTTCGGCAATCCAACACCGCTCTCCCATGCTTTCGTAAGAATCGGCTTGACTACCTGCGCGAACTCCGCATAAGCCGTCGATTCCGGCCGGAAGTGGAGCTTGTCGGGAAGAAACAGATCTTCGCGCAGATTGCCTTGGTGGTCGAAGAGCACCGGATTCAAATCGATGAAGCCCAAATGCCGCGATTGGCGGCTGTAGCTCTCCATTTCACGATTGACAGCGTCGACTACATCCCATCGGCTCCGCTTATCCGGGGCTTTCTGGATTGACGTGTAATACACAAACGTATCCGGCAGCCTCTCGTTGACAAATCGGAGAAATTGCTTCGTGCGCCCGATGATGGCTTGCGCGGACTCGCCTGCATTCACGTCGTTGCTGCCGCAGTAGTAAACCACGATGCGCGGCCGATAGGGCAGCACCAATTGTTCGATGCGATCCTGAATGTCTTGCGTGACCGCGCCGCCGAAGGCGTGATTGAAAACCGGCAGCGGTGCCATCTGCTCGCCGAGCTGAGTCCAGAGGCGGAAAATGCTGCTGCCAATGAAGAGGATTCCCTGATGCGGCGGCGGAGCTGTCTTTTCCCGTTCGAGAATTCGTTGGATATCAGCTTCAAAGCGCGTGGGCCGCGCGGTTTGCTGGGCGTGAAGCAATTCGGGCGAGAACGACGCAGTGCATATCCACGCGGCTGCGAACGCGCGCAGCGACGAACGGCGATTGATCATGAGCGTATTCTATACTGCGATGTACGTGGAGTATATTAAAGGGCGCAGAGGAACACGGTCATGAGCAAGTTGATGCAAATCGCAACCGCGTCGATCCTGGTTCTGGGCGCCGCAGCGCTCTTAGCCCAGGCGCCGGCCACCAACGGCGCAGCGCCAACCGGCGACGCCAAAAACGGCAAGGAGCTCTTCCTGAAGTACACCTGCTACGGCTGCCACGGATTTTCGGCGCAAAACGGACCCGCGGGGAATCGCCTGAATCCGATGAAGATGACCCAAGCGACGTTCACCGCGCTGGTCAGGAGCCCGGGTGCGCCCAGGAACATGCCTCCGTATTCCGCCAAAGTGATCTCCGATGCCCAGTTGGCCGACATCTACGCCTATCTGAAAGCGCTGCCCGATTCTCCCGCCGCCAAGGACATCCCACTGCTGCAGCAGATCGAAAAGGAAATCAAGTAGCGGCGCGAAGTATCCGTTGGCGCCGCTATTCCGCGCTTATTACAATCCTTACGCTCTTCCTGCCGCCTTGGGCGTCATATATAAGCCCGCGTCCGGGCGTCCTAAATCAATAGGCGAGGCCAGATCTCTGCCGCCTTCCGCCAGACCGGAAACGGAGACGAATTGCACATGAAAGCAACCCAGTGCACCGCGATCCTGAATTCGTTCTCGCTGAGCGCCGTGGCGCAGACAGCCACCCCCCAAATCGCGAGTACGCCCCCGAGGTGCTCGGCGATTTGTCGCTCGCCGTCGACGGCCATCCGCTCACGCCTCAGCTCGCCAATTTCCAAACATCCAGCAGATGAAAGAGAGCCGCGGCCAGATCCAAATCGAGTTTCAGGCCGAGTTGCCTTCGGGCGGCCCCAACCGGCGCCTCACCCTCGAAAATCTTCATCTGAGCGGAATTGCGGCGTTACCGGGTGAATTGTCTCGTCCCGTGCGATCCCGATATTCGCGTTGTCGCGCAAAGACGAAACGATTCGCAGTCAATCTACCAATTGGACTACGTGCTGGCCGGTGTTCGTTCAGATTCGTCTTTGCCTGGGGGCCGGCTGATCGCGTGTCCCTGCACGATCGCGCTGGTTCTGCTAGCTCGGTTCGCGCTGCTTCTCTGGAGGCCGCGCGCCCGTGGAGCGCGCAAACTCTCTTCGTGCTTCTCTGCCGCATTGACCAGTCCGGGAGGTCAGCATGCAGAGTGAGGCGGGCTTCGTAAGGTCCGCTGCGTGGCGGAACAATCGCGGGCAGCGCAGCTGTCGCCGCTTGACGGCTTGTTAACTTATAGGAACAGCCACAAATACGGTGTTCCGGCGGACAAAATACGCCTACCAGTGGATCGCGGTCATCCCGATCCTGCTCATGATCGCGGCCTTATGGTCGCGCTGGCGCTATCGCGAGGAAGTGCGGCTGGTGGACCACGCCCGGGCGGTGCAAGAGGCGATCTACGACATCCAAACGACACTCGCGGACGCCGAAACTGGCCGGCGCGGATTCGTCCTCACGGGCGAGCCTAGTTTTCTGGTTCCCGTGGAAGCCGCGGTATCCCGCGCGCCGGAAGCCCTCCGGCGGCTGCGCGAGCTGACGAAAGACAACTCCGCGCAACAAAACAACGTGCGGGTCTTCGAGGGTCTGGTGGACGCACGTGCGAAATTCCTCATGCAAACGGCGCAACTGGGCATGGCCAATAACGACGAAATCAGAGCTATGGAACGCCGGAGCGGGCTCGCCCTTTCGGTTCAGATCCACGATATCGCCAACCGGATGATTGCCGAAGAGGACCGGTTATTGGCCGAGCGTAAGGGGGCCTCCACCTTCGCCGATGTCGAAGTCGGCGGCTTCTTCGTCGTGGGGAGCATCGCCACGCTCTTGCTGCTCATTTGGTCCTATCGGATCGTTCAACGCTACGCCGCGGAGCGCGACCACGCGGCGTCGCGCGCCGCCGTGGCCAACCGGAAACTACAAGAAGAAATCGCCCGCGCCGACGAGCTGAACCGCGAGCTCGAGGAGCGCGTGAGGGCGCGGACCGCGAGCCTGGAGCGCTCCAACAGCGATTTGCGTCAGTTCGCCTATGTCGCGAGCCACGATCTCAGGGAGCCGCTGAGAATGGTCGTTACCTACACGGCTCTTTTAGAGCAAAGTTGGCAAGGAAGGCTAACCGCCGAGCAGCGGCAATATATGGCGTTTGCGGCCGAGGGCGCCAAACGGATGCAAGCGCTGATCGCCGATTTGATTGTCTATACTCAGGCGAGCGCGCAAGAGCCGGCGCGGGTTCCGGCCGCGTTGAATCGCGTTCTGGAGCAGGCTCGCTACACCCTGGTGGCGAGCGTTCGAGAGACAGGCGCGGAAATCGTGGCGGATCCTCTTCCCGAACTGGATGTCGATCCGCTGAAATTGAGTCTGGTGTTCCAAAATCTACTTTCCAATGCCATCAAATTCCGGCGACCCGGCGAAAAACCGCGGATCCATGTGGGCGCCGAGCGCCAAGAGGAGGAGTGGCGCGTCTGGGTGCGGGACGACGGGATCGGATTCGATCCCAAGTACGCGGATAGAATCTTCCAGGCCTTCCAGCGCCTACACCCCGCCGGAAAATATCCTGGAACGGGTGTTGGCCTCGCGATCTGCAAGCGCATCGTCGAGGCGCACGGCGGCCGCGTCTGGGCCGAGTCTCAACCCGGCGCGGGCGCGACATTTTATTTCACTTTGCCCGCCGCCGATCGCGCTGCCGCCGCGCCCCGCGAGTAGGCGCTCGCCCGGAAGCCGGTCTTCAGCCTAGCCTGTGAGGGCGAGGGCCAGCACGCGCAATCCGCAACGCCTAATGCAACCGACAACCCCGTAGGATTAGAATTAAGAAACACGAGAAACATCTGCGCCTCCGGAGATGGCGCCCGATTCTATGAAGGCGAGCGCAGCAGTCGAAGTAGATCGAAACGCGGCATCCTCCTCCGAACAAGCCGATCCCATCCGAGTTCTGGTAGTGGAGGATGACGATGAGCAACGCCGCATCGTAGCGGCGCTGGTCTGCTCCATGGGATACGTCGCCGAGGGCGCGGCCAACGGCGAGGAGGCGCTGGAAAAGATCGGCGCCGCGCCATTCCAAGCCATCGTCACCGACCTCATGATGCCCCGCATGGACGGCATGGAGTTGATGCGGACGCTCCAGGCGCGCGGCGACTTGACGCCTGTCATCGTTTTGACGGGCTTCGGCGACATCGGCCAGGCGGTTTCGATCGTGCACGATCTGAGGGCGTTCTGGTTTCTCGAAAAGCCCGTGAACCAGCCGGTCCTCGAGGCCCTTCTGGAGCGCGCCGTTCGCGTGGAAAGCATGGCTCGCGAAGCCGCCCTGCTGCGGCGGCAAGTGGGTTATCGCGGTGGACTGGCCGGCCTCGTGGGTCAATGCCGCGCGATGCAGCAGGCTTTCGCGTTGATCCAACGCGTGGCTCCCAGCGACGCCACGGTGCTGATCACCGGCGAGAGCGGGGCTGGCAAGGAACTGGTCGCGCGCGCTATCCACCAGCTCAGCCCGCGTGCTGATGCTCCGTTCGTGGCCATCAATTGCGCGGCGATGCCTGAGAGCCTTATCGAGAGCGAGTTGTTCGGTCATGAGCGCGGAGCTTTTACGGGAGCGCTTACCCGCCGGCCCGGCTGCTTCGAGCAGGCGCACAGGGGCACGCTGTTTCTGGACGAAATCGCGGAAATGCCGATGGGAATGCAGGCTAAGTTGCTGCGGGTGCTCCAGGATGGAAGGATCCGGCGTTTGGGCGCCAGCAGCGAGACGCCTGTCGATGTGAGGGTGCTCGCCGCGACCAATCGTCCGCCTGCCGAGGCGGTTCAAGAGAAGTTGCTCAGGGAAGATCTTTACTACCGGTTGAACGTTTTCCAGATCACCATGCCGGCTCTGCGCCACCGCAAAGAGGATCTTGGGCTCTTGGCCGATGCACTCATCCGTGAATTGAATGAGCGGCACGGCTGCCGTGTTACTGGAGTGGAGCCTTCCGCCATGGCGGCGCTGATGTGCCATTCCTGGCCGGGCAACATCCGCGAATTGCGGAATGTGCTGGAGCGCGCTCTAATCATCGCCCGCGAGGGAATGCTCCAAGCAAACCATTTGCCCCCTGCTTTTGGAGCCTCTACAGTGAGCCTGCCGTCGCCTTCGGAGGGTCAGAGAAACCAAGAACCCGCTTTCACGTTCCGGGCCGGCGCGACGCTGCGAGAAATGCAGGATGCCTATATCCGGCACACCCTTTCGTTGGCGGGGAACAACAAGCGGCGCGCGGCGCGGGTCCTGGACATCAGCGAGAGAACGCTCCACAGCCGGGTTACGGAGTAAGGGTGGAGCAGGCTTTAGCCTGCAACGGGGACTTTAGTCCCCGCGCTGGGGGACGGCATTTCGCTTAATCCTGCGGACGGCGCTTCAAAGTCGGCCGGTCGTCGGAATCGCCGCTATTGGTGGTGGACCCGGAGCCGGAATCGCCCGCCGTACTCGTCCCCGAACCCGGTTTGCGGTTCAGGCGCGGCCGGTTCTGGTCCTTGGTGTCAATGGTGCGGCGGTTATGCAGCATCTGCAAGCGCGCCTTCACTGTGTCGAACTCCGAGGTGGTCACCACGTATTCGGGCCGCTCCTTGAGCATCGTCTGGATATTCTTCTGCGTCGTCGCGATGCGATCGTCGGTGGGCGGATGAGTCGAGAAAAGCTTGGAGACGGTTCCTGGCTTCTTCTTCTCCAGCGACTCGATCTTTTCAAAGAAATCCACGAACGCTTCGGGATCGTAGCCGGTCTTGTACATGTATTGCAAACCGAGCATGTCCGCCTCGGACTCCATCGCCTTGGAGAACTGGAGGAAGCCGATGGGGAGCAGAATGCTGGCTCCCTGGCGCGCGCCGAAACCGGCCCAGCCGCCCCAGAAGATCAGGGGGATGGTGGCCAATTGCGCGATCTCGCCCTTGGTGGCCTGACGCGTGCCGTGCCGCGCGGCGACGTGCGCGATCTCATGCGCCATCACGCCCGCCAGTTCCGACTCCGTGTCGGCTTTGAGAATCAGCCCCGAGTTCACGAAGAAGAAGCCGCCCGGAAGCGCGAACGCGTTAATGTCTTCCGTATCGATGACCTTGATGGTGAATGGCACCTTGGCGTCGGAGTTGCGCACCAGGTTCTGGCCCACCCGGTTCACATATTCGGCAATCACCGGATCGTCGATAATCTTCGCTTGCCGCTCGACGTCTTGCGCGAGTTGCTTGCCCAGCGCGATTTCTTTATCGATCGAGTAGAAATTGACGCCCTTGCCGACGTCGCGATTGCCGATCTGGTCGGGATCCTTCTCTTTGTCGCCGGCCCATACTGGAAAAGCGATCAAGGAAAGAAGGGCGCATCCGGCGGCTGAACGCAGGACGAACTTCCGCAAGGAGGCGGGCGCTTGCATCATAAACCAGCTCCTTTCACTGCTCAAGGTCAAAGTACAGACCTGGGTCCAGTATAAACCGAACGCCTTGTCTGACGCACCAGAGGGATCTCCGGGGTACGGCAATTGCTGCGCAAACCAGCTCGGACAAAGAGTGCATCAAAGCGCATCCCTGCTCGCCCCTGCGTGCGCACACCCGAGAATTCATGCAAGCCAACGCCCCATCCTCCCCCTATTGGCTGGCGGCGGGGCTGCCGATAAGAAACACGGATGCTTTAACCCAAGCATTTGAGGCGCTTGCCCGGAAACCCATTTCCGGCAGGGAGGCCGCCAAGGAGGCGATGGACGAGACGCTGCGGCAAGCAGTGTCCTGTTCGCCCTGCGCCGTGCGGACGCAATTAGTACAATTCGGAACCTCCAGGCCAAAGATCCGGCCAATTTTGTGCGGCTGCGGCGCGCCTGGTTACTTACCAATCCCGATACAGAAAGGCTGCCGGGCGCCGAGTACGTGGGCGGTTTGATTAGCGGCGACGATTCCCTCATCGACCTTTTGGTGGACGAAAAGGCTCTCACGCACGAGGAGGCCTTTTCCATGGTTCGACGCATGGCCGCGAGCCGGCCCATGCTGGAAGCCCGCCTCTTGCGCAAAATGTTGGAAAACGCCGACGGTCTCGGGGCCGCCGTTCCGAGGGAAATCGCGCAGCGCGTCATGAGCATGGTGGAAGCGATTTCGGATTCCTCACGGGTCACCGTGTATTTGACCCAGTTGGAACGGCATCCCAGCGCCGAAGTCCGCTCCAAGGCCGCTCTGTTGCTCGGCCGGGGCAATGTCAACGTGGGCCGAGTCCGGCGATTTCTCACCTCTCAAGACGCCCGCCTGCGCGCCAACGCCGTCGAGTCTCTGTGGGGAATGAACACCCCGCAGGCTCGCGCCCTGTTCTGGACGCCACGGCGGATTCCAATCGCCGGGTCGCCATCAACGCCCTGGTGGGCCTTTGCAAAGCGAGCGACGCCGAGGCGCGCCGTAAACTTGTCGATCTGATCTATGGAGACGATCCTGTTTCCCGGCGCGCCGCCGTGTGGGCGATGGGCAAGCTAGGAGATCCCGAATTCGCCCAAATTCTCGCGCCCTTGCAAAACGACCGCGGCGAAAACATGCGCAAGATGGCCGCCCAAAGCCTGGCCCTGTTGCGCTAGTATGTCGTCCTGAAAGTTAACCAGGCGCCACATTTGAGCCTTCGTGGTGGCGCAGGCACTCTTGCCTGCCGTCCTCGACACTCGTGTCGAGACCTGCGGAATCAATAGCCTATGCGCAGGGCGGCCCAGCGGCCGCCTCCCGATTTTTGCGCGGCGCGGGAACCTTTCGTCCTCAGCGGGCGTCTGTAATCCCCGTCATGATGCCCGATATTGAAGCCCGGCGCGCTGCGATGAAGAAGCTCGCTTTCTTGGCCGGCAAATGGGCTAGCGAAGCGTCCGTGCTCAGAGGCCCTGGCCAAACCGCGGAGCTATCCCAGATCGAACAAGCGCAATTCAGACTCGACGGCCTAGTTCTCGAAATTGAGAGTGTCGGTCGAAGGAAAACCTTATCTCTCGCAAAGGCGCAAAGCTCGTAGAGAGAATCAAAGGATCTCTTTGCGTGCTTTGCGCCTTTGCGAGAGTAATATGTTTTGGGCTTCGCCCTCGGAGAGATGAAAACCAGCTTGGTGCTGCGCATCAACGAGAAAGGCGAGCGGAGCGAAAAGGAAGAGCTTACGGTTGGCCCCGCAAATAGCCCGCGCCCCCGCCTGGCGCGGCCGCAACCCATCACGCCTTCTGCAACCTCCGCAGCCGGAATATCTCCGGGCTGATCGTCTTGTCCTTCAACTTCCTCCAATCGTCCTGCACCCCAATCAGCCGTCCTGAGATGTGATTCGACTGTTCCGAGGCCAAAAACAAAGCCAGTTC
>DASQJB010000048.1:0-6983 GCA_035631295.1 Bryobacteraceae bacterium | reverse complement strand
AGCGGACCCCGGATTCGCAATCGCAATGATGGAGGCGTATTGCAGGCTCGTGGTGATATGGATGCCTTTCGCGATCAGCAGAGTCGGAACCCAGGAGCCGAATCCGTAGAAGGCGATGGTCTGCGTCAGATTGAAGACCGACATGACCAGCGTGCGTTTCCCGTATGGCGGACGTAAGATCTCGCGCAGACTGCTCTTGGCTGATGGAGCCGGCGCAGCAGCGGCCGCGGCGGAATAAGCAGGCTGCCCACATCGCGTTCGACCCGCCCTTCGAGTTCCTTCATCACACGCTCCGCTTCGGCTTCGCGCCCATGCAGCGCAAGCCAGCGCGGGCTTTCCGGCAGTCCACGGCGAAACTGCCACGCCAGCAATGCGCCCGCCGATCCAATTAGGGTCACCCAGCGCCAGCCGGCGAACCCCAGCGGCTGCCTCGGAACCATGAGCCATCCCAGCAGCGCGACCACCGGCACAGCGCTGAACTGGACGAACTGGCAGAACGCGAAAGCCTTCCCGCGCGCCCTGACTGGAACAATTTCGGCAAGAAACGTATCGATGGTCACTTGCTCCAACCCGGCGCCGATGCCGGCGAGAAAACGCCAGGCATTCACTTGAGCGGCAAAATTCTGAAACGCCATGATCGCGCTGGCGACGGAATACCAGGCTAAAGCTGAAATGAAAATCGACCTGCGGCCCAGCTTGTCCGCGATAGGGCCAAATCCGATGCAGCCAACAAACATTCCGGCGAATGACCAGAAGACGAACTAGCCGACACCATTGGGATACATGCCGTTCGCAATCAAACCGGGAGCGATGTAGGCGCTGAGGAAGATATCGTAGAACTCGAAAACGCCGCCCAGCGCGATCAAAAACACCAGCCGCCAAAGGGAGCGCGTCATGGGCAGCCGGTCCAAGCGCGCCGCGATGTGGCTGGCGCCCCGATAGGGATATGGCTTTTCGGAAGCCGGGCCGGGACTCAATGCCCCTGTCGCTCTTATCGCCCCGCTTGGACCGCGGAGAGGACCGATTGAACCAGCTCCGGCGATCCGGTGAACAAGTTTGAGGGGGCTTTGCTGTAGCGGAGCATCTGACGATAGATATGATCCTCGAGCTGCGAATTGATGCCCCACCCCGCGATATATTGCAGGCGCAAATCCTGATCGCTGTTGATGTCCGCGCCCTTAGTCCATTCGCCGAGATCAGGCTTGCCTCCGGTATATGTCGCGAGTAGATCGACGATCGAGGAAATCCCCACTTGGCGCAGCGATTCCACCGCCGGCGCATAATCGGAACGGGTCCATCGTTCCTGTAATTCGTCGAGGTCGATCTTCAACGGCTCGGCTTGGCCCATAAAAACCGTGTCGTAGCCACGGCCGTCGCGAGTATTCGCCCAGACCGTGCCGTAGGGAAATGCTTCCAGGAATGTCGCCAGCTCGCTTCGCACTGTGTTCTCGTCGCTTTCATACAGCGGCACGTATAACGTAAACATTCCGCCGGGATTCAGGTGCTGCTTCACAACCTCGAAATACTCTTTCGAGTACAAGGCCGCCGTTCCCTTCACGAATACGTCCAACGGATCGGAAGCGATAATGTCGAATCTGTCCCGCGTCGTCCAGACGTAATGCCGAGCGTCGTCATAGACGATACGCGTCTTGGGATTGAGCATCACCCCATAATTCTGCAAACTGAAATACCGCGTAGACGTGGGCGGAATTACTTGCTCGATTTCGCAGACGGTGATGTGTTCGATGGAGGGATAGCGCGTAAACGTTCCCGCGGAGACTCCCGCGCCGAATCCGATGCCCAGCACCGACTTGGGATTCGGATGCAGCAGCGCGGGCAGATGGCCCACCATGCGCTGAAGTTTCATGTCGTAGATTTCAGTGGTGGCTTCGACGCGCCCGTTGACGTTGATGTAAGTAGCTCCGTTGTTCCACTGCGAGATCGCCACCGAGGAATTGCGGCCCTCTGCGGTGTAAAGGATTTGCGATTGTCCTGAGTTGAGCGCCATGCGGCGGCCATAGGCGATCAGTTCGCCTGGAACGGCATCCAGACCCGACGCGAGCCGTAGCGCGACGCCCAGCGAAACGGCAAGCAGCACCGTCATGCCGATGGATCGCGTTTCGCGGATGTACGGCAACAACAGGAACAGGGCGCTGGACGCCGAAACGATCAGAAGAAGGCGCTGGGTCTGCTGCGTGCCGATCCACGGAATCAGGATCAGGCTTACGCCGAGGGCGCCGGCGATGGCGCCCAGCGTATTGGCCGCGTAAATTCCGCCGACCGTTTTGCCCGGGTCGCTAGGTTTACCGGCCGCAGCCAGAGCCAGTGGGAAGCTGGCGCCCCAGAGAATCGTCGGCGGCAGAAGGGTCCAAATCGTCCGCGCCAAGTCGAGTTGGAAAGTGAACCAAGGGCTGGCCGCCAGCAGCGGATTGATGGGCCAGTAAGGCAAGGAATCCGCAATCGTGTAGGCGCTCCAAGCAATGGCTCCGCAGAGCAGAATTTGGCACCACGCGAGCGCCAACTTGGGCCGCACGGCCCGCAACGCGGCCGACCCCAGCGCGCTGCCGATCGCGAGTCCCGTGAGGAACACCGCGAGGATGATGGAAAAGACGTACACGGTCGCGCCCATCAAATATCCCATCAACCGCGTCCATACGACCTCGCCGCCAAGAGCGCAGGCGCCCGAAAGCGCGATGGTGATATAGACAAGCCAGTTCGTGGGTGAGGCAGCAGGTTCGGCCGCGCTGCCAGGCTCGGCTCGGCCCGTAGACCACCACGTTTGACCCGCGCTTAGCAAATACGCGATCAACGCGACGGCGAAATTGAGAGCCGCGGCGGCATAGGTCGCCACGGCGGTGTTGTGTACTCGCAGCAGATAAAAGCCGGCGAGCAGACAGCCGAAGACTGCGCCGGCGGTGTTACCTCCATAGAGGAATCCCCACCACGAAGCATCCTGCCTTTGCGACTCGCTCCAGCGCACAATGGCGGGCAAAGACGCCCCCATCAGAATGGTCGGCGGCAACAGGCATATGGCGGCGAGCACTCCTCGCAGCAGCATCCCTGGCAAGCCGAGACCCACCGCCGCTGTGTAGACACTCGTCAGCAGCGGAATGACGAACAGCACCAGAACTCCGAGCAGGCCGATTCCAAGCTCCAGCGCCCCGTAAACGCGCAGAGGATGGCTCCGCAGCTTCAACCGCGGGAACCAGATGCTGCCGATGCACAGACCTCCCATGAACGCCGCTAGCAGGATGCCGAGCGAAACCGAAGTGGAACCGATCGCCAATTGCAGCAGTTGATACCACACCACCTCATAAATCAGCGCCGAGCAGCCGCTGGCGGCAAAGAGAATAAGCAGCAGAGGAACGGATTTCGAGGCGCTGGACGCAGCCGGAGCGGCCGCGGTTTCGGCGGGGGTCGTCATGCAGAACCAACAATCATACACTCATGACGCACTCTGGACCATGTTGGATAACACGCCGCGCGCTCCTCTGCAATTTGGCGTAACATGACTTAGACGTACAGAGGCGGGCGGTTGCCTCGGTTCGCCAAAGCAACCGCCGACCGCCTTCGTTGTGCGTCGTGTACAGAAGATCGATAGGAGGTCCACGATGCGTTCTTATCTCCTCGGAGCGGGCGTGCTCGCCGCGGTGTGCGTCGCCAGCGGCCAGGCGCCTGCGCCACAGGCCAAGCAAGCCCCCGATCCTCACACTCTCGTGCTCGCGGGCGACCGGTTCAAGCCGCTCAAATACGACGACATGACGCCCCAGCAGAAGATCATGATCGACCATCTGGTCGCAGGGCCGCGCCGCGGCGCGGCGGGACCGTTCAACGTCTTGCTGCGCAGTCCTGAGGTGGGCGATCTGGCCGCGCAATTTGGCGAAGCGATGCGTTTCCGCATCGCGTTGCCCAGGGATATTGCCGAGACGGTGATAATTATGACCGGCCGCTACTGGATGGCGCAGTTCGAGTGGAACGCCCATAAGGCCGCCGCGCTGCAGAACGGAGTGAAGCCCGAAATCGTGGAGGCAATCGCCACGGGGAAGCGCCCCAGCGGGATGCCAGCGAACATGGAGGCCGCTTATAACTTCATCGATGAGCTGCTCACCACGCATCAGGTGACGGATGCAACGTTCAAGGCCGCGAAAGAACTGTATGGCGAGAAGGGCATCGTCGACATGACCGGGCTCAGCGGGTGGTACACCATGGTCTCGACCATGCTTGACGTGGACCGCTATCCTTTGCCCGCGGGAGTGCAGCCGGAGCTGAAGCCGCTTGAAAATCCACTTCCAGCGGCGGGAATGGGTTTTGCGACGCCCGTTCCCGGGCCGATTTCTCCCAAGTCCGCCCAATCGACTGTCAACGGGAAGGCGCTCAATATTAGAGGCGACCGGTTCCAGCCGCTTGCGTACGAGCAAATGAATCCCGAACAGAAGAAATATGCCGAAATGGTGGTGGCCGGCCGGGGTCCTGGCGCGACCTTCAACCTGTTCCTCCGCAGCCCCGAGGCCGGCGAGTTGTTCTTCCAAATGGGCGAGCGCGTGCGGTTTCATATGTCGGTTCCGGACAAGCTGAAAGAACTGGCGCTCGCAATCACGGCGCGGTATTGGGCCGCGCAGCAGGAATGGACTGCCCATAGCCGCGCGGCGGTACAGGCCGGGCTGAGCGAGGACAAAGCCAAGGCCATCGCGGAAGGAAAGCGGCCAGCCGGGATGTCCGCCGACGAAGAGGCCGTGTACAATCTGCTCACCGAGTTATTCAAGACCAGGCAAGTGAGCGACGCCAACTTCGCCACGGCGAAGAATCTTTTCGGTGAGCGCGGCATGGTGGATCTTTTGGTCAGCTCCGCCTATTACCAGGTCGTATCCATGTTCATGAACGTGGATCGGCTGCCGCTAGCCGAGAATCAGAAACCCGAGCTGAAGTATTTGGCTCGGCCGCTTCCATGAGGAAGCCATGAAGAACGCTGTTCTACTCGCGGTCTCGCTCGGCTTCGCGGCCGCGCCAGGATTCACCCAAACTACAGAAGAACTCAACAACGACGGCAAGAATCCGGAAAACGTGCTCACGCAGAGCATGGGGAACGACCGGAAAAGCTATAGCCCGCTCAAACAGATCAATAAGACCAACGTAAAGCGGCTCGTGCCCATCTGGAGCACCAGTCTGATGAATGATCTGGGCGAACTGGGGCAGCCGACCATTTACAACGGCGTGATGTACATCGTCAATGGCAAATGGAGCTTCGCCATCGACGTGGAAACCGGCAGGCAGATCTGGCGCACACCAGTGGAATTGGAGCCGGGCGTCACGCGCTCCGCCATCAACCGCGGCTCGGCGACGATCTATAACGGCAAGCTATTTCGAGTGACCATCGACAACCACGTTCTGGCCCTGGATATGAAGACCGGAAGGCAGATCTGGAACCAGAAGTTCGCCGAGACGCGCGATGGCTATTACTCCACCGGCGGGCCAATTGTCGCCAATGGCGTGTTGATCTCCGGCGTCTCCGGCGGAGAATCGACCACACGCGGATTCCTCGACGGCTGGGATCCGGACACTGGAAAGAAGTTATGGCGGCGATATACGATCCCCGCGCCGGGCGAGCCTGGCTCGGAGACTTGGCCTAAGAATAGCGAAGCGTGGTCGCAAGGAGGCGGGCCTACTTGGCGCTCGGGCTCCTACGATCCACAGCTAGACCTTGTGTATTGGGGAACGGGCAACGCCGAGCCTTACGATCCCCGGCCTCGCGAAAATCTTGACAGCTTGTTCACCAACAGTGTGCTCGCGATCCGGCCCAAGACGGGCGAAGTGGTGTGTTATTACCAGTACACGCCGAACGACGTCTACGACGTGGACGCTACCGATGAGCAGGTGCTGGCCGATATCCCCGTGCAAGGTCAGATACGAAAGGTGATGATCCAGACCAACAAGAGCGGCTTTCTCTACGTGCTGGATCGCACCAATTGCAAACTCATCGCCGCGCATCCCTATGTCAAAGTGAATTGGGCCACCGAGATCGATCTCAAAACCGGCCGGCCAGTGCTGAGCGACGTATTTCGGCGCTTTGCGGCCGGCGAAGAAGTGGAGATTTGGCCTTCTCGCGGAACGAACGCCGTCCCCATCGCGTTCAATCCAACCTCGGGCTTGATCTACGCGAGCACTTTCAACATTCCGCGGATTCAGAAGCTCGCGCCGCCGAAGCGAGTGGAAAACGGCAAGGACTCCACCGGCGTGATCGCAAGGCAGGCGGAAATCAAGCCGGGAAATGTTGTCGGCCACTTCGCCGCGATCAATCCGCTCACGGGCGAGAAGAAATGGGAGATCCCTTTAACCGATCTGCCCAGTTCCGCGGGTATGCTCGCGACTGCCGGGGGACTCGTATTCACCGGCAAATTGACAGGCGAGCTCCTCGCGCTGGACGAAAGCACCGGCAGGACCCTGTGGCAGTTCAAGACCGGATCGAGCGTAAATTCCACCGCCATCACCTACACGCACAAGGGGCGGCAATATGTGACGGTCGTGTCGGGAGTGGGAGGAATTGTCGCCAGTCGCTATGCCGCCCGTCTAGTGCCGGCCGGCGGGTCGGTGTGGACCTTCGCGCTGATGGAGTAAAAGGCTCAACTGGCATAGATTCCAAGGGGGACAGCCCTAGGCTCGTTGTGCCGCGAGTCTCTGAAGAGAGCCGCTTGCCTTCCAGAAGTCCCGAAGCGACAAGCAGTAACATCTTATTACTGCCGCCAATTAACCCTTCATTTGTAAATTGTTTGTAAAACCGAGGTATGTCCCCTCGCCGTCCGGTCTAAATCATCGAGCCCGTCGTTGCCGGGAACAGTTTGTTCCAATTTCATTTAAAAGGAGTTGAATATGGCGAATTTTACCAGGAGATCCAAGGGAAAATCAAATCGTCGATCTTCCTGAAGACTGGAACCTTCGGCGCCACGATCGGAGCCACGTTGTTTTCGGAACGCGCGGGGCTCGCAGCA
>DASQJB010000047.1:0-14224 GCA_035631295.1 Bryobacteraceae bacterium | reverse complement strand
ATTGTGACCCCACGCGGTCGATATTTAACATCCGACTGGGTAGTTCCGCGGATACCATCGACGACAGAGTGGGTCCGGTCACGGGCGGGAATACGCAGCAGAGATTTGGCGGCATCAGCAACACGCCAATATCGACAACGCGAGTGTTCCAGTTCAGTGAGGTTCAACCCACGCAGTTCTTCATCACCGAGGTGGGCCAAACCCCTGTCGTGTTTGACAGCAACAACCCGCCTGCCGTGGTCACCACGCAGGGATCCGTGGAGAAATGGATTATTCAGAACATTGCCCAGGAAAATCATGAATTCCATATGCACCAGATCCATTTCCTGGTTCTCTCTCAAGACAATTTCGAGGCCAACGGCGCGCAGCAGGCTCCGGCCATAGACGGCCAGTTTTTGGACATGATCGAGGTGCCATTCTGGGTCGGAAAGAAAAACGTTCCTACGCCACAAGTGGAGCTTCTGATGGACTTCCGCGGCATGGATATCGGAACCTTCGTCTATCACTGCCACATTCTGTCCCATGAGGATCTCGGCATGATGGCCACGATCCAGGTGAACCCGTAATGACGCGCATGCGCTTGGCCGCGGTCGTGGCCGGATTTTGTCTCCTCACGGGAGGAAGCTCTGCGCCGGCCTTCAGCCAAGTCATGGAGCATATGGACAAGCTCGAACCTGGCGAGCACGCCGGCCATGCAGAGCACCACCACTTGCACCTGCCTTTGGGCGAGGCAAAATGCGCGCCGCAATTTACGTATGCGCAAGGTCCGCAGGGTCCTTTCAGTTGGGGAGCGATGTGCAAGCTCGGAAAAATGCAGGCGCCAATTGATATTTCAGTTTCCGAGAAATTGCCGGTGGACGGCCTCAAAATCGCCTACGAGCCGTCGGTCCTTGATGTCGTCAACGATTGCAACCAGTATCGAATTCTCCTCAAGTTTCCCGATAATTATTGGCTGACAGTGGGCAAGAAGCCGTACGATCTCACCGAGATCCATTTCCGCGAACCCGGCGAGAATGCTGTTCGTGGCAAGCGCCCGAGGATGTCGATCCAATTCGTGCACTTCTCGCCGGAAGGAGTGTTTCTCGTCATCGAAGTCCCGGTCGTTGCCGGCAAAGAGAATCCTGTGATCAGGACGCTGTGGCAGCACATTCCTCCGCCTGGCAAAGAAAACCGCGTCGAGGCGGCCAAAATCAATCCTGTCGATCTGCTTCCCTCCGATCGCAGCTTCTATCGCTTCCCCGGCTCTCTTACCACCCCCGATTGCAACGAGGTTGTGACTTGGTACCTGATGAAGAATCCGGTCGAGTTGTCCGAGTCCCAAATCCAGGAATACGCCCGCTATTACCATGACACGGCCCGTCCGCTTCAGCCGCTGAACGGCAGGCCCGTCGTTGAGAGCCAGTGAAGAGGTCAATGAGAGGCTCTCTCGTCCTTCTCTGCAGCGCAATCTGTCTGACCGCGCAGAACGCCTCCGACCAGGCCCAGCGCCAAAAAGCTTCGGATCTCTTCACGCAGGGTAAGCGCCTCGAAGCTCTCCCGTTGCTGGAGGAGCTCGTAAAAGCCAACCCCAAGGACGCCGCCATGCTGGTCGCGCTGGCGGCCAGCCTGGTGGAACACGCTGCTACGCTATCCAACCAGGAAAACGCGGGCCAAGAGCGCCTTCGCGCCCGTCGCCTTCTCGATCAAGCCTGGGAGTTGGGCGATACGAGCGCCTTGGCCATGAACCTCTCGCAACTGTTACGGCAATTGCCTGCGACGGGCGCCATCAAGTTCTCCGAAAATCCTCAGGTGGACCAGATTATGCGCGAAGGAGAAGCGGCCTTCTCGCGGCGGCAATACGATGAAGCCCTCCGCCATTATGAGCGGGCGCTGGAGCTTGAGCCTGCGAACTATTCCGCCGCCCTATTCATCGGCAATACCTACGACCGGCAGAATCAATTCTCGAAGGGCGCCGAGTGGTACGAGCGCGCCATTCAGCTTGCCCCCGACGTCGAAACCGCCTACCGCTACTACGCCGATATTCTGGCTAAACAGGGGGACATGGCCAGGGCGCGCACGATGCTAATCCATGCGGCGGTGGCCGAACCCTACAACCGCATCGTGTGGCGCGAGTTGCGCGCCTGGGCGGCTCTCAACAAGACCCAAATCACTCAGGTCTTCATTGGTGTTCCCGCCGAGCGGAAAGGCGAAATTTCGGCAATCTGGCGGCCCTACTGGGAAGTGAAAGCGCGCTGGCAAACCGGCGCCGAATTCCATAAACATTTCCCTGACGAGAACCAATATCGGCGCAGTCTTCCCGAGGAAGTTGAGGCGCTCACTGCTGCCGCCAATGGGATTCTGAGCGGCGACCGTGAGGGAGCGCTTCGCTACGACCCATCCTTAGACCTCTTGCTCAAGCTACACGAGGCCGGCCTGACTGCTCCGTACGTGCTCTTTAGCCTCGGCGACTCAGGCATCGCTCGCGACTACGACGGCTTCCGTGCGAAAAACCGCGAAAAGCTGGAAGACTACCTCGACAAGTTTGTTGTGCCGCGCCCAAACGGCAGCACGCCGCGGTAAACTACGCGCCCTTAGAGTCCGCGCGATCCACTTCTCTCCAGTCCGAGGATCTCGCTGATTTGCGTTGCCAGGTGGCGCGCCTGGTCCTGCGTGAGCGCGATGGCGGGCGCATCGACGGCGCCGTAGCCTTCCACCATCACCTTCACGCGAGTGGGGCATCCTCGGACTTGAAGTACATTCATCTGCCACTTCTCGGAAACGCCCTCCAGAACGATTGCGAGCGCTGTGTCCGAAGCGCTTTTGAGGGTGGTCTGGGCCTCTAGTTCCATGGGACGCCTGGTGTCCTGTATTATATATACTGTCTCTGATACAAGACAATCGAATGGAGGCGCTGGCGAAGCGGATGAAGGCATTGTCGTTGCTCGCGGTCGCGGTTCTCGCTTTAGGGCAGGATTTGACGGTCGAGTGGAAGGCGTCCCTTTCGGATCTGGAACGCCGCCTACCCGGGCTGCCCTCGGAAGGAACGGCAGTGGACAACTGGCGTTTGGACGCGGAAGCGTTACGCTCTTCCATTGCCTCTGCCGCGGCCTCCAACGCCGAAAGCAAGCTTCCGCTGCCTGATGCATTGCCCGTGCAGCCTTCACATTCGCAAATGGAGCAGCAATTGCGCGCGCTCGGCGCTGCCGTGGACCAGGCGATACGACAGAGTCCTGGCTCTCCCTTCAATCTCGGAACGGTGCAGGTGAGCGTCTCGGCCACGGCTCCGACGCCCTCACCCGTCGCGGACAGTATCGATCAGACCGAGATTCGAAAATCTCGATCTCGTGAACGCGGCAAAAGCGCTGGATTACCTCCCGGGAGTTTCCATTCAACACCTTTCGGCCAACCGCAATGAGTCCGGCATTATGGTCCGCGGATTCAGTACGCGTGGGCAAGTTCCTTTGTACGTAGACGGAATCCCGATCTCGGTGCCCTACGACGGCTACGTGGACTTCAATCGCTTCCTCACCAGCGACATCGCAGAGCTGCAAGTCGCAAAGGGCTATTCTTCGCCCCTGCTAGGCCCGAATGGATTGGGCGGCACAATCAACCTGGTCACCCAGGAACCAACGAAAAAGATCGATCTTGACGCTCTGATTGGCACGGGCTCCGGCAACGCCCTGCTCTCGGCGCTCCGGCTCGGCTCCCGTTGGCGGCAGTTCTTCTTCCAGGGATCGCTCGATTGGCTCCAGGACGATTTCATTCCACTTTCTGGCAACTTCTCGGTCGTCCAATACCGGAACCTTCCGGACATCGTCATGACCGGCCACTTGAACAATTCGTGGTCGCGCGACGAGAGATTCACGGGCCGAGTAGGTTGGACGCCGCGCGGGCAGGACGAGTACGTCTTCAGCTACATTAACCTGAAGGGGCAAAAGGGCGTCCCGCTTTATCAGGGTCCTGGCACGGCTGCCACGTATCGCTTCTTCTGGACTTGGCCGTATTGGGACATGGCCAACTACTATTTCCATTCGAACACGCAAATCGGCGAAAGCAGCGCCATCAAGTTCCGGGGGTTCCATACGCAATTCCGCAACGATATCGACATGTATTCGAACGATACCTATTTCGTCATGAATACGAGGAGTGCGGAACACAGTATGTACAACGAGCACAACGATGGCTTCTCGACCGAGTTCGCTACGCGCGCGTTGTCGAGAAACGCCGTGAGCGCATCCTTCTTTCTGAAGGACGACACCCATACCGAGCACGGTGTTTTCCCGGCAATTTCGCCGTTTCCGCTGATCGAACCGAACCTTCGCGACAGCGACATACAGACCGCGATAGGGTTCCAGGATGTTATCAGGGTCTCGTCGCGGCTGTCTTTAACGGGCGGATTCAGCGCAGATCATTTCGATGGTTTGCAAGGCCAACAGTACAACCCCGCAATGACCGGCCTCTTGCCCTTCACTTGCCTAGCCTCGCCGCAAAATATTTCCTTCTCCGGCTGTACCGCGCACGTCTGGAATTTCAATCCACAGGCAGCCGTCTCCTATCGAGTAGGAGAGTCCGGAAACTTCTTCGCGACCTTTGCAGACCGCGGCCGTTTTCCCATGCTCAAAGACATTTATTCGGCCGGCTTGGGCGCCGGCTTGCCGAACCCCAATCTGCGGCCCGAACATAGCCGCAATTGGAATCTCGGATACTCACAGGTCGTCGGCGCGCGAACATTGGTGCAGTTGACTCTCTTCCGTAGCGATCTGCGGAACGCAATCGAATCCGTTTATGTGACGGACCCAGGCGGATCGAGTGCGGCAACGGCATTGTGCCCGAACAGCCGGATTATCGGCTTTTGCAGCGAAATGGCCAACATCGGGAACGAGGTCCATCAGGGAGTCGAGTTCGAAGTTCGTAGCGCGCCGCTCTCGCGACTGACGTTGAATGCGAGCTACAGCTTCCTGAACCGCGCGATCGCCTACGACTTCGGCACACTCCCAAACGTGAGCGCGGTCAACACAAGCATCAGCGTCCTGCCCGTTTTGCCCAAAAACAAAGCGATCGGCACAGCCACTGTTCGGCTCCCGCATCAGGTCCTCGCGATCGTGAATGAGCGATATGAGAGCGGGCTGGTCGTGCAAGATACCACCTATGCGACAACCTCGCTCCTCTTTCTGCCGCATTCGGAATCATACGCGACCACGGATATCGGAGTGATCGCTCCAGTCCAGGCCGGCATGAGCGTCCAGGCGGGCGTCAAGAATCTGTTTGACAGGAACTATTTCTACACAGCGGGCTACCCTGAAATAGGCCGCAACTGGTTTCTGAATTTTCGCTACCGGTTTTAGGAGGCATGATGAATCGTCGAACCATCCTAGGTGGAGTCGTTACAGCTTTTGGGTTGTTCGCCGGACTCGGACTGGCTCAATCGGAATCGGCATCGCCGTTGCTTGCAATATCCGGCGATGTTGCCACGCCTTTGCAGTTGAAGGCGGACGATCTTGCGAAAATGCCGCGCGAGACAGTCTCCGTGCAAGAGGAAGACGGAAACAAAGTCCAGTACGAAGGTGTCCCGCTTCGCGAAGTGCTGGCGCGGGCAGGAGCGCCTCTTGGAAAGCAGCTGCGCGGCAAAGCGCTCGCGACCTACGTGCTCGCGAAAGCGCGCGACGGCTACCAGGTGGTCTTCGGGCTGGCGGAAGTGGACGCGAGCTTCGCGAATGAGCCCATTTTGATCGCCGACAAGCGCGATGGAAAGCCGCTGTTCGGCTATCAAGGACCGTTCCGGCTGGTCTGCCCCAATGACAAAGCCGGCGCCCGATCCGTGCGGATGCTGGAAACATTGGAGATCGTCCGCTTGCGCAAATAGACTCATTTATGCGCAGAGCTCTACTCGCGTTCCTTCCGGCCACGCTCCTTTTGTCGCGCGCCGTCCCCGCGAAGGCGGCCGATCCAGGCGAGACCTATGCCTGGAATCTTGCGAAGGGATTCCCGACGCCTTGGGTTCCGGCCGACAATCCCATGACGGCGGCAAAGGTCGAATTAGGAAGACACCTGTTCTATGACGCTCGAATGTCTGTGAACGGGAAGGAGTCCTGCGCGACGTGCCACAAGCAGGAGCTTGCATTCACGGATGGCCGCGCCGTCGGTGTCGGGGCAACCGGCGAGTCGCACTCTCGAAGCGCAATGAGCCTGGTAAACATAGCGTACAGTGCTGTTTTGACCTGGAGCAATCCTCAAATGAAATTGCTCGAAGAGCAGGCTCTGGTGCCGATGTTCGGCGAGCATCCGATCGAGTTAGGGTTGCGGGAAGGGGATGGGTTCCTGCCCACACTGCGCTCAGATCCCGAATACCGACGATTGTTCGCGGCAGCCTTCCCGGCGGAACAAAATCCGTTCACGATCAAGAATGTCACAAGGGCGCTCGCGTGTTTCGAACGGAGCATCGTTTCCGCGCGCTCGCCGTACGATCGTTACCACTATGGCGGCGCCGACTCCGCGGTATCGGAATCCGCCAAGCGCGGCGAGATTTTGTTCTTCAGCCAGCAGATCGCGTGTTTCCGCTGCCACGGCGGCTTCAATTTCAGCGATGCCACTGCATCCGGAAACAGTCCCGGCCGAGAAGGCCAATTCCACAACACCGGCCTCTACAACCTCCCCGGAGCGTTCTCATATCCGCCGCCGAACCTCGGAATTTACGAATTCACGAAATTGCCCGCGGATATCGGGAAATTCAAGGCCCCTACGCTGAGAAATATCGGGGTCACGGCGCCCTACATGCACGACGGAAGCATCGCGACGCTCGAAGGCGTCCTCGATCACTATTCCGCCGGCGGCAGGAGCATCGCTTCCGGTCCTAACGCCGGAGTCGGACACGACAACCCCAACAAGGACTCTCTCATCGGGGGCTTCCGATTATCCGCTCAGGATCGTGCGGACTTGATCGCGTTCTTAGAGTCCTTTACTGATGAGGCCGTGCTCCACGATCCGCGATTCGCGAATCCGTGGCCCAGCCCCTAGCTGATAGCTGACAGCTAATAGGTGATACCCTGTTGGTTTCGCTCCCCGAATGTCGATCCAAATCTTTCTCGAAGGCAAGCTCCTGGGCATTGATGAATTCCTGCTCGCGCCGGCCGTCGGCGATGCGGACCAGGTCTTTCTCGGCCGCTCTCACTGGATCAGCCTGCTAAGCGAAGTCTTGCCGCGCGCCCTGCTGGGCGAGCTGGGCCTGGCGAAGATCCTGCTGGGATCGAGCGGTGGAGGCCAGTTCTTGTTGGTCTTGCCGGAAGAAGCGCGCCCCGCGGCCGAAGCGTTCCTTGAAGCTTCCGCGAAGGAAATCGGAGAGATGAGCGGAGGGGCCTTGAAGCTTCTCTGGAGCATTACGGAAAACCTCGGAGATTGGAGCGACGTTCGCCGCAGGCTTCAGGAGACATTGGAACAGCGGCGCGGCGCGCCATTGGCCGCAATGTCATGGAACGCCCCCCAGGACGCCTCGGAATTGATCGCCGCGGAAGCGGAGTCCGAGCCTGCACATGAATATTTTGCGGATCTCGCCCGCCGGCTCCGTGACGCCGAAGCGGCCGGCTGGTCGCCGGAACATCCGGGGCGCGTGTTGATCGGCGAGGGCAAGCACGCTTTCCCGCTCACTGCGACGCCGGAAGCGCTTCCGCTCGCGCGCCACGCGGCCCTGAGCGATGATGGATTTCGTCCCGCCTCCACCGCCGAATTGACTGCTCGCGCCTCCGGCCTTCAAACCTGGGGAGTGCTGCGCGGCGACGTGGACAATGTCGGAATCCGCATCCGCCGTGCCCAGACCATCGAGGAGCACATTCAACTCTCGGTGATGTACAAGCAGTTCTTCGCGGGCGAGATGGAAGTGATCTGCTCCATGCCCGAGTTCTGGCGCAAGGTCACGGTGATTTACTCGGGCGGAGACGATTTCGCTGTCTACGGCGCCTGGGATGCCCTGCTCGGGCTTGCGGGCGAAATGGAGCGGCTGTTTCACCGCTTCGCCCAACAGAACCTTCAGGACTTCCCGGGTGCGGAGGGTAAGACCATCAGCATGGCGCTCGCCTTGGCGCCGGCGGTGGATGCTTCACTGGGCGCGGTGTTCGAGGAAGCGGGGCGGCGGCTGGAATCGGCCAAATCTGCGGACAAGGATTGCATCTGGCTGCTGGGCCGGACTCTTGAGTGGAAGCAGTTTGCGGAAGCCAGCGCCCTGAGAGATTCGCTGATCCGCATGATCGCCGAGTTCCGCTGCTCGCCGCAGTATTTACGCGATCTGTGCGGTATTTATCGCGAGACGCAAGCGCGGGTTTCGCGGAGGCAGGCCCGGCGCACCGGCGGCGAGCGCCCCTGGCGCTATCACCGCCGAATTCGCCGGATCTTGGGCGGGGCGCGGCCCTCCGGCGACCATCGCGGCGATTTTCAAAAGGCGCGCAATGCGCTGATCGCCGATCTGATCGGCCGCAGCGCCGTCACCGTCAAGTTGCGTCCGGCGGGCCGCGTAGCGTTAGAATGGGCGAGATTGGCGGCGGAAGGCTAGCGCAGGCCTGTGGGGCTGGCTTTTAGCCTGCCGCCGGGCTTGGCCCGGCGTCCGTGCCCGTGCAAGCTAGTACTAGGAGTCAGAAGACAGAAGCCGGAATATGGAAGACGAAGCACAAACTGAAACGCCCGTGGCTGTGACGGAAGCGGCTCCGGCGGCGGAGCCTGCCAAACAGGAGCAACCCAAGCCGGCCGCGCCCGAGCCTGGCAAAAGAGAAGAGAAGCCTCGCCGCGAGGATCGCCCGCCGAGAGGCCCGCAGGGCGGCGGTGGCCGGCCGCAGGAGCGCGGGCGCGGCGAGGAACGGCGTTCGGACGATCGGCGCCCGGACGACCGGAGGCGCGAAGGCGGTCGTCCCGGCGGCGGACGTCCCTTCGAAGGCCCTCCGGAGATCGAAATCGAAAAACTCATCTCCGATAGCTTGTACCTGGACAATCAGGCCCACGCCATCGTCGCCCGCATGCGGGATATGGACAGCGGCACCAAGAGCCAGCTCCGCCGGCTGTACAACGCGGTGCGCCGCGCCGTGAGGGCGCCCGAGAACGAACGCCAGCACCAGTTCGTCATGTTGCGCGCGCGCCTGGCCTATACCATCGCGCGGCATTCCTTGCGCAGCCTGGACGCGCTGGAGCGGCTGCTGCTCCAGGTGACCCGCAAGAACGACGCCCGCGGTTACGAGCGTTTCAAGGACCTTTTCGAAGCCATCGTCGCTTACAACGAATAGCAGAACAAACTATGAGCACACATTCGGCTCAGACCCAACTGAAGCTGGTAGGAAAATTGATTCTTTCGGCCGATCTGCATTGCGAGACTGGCCTGCACATTGGTGCGGGCAAGGGGTCGCTCGAAATCGGCGGCGCGGACAATCCGGTGGTGAAAGACGCCTTCGGACTCCCGTACATCCCGGGCAGCTCGCTGCGCGGCAAGCTCCGCTCGCTATTGGAAAACGCCCTGGGGCTCACATCGCCCTCCGAGCTGGTGTATCTTTCCAAACGGAGAGGGCAAGAGGTCCGCATCCACCAGAGCGACCGTCCCGACGACGAGATCTGCTTGTTGTTCGGCCGCAACCCCGGCCGGATGGAGCGCGTGGAAGGCGAAGCGCTGGAGTCGGCCACAGCCAGCCCGGCGCGCCTCACGGTGTATGACGCCCCCCTCGATCCCGACAGCATCACGGCGCAGATGCGCGAAAACCTCGACGACGAAATCACGGAAGTGAAGAGCGAGAACGCCATCGACCGAATCACTTCCCAATCCAATCCACGAACGCTGGAGCGGGTACCCGCGCGGGCGCGCTTCCGCGTGCGCATGGTGCTGGATGTGCTGTGCGAGCAAGACAAGGCCCTCGCGCCGCGGCTGCTGGAAGGGCTGCGCCTGCTGGAAGACGACGCTTTGGGCGGCGGCGGATCGCGAGGCAGTGGACGCGTGCGTTTTTCCAACGTCAAGGTGGCCTGGCGCAATCGCGAATTCTATTCGTCTGGTGGGGACGAGGCCGAACTCGCCTCCGGCGCGGATCTGGCGCAAGTGCAGGCGCTGGCCAACGACGCAAGCTTTACTGAAAAGCTCGCCTAGGGCAATGTGGGGCCTGCCTTTCAAGCTGCCGCCGGGCTTTGCCCGGCGTCGGGCGGTTTACTGCTGTCCGGCCCTCCGCTACTCATACCGAAGCGCCACAGTCGGGTCCACCCGCGCCGCGCGGCGCGCCGGAAGATAGCTCGCCAGCGCCGAGGCCCCCATCAGGACCGCGGCGGCAATGATGAACGTAAGCGGGTCGAACGGACTCACGTGGAACAACTGTCCCCGCAGCACGGCGCTTATAGCTAGGGACGCCGCCAGGCCGGCAATGGCTCCGATGATGGTCAATCTCAGGCCCTGTCGCAGCACCAAACCCATCACCTCGCCCGGCCGCGCGCCCAGTGCCATTCGGATGCCGATCTCGGGCGTCCTTTGCGCCACCGAATAACCGATTACTCCATACAGGCCGAGCGCGGCCATGAGCAAGGCAAGGCCCGCAAAGATTTCGAGCAGCGTGACCACGAACCGGCGCGGCGCGAGCGACGCCGAGACCATATCAGACATCTCCCGGACGGCGGAAACAGGCTGAGCGGGATCGACGGCTTGGACCGCGGTTCGAATCCCACTCGCTAGCCGAACGGGGTCCAAGGAAGAACGGATGGCGAACCGCGCAAGCGGTATCGGCCGCTGGTACAGCGAGAAATAATAACGGCCTTTCACGTCCTCGCCCGAAAGATCGGACGCTTTCACATGGCCCACGACGCCCACAATGGTTACCCAATCCTGCCGGCCTTGCCGGATGCGCTTGCCAACCGGATCTTCGCCAGGCCAGTATTGCCGGGCGAGCGTCTCATCGATCACCGCGACCGGGCTGGTGGAAAGAGTGTCCTGCTCGGCGAAGATCCGGCCGGCGCGAACCGGAATCCGAAGAGCGGCGAAATAGCCGGGAGTGACGAAGCTGAGATCTCCGTGTGGGCCGGGGTCGCCTGGCGCGGTGGGCTTGTCCTCGATTTGAAAAGAGGCGGAGTTGCCTCTGCTGAACGGGATCGGCTCACCGGCAGCTACGACAGTCACACCCGGGAGGTTCGATAAGCCGTCCAAGACGGCACGGTAGAACGCAGCTTGTTTGGCAGGGTCCGCATATTGAGTCCGTGGAAGCGTAACTCCGGCTGTGACGACTCCGTCCGGCTGGAATCCGGGATTGACGTTTTCGAGAGCCGCAAGGCTGCGAAGCAACAACCCGGCGCCCGCCAGCAAGAGCAGGGCTAGAGCGACTTCGCCCGCAACCAGCGCGGAGCGGAGCCTTTGACGAGCCGCGCCCGCCGTGGCGGAACGGCCGCCGTCTTTCAGCGCGTCGTACCGCGCCATTCGAGACATCTGCCATGCGGGCGCGAGAGCGAACAACACTCCCGCCGCGACGGTCACAAGAATAGTGAACAACAGCACCGTCGCATCCAGGCGGACATCGAGCGAAACGGGCGCGTCTTGTGGCGCAAGCAGAAGTAGAGCGCGAATCCCAGCGAACGCTACGCCTAAGCCGATGCCCGCCCCGGCCAACGCCAGCAGCAGGCTCTCCGCCAATGTTTGGCGGATCAGGTCCCAGCGGCTTGCGCCCAGCGCCGCCCGAACTGCGGCTTCCCGGACCCGGCCCGAGGCGCGCGCCAGCATCAGCCCTGCAATATTCGAGCACGCGATCAGCAGCACGAATCCCACTGCCCCGAGCAAGACGAGCATGGGCGTCTTCGTGTCGCCAGCGATGAAATCGGTGAAAGGCGCCGCGAATTCGCTCCAGTTGGCGCTTTTTGCGAAGGCCGCCGCCTGGTCGCCGCCATTCTTCACTCGATCGGTCAGCACCGCCATCCACGCGCTCGCTTGCGGGAGCGTGACGCCGGACCGCATCCGCGCGAACGCCGTGTAGCGTTCGTTGAAGCGGCTCTGCGGCGCGAACTGATCGGGCGGCAAGCCGAGAGGTACCCATACATCCACTCTCGCGGGCCAGCGAAATTCCTGGCCCATGACGCCGATCACCCGGTATGGGATCTGGTCTAGTTCGATGATCCGGCCTAAAACGCCGGCATCTCCGCCGAACAGGCGCTTCCACGCCGCGTACGATAAAACCGCGACGCGGTTGGCGTTGGGCTGGTCTTCCTCTGGCTGGAAAGCTCGCCCAAGGTGGGGCCTGGCGCCGAACACCTCGAACCAACGATACGTGACGCCCGCGCCCGAGAGCCGCTCCGGCGCGCCCAGTCCGGCATAGTTGAACGTCTGATCCAGCTCCATCGCGGCCGATTGGAACACGTTCGTGCTTTCGGCGGCGTCGGCGAAGTCGCGCGCCGAAACGCGAATATCGTTCAACGCGAGTTTTTCGTATCGCGCGCGGATGGCTACGATTCCGGCCGGCTTGGAAACGCCCGCCGGGTTCAGCAGAACTTCATTGATGACGCTAAAGATCGCGGTGTTTGCGCCAATCCCCAGCGCCAGAGTGGCCACTGCGGCGGCTGCAAAGCCCGGACTCTTCGCCAGCCGCCGGAAACCTTGGAGGACATCCCGCCAGACGTTGGTCATTTATAACCCCTCCGCTTTAATACAGCGAACAGAACCAAAAGTTTCGCGGAATCAGTTCTCCGTCGGGTTTCGCTCTACGCGATCGACAACCAGGACGTCCACATTCACCTTCCGAGGCCGGAGCTTCAGCCCGAGCTGTTCCTGCACCGCGGTGAATAAGAACGGCGCGTCCTTGGTCGCATCCTGGCTGCGCTCATCCGGTGTCCATTCAAGCTTCAGATCGAAGACTCCCGTCAATCCCGTCGAATCCTCCACGGGTTGACCAAGCTGGCGCGAGAAGAAATCGGCAAGCTGCTTCATAGATGCGTTCGTGGCCGTCAGCTTACCATCGCTCCAATTCAGATGAGACCCGCCTTCTTTCGGCATGGAGTGAGGCTGTGGAGGCTTCCTGCCCAACAGGAGCGCGTAACCGGAAATCTCCTTTGATTCGCGGTGCAAGGCGAGCCTGAACCGGTCCGCCAGGAGCGAGCGCAGCATGGGCGCGAACACCTCATCGGTCATCCGTCCCGGCGGCTTCGCCTGAACGTCGAACCGTTCGGAATCGAGCCACGCCGGGCCGGATAAAGAATAGTCCTTCACGTCGTATGCAAGCTCGATCATCTGTTTCAGGGAGATGTTTTCCGCCCGAACGCCGCCATCGTTCGTGTTCCAGTGGGAGCTGTGGCTCCCGGAATTGTTCGGCTTGATGGAAGCCACTTCGAACGACTGCGCCGCCAGAACGCAAGCCAGCGAACAAACGATCGCCGCGAACCGGCAAATTTGCTTCACAGCGCCAACATATCCGATTTCGCGATCTTCCGGCGCGTCACCAGCGCTCCGGCTAACGACTCGCGCAAGCGTCTTCTCATCGTAGGCCAACTGTTCGGCGGCGAGTTTCTGGAGCGCGACGCTTTGCCAGCCGCGAAATTCGGATCTATCGTTACTGATCCGCGCGAACTTTTTACTCCGCCCTTGACAGGACCGGAGTTGTTAAGGTTCTCGCACGGCGCCCGTGGCAATCCAAACGGCGCCGGTGCGAATGAGGAACAGCGGATTGATGCACGTGGGTGGCGGAGCGCTCTCGAAATGACCACTAAACGAAGCATTTCCTTGAGCGCTTAGGGGAACTACAGGCGTGTCGATAATGACTTGGTCCGCTGCGCCAGCGTCGCACACAAGCGTACCTCTCACGCTCGCCACGCCGCCGCGAGTGCCACTCGCATTTCCGCCAACAAGCACAAGTCCCTCGACAACGAATGCAACGGTGCCGTTTGTGAAGTTTACCGTAGCCGTGCCCCCGGAGGTTGTCCAGGGCATTCCGCCACTGGCAATACCAGCCACCGGGTTTGAAACTTGCGGCGCCGTTATGACTCCGACAATCCTGAGCCAAGTGGCATTGGTTTGAGCGAAGGATGTAGCCGCAAACAACAGCGGCAGCATCACTTTAACTACTTTCTTCATAGGTCTTTTTCTCCTTGTTTGGGTTCTGTCCTACAAATCTCCAATCACAGACTAGTGCCTGAATTGGTGCTGTAAGCCCCCTCAACATCCAGTCCCTGTGGAGAGCCAGCGGTATCGAAAGTTGTGTGCGAAATGCGCAGCTCCGATTTGATGATGGATCGTCGTTTGCTGCGTGGAACCTAAGTGTCAGGCGTA
>DASQJB010000046.1:0-3380 GCA_035631295.1 Bryobacteraceae bacterium | reverse complement strand
TGTGCATCGAATTTGGGGCCCATAGCCTTCTCCGCGGACGACCGGATGTCGCGCAGCCGCGTGTAGCCGTCAAAGTACGAAACCGCCTGGCCGGGCATGCGGAATGTGAATCGCTCCACTTCCTCCGTCGCAAAGGCTTTCGAGCAGACAACGTCGTTTTCCAACACCCGCATCGCTTGCTCGGGCGTCACTTTGCCTTGCTGCAACTCGGGATCGAGAAAAGCGCGCGCCGCCCGCAAGAGGCGATAATCCAACGACACAAGTTTGCCCTCGTCCGGCATGTAGGGAAGCATGAACCACTCGGCGTACAAGCCCCAGCCCTCGACGTTGGTGCTGTTGAAGGCGAACAAAGCTCTTGCCAGGGACACGCCGCGCTCCACCATGGCGTCGAATTGAAGCTCATGGCCGGGTCGCGCTTCGTGCGCAGTCAGCGTCCAGGACGCCGCAGCGAAGGAGAAATCGTCGTACTTCAGCGCCTCGCCGCCCCCACTCGTCGTGCCGAGCGGCAACACAAAAGCTCCGCGCTCCCCATGATTGTTCATCAGTGGCGGCGAGACCATGTGCGGCGCCGGCTGCTGCGCGGTCTCCGCGACCGTCGCCAAATGGATAATCGCCGGCCGGTCCGGCAGAGTGATCAGATGCTCGCGGCGCACGATGGCCTCGATCTCTTCGAGCCGCTTCTGGTAATGCGGCAGGATCTCATTGCCCGGCAATTGCTCCTGCTTGAGCGCCCGAATGACGTCGCGGTAGTCGGAAGATTTCAGGCCCCGCACTTTGGCGATTCTCGCCGCCAAGGGCCGCATTTCGCCCTGTATCTCCGTGAAAACCTGGTGCGCCAGGCGCGTGAGCTCTTCAGGCGTGTAATCGACTCCGTAGCTCTCCAGCGAGAGCTTGTACAACTCAGGCGGCATCCGGAAGTCTGTCCGCGCCTTTGGCAAGACCTCGGCGCGGACGAAATTGTCGTAAGCGGCGAGCTGTTCTCGGAGCCGCGCGAACGGCTCCTGATAGCCGTCGATCTTATACTTTTCCAGCAACAATCCGATGCCGTTCACGAACGCGGCGGAGTTCTGAAGATCGCTTTCCACTTGGGCGCGGGATGGCCCGAGCTTGCCGGGCGTATTCAACGATTCGCGAAATCTCTCCTCGGCCAGCGTGACGATCGGCGCATAGCCCTGCTCCATGCCAGCGTACTTTCGAATCCTGGCGAGGGCCGCCGGCCTCCGCTGAGGCGCGGTCTGATCGTCCAGCAGCGATTGCACACCTGAAAAAACGATGCTCGGAACGTTATAGAAGTTGAGCAAGTGTTTTTCGTTGGCTCCAGATGCGCGAATGTTTCGATCCACGGCTGCCAGCAGGATTTCCAGGTCCTGCCGGACCAGAGGGTCCTTCTCCGCGGTCAGCCGCGTCTGCAACTGCTTCTGCGCCTCGGCCCAATCGCGCCGCTGGAGTCTCTGGCGGTCGGCGCTCAAAACGGTGATCTTGTCATCGAGCCCCGCTGCGCCGTTGCGCGAAGCCGCCTCCGGCGAATATCGCGCTTGGATATCGATCAGCAACTGCGCGTTCTGGTTGCTCTTGGTCACCCATGCCGGAGTAGCTTGGGGCAATGCCGGAAACGGAAGAAGGCAAGCGAGGACAAAGATGCGACACATGGTTCCAGAGTAGCGCCGCCACTTCGCAACAGAGGATAACGATCATGCGGCGGAGTCCTGACGCGGGCCGCGCGGGAGACGGCGATTATCGGACCCATCTCCGGTATCGGAGGCGGAGCCGTCCTTGGCCTTTCCGATGCGTCGAGGCGGACCGTCTACAGTAGCTCGGTTGCGATCGTCTCGGCACAAAAGCACGGTTCGGTTCTATTGAGGCTGGATGCTCCCCACGGTCTTAACGCTTCGCCAGGATCGTGAGTTGAATGATCAGGATGTGCCCCAGCGGACGCGCTTCGACAGCGACGTCGCGGCAGTAACGCACGGTAATCTGGCTGCGGATCGGAGCGAGAGTGGAGTCTAGTTCGGGCCCCAACCCGAGGGCCAGGTCGCGGGCGCCGCGAAGAGCCGCGGGAAGGTCGGCCCCGCGATCGTCCCGCACTTGCCATAAACCATATCCGGCTACCCCGATATTCACACTTTGGAGAGTCTTGCCGGACGGGCGAAAAGTCTTGCCGGCGCCACCCTGAAACTGGAAGGTGTCGCCACGCGTTATGTCGATGCCTTCCTTACGCTGGTTCAGATCGTAACTTGTCAGAGCGGAGACACTCCATGTTTTGGCGCGGTCGAAATAGACCATGCCGCCGACCGAGAATTCATGAGTCCATTGGCCGTGCCCAATACCGCCGCTCGCCCGAGCAATGTAGAGTCCCGTCGGGGCGTAGAAAGAATATCCCGCCACGACGTCCATTTGCGTCATCTTCCACCCGACCTTTAGGGGCTGTACGTAGACATCTCCGAAGCCAAAGTCATCCACGCTGGCCTCCGGCTGGTTGATGTGGAGGTTGACGTGCGCGATGGGGGCGGCTGCCGAGACGTTCATGTAAATCGAATGCCTTGACGGTTTGAATGTCACCTGGAAGCCGACAGGGTTTGACCACGCATGCAGGTCAAGCCCGACTGGAATAGGATGTCCTGCCCTGTCGAAGACTTCATCGGCGCCGTAGGATGCAAACTGATTGACGACATAGAGGCCGCTCGCCGGCTGTGAACCGGCGAACAGCCCGAGGCTACCCAGAACTTTGTGGCCGAGTTGCTGCGCTTCGGCCAGTGGCGCCCAGATCAGCGCCATGAGGGGAGACATCAGAACTGAAGCGATTCGCCTGGCGTCAACTCGAGCGCGCAGGCCGCGCAAAATGCCGAAAAGGGCACCGGTCAGTACTCTCATCGAACGGATCTCTTTTCCAGCGTATTCGAGTTGCGCGGCCGATGGATCGGGAAGGGCGTTCGGGCTCTAATGTGCTGTCTGTCTTTTCGATAAGCCAATTGTGTAGACACCGGGGCCGCATGCCTCACTGGTACGCTGGGATTCGCGAGTGTGAGGCCGGCGAGTTTAAATCTTTAACGGCTTCAAACGTCCTCCCTCGTTTCCGATGCCAGGCAGCGACGGTCATTCGACTGCGCGCCAGCTAGCAGCCTTATGATGTGCCTGTGCGGCGAGCCACCTACTGGCCCATTTGACGTTGTGCGCTCGCGGCCTAACTGCCTGACTGTTACGTCCTTTTTTCGCTCGTAACCATCCCGACGCTCTGAAATTTTTTCCGACTGTCACTCCGGTTTCACTCAGCCCTGTTAAAGTGCCTTCATCAACAATTTGTTGGCGAACGCGTCATGACTCGTTGCGGAGTTAAATCCAGAAGAGGAAACGCTTTATGAGTACATCTAAGCACTCCCCAT
>DASQJB010000045.1:0-41828 GCA_035631295.1 Bryobacteraceae bacterium | reverse complement strand
GCCTCCGCCGGAGCATCTGTTTTGGGCAACCTGATTCGCGCCAACAGCTCCCAAAACGGTCGTAATGAGCCCTACACCGGATACACACTTGGAATCATCGATAACTTGAGCGTGATTCACCGGGAGCATACGTTGAAATTTGGCTTCGAGGCCCGTCCGATTCACTTGTGGACGGACCGGCAAGGCGGCACGACCTATACTTTCCCGAGCGTCAGCGCGTTGCTGGCAAATACGCCCTCCCAAATCCAGGTCTTGGGCGATGTCAGTTCCCCCGATCCCTTCAACAACAACGTGACCGGGAATCGCCTGGTTAAGCAGTACTACCTGATCGGGTACGCGCAAGACGAATGGAAAATTCGGCCTAATTTAACGATGAGCTATGGCCTCCGGTATGAGTACTACAGCGTGCTCCACGAGGACAAAAATGAATTCGTCTTCTTCAATGCACTGACCGGACAGGCGGCTTGCGCGAATACGGCTATCTGCAGCCTCCCCAATTCGACGCCTTGGTACCACAGCTCAAAACTCAACTTTGGCCCACGTCTAGCGTTCTCATGGGCGCCAGAGCGATTCAAGAACAAGAGCGTGTTCCGTATTGGCGCCGGCTACTACTATGGCCCTGGCCAGACGGAGGATCAGATCCAGCCCATTGATTCCGACCGCGCGACGCGAACGCTGACGAGCAATATCGCATGGCCCGTGGTGCCCGCTCAGGTCCTCGCCGGTTACAACGTCAGCGATCCCAACTTGGGCTTCCAGCCGCGTGCCTATGGCTCAAACTACCAGATCCCGGAAAAGATTCTGTCCTACACGGCGTCCTGGCAGCAGACCTTGCCTTCGAATGCTGTCTTGACTGTGGCCTATGTGGGAAGCCAGGGTCGAAACCTGTTTCTCCGGTCCTGGACAAACGGAATCGTCGGCGTGACGATGAACCAAACCACGGGTGCAGGCAGCCCCGTCCTCCAATTCGGAAATCGCTTCGCGCAGATCGACTATAAGACCAGCGGCGGCACGGACCACTATGACTCGTTGCAGACAACGCTGAATCGGCGATTCAGCAAGGGGCTCACGGCAGGTTTCCAGTGGACCTATGGACACAGCATCGGCGACACGGGCGGTTCGAACGAAGCCCAGACAGCGCAGAACCCCTTCAATTTCAGCCAGGACCGCGGCAATAACGCCTTCGATGTTCGCCACAGCTTGAACTTGTCTGCGTTATATGAATTGCCCGTCCATTTGAGCAGCCACGGCGCTCAAGCGTTGCTCGGCGGCTGGGAGGTAGGTGGAATCTACAACGCCCGCACGGGGATCCCGATCGACGTTACGATTTCCCGCCCGGATCTCGTGTATCAAGTGGTCTCTTCCGGAGCCTACGTCGCTTCTCCCGTTGTCACCGGTGGCGTGGTGCAAACCATCCCCGTCATCAACAATCCGTACGGCGGGGCCTTCCGGAGCAATCGCCGGCCTGACGTCGTGCCAGGCGTCGACCCGTTCATCCACACCAGCGACGGGCGGTATTTCCTCAACCCAGCGGCGTTTGCGATTCCGCAGCCAGGGAACTTCGGCAATCTGGGCCGTTACGCCCTCCACGGACCCCCGCTGAATCAGCTCGATCTCACGCTGCACAAGCGTTTTGCCTTCGATGAAATCCGCAACGTGGAGTTTCGTGCGGAGTTCTACAACATTTTGAACCATGCTAATTTCGCCAACCCTCCCGCTGTCCTGAACAATGCGCTTGGCACGGGCGCCAACCAGCTTCAACCAGGGCAGCCGTTCACTGCGGCAGCCGCAGGCTCGGCATTCGGTGTCTTCAACTCCACTGTAAGTAAGGATGTCGGCTTGGGCGCGCAGCGCCAAATCCAATTGTCTCTGCGCTTCAATTTCTAGTTTCCAGCGCATGTTGGCGCGCGATAATCGGTCAGAGTAGAACAATGCTGTTTTGCACTTCGCCCGTGGTTCGCGCTTCGCGCCCGTCAACGAACACATCCACCTCGCTGCGAATGCCGAACTCCGGAAGGTAGATTCCGGGCTCTACTGAAAAGCACGTCCAGGGAATGATCTTGCGTTCGTCATGCGTCTCCAGATTGTCTATGTTGGCGCCAGTTCCATGCACCTCCGCGCCAATCGAATGGCCCGTGCGGTGAAAGAAGTAATCGCCATATCCCGCATCCCGGATGTACGCGCGAGCCACGTCATCCACTTCAAACCCGCGCAGCGTGCGTCCCGCCGCGGCTGCCTCTTTCACTCGCGTCACGGCTCGGTCTCGCGCCTCTTTGACGATCCCGAAAACCTTCTCGATTTTCTCGGGCGGCCGCCCGCCACAGTATCCGATCCAAGTAATGTCGTAATACACGCCTTCCGGCTGGTCCAGCTTGGCCCACATGTCCAGCAACACCAGGTCGCCCTTGCGAATCTCCGCGCTCGCATCCTGTTTCGGCTCGTAATGCGGATTGGACGCGTTCGCGTTGACAGCCACATCCGGCCCGTGATCGGTGAACAGTCCCTCTTCGTGAAATCGCGTCAGGATGAATTGCTGCATTTCCCATTCGGTGACGCGCACGCCCGCGTGAACACACTCCGAAATCTTCCGAAACGCCTCGCCACGAATGCGGTCCACCCTCCTGCCTGCCTCTAGGTGCGCCTCCAACTGCCGCTCGCTCCACCGCGACTCGAAAAACTGAATCAGGCTGGCGGAGCTGGCTACGTCCACGCCCATGCTTCGCACCAGCTCCACCGTTCCCGCGTCCACCATTGCCACGTAGGGTACGGCGCAATCAGGAGAATATTGCATCGCGATTCGCTTTGCCCCGCCCAGAATCGCATGCAAGCCACCGGAGAGCTCCTTCCAGCTCGAATAGAGGTCGTGCTTGCCGGGTAGATCTTTCAGAGTCTCGGCTTCAATCCGGTGTTGCAACCCGCGCGGCTCGCCGCTCGCAGGCACAAAGTAATACCACCGCCGCGTCACCATCGATCCCGGCGAGAATTCCAGCACGCGGTAAGCAAGGGGGTCTCGGCGATGGTGGTCGAAAAACAGCCATCCGTCCAGTCCTTCCTCCCTCAGCGCCGCCTGAATCTCCGCAAGCCTCATGCCGGCACTCCCGATTCCTTCCGCCACTCCACACTGGTTCTGAAATTCGCCAGCCCCGCTACGTCGCGCGAATCCACCACCGAAAACGAAATCACGTCATCCAGCCAATCCTGGCTGAATCCCTCCGGATATTGGGTCGCTACAGTGAGCGTGTAATCCTGCCGCGTCAGCAAGCAGTCGAAGTGAAAAGCGACTTCAAAAACCTCGCCCGCTCGCATGCTCCCCATCCGGACTCCTTCCACCCGCGTATTCGTTCCAAATACGTCGATCCCCAGACGGTTGCGAATCAATAGTCCGACGACCGGATCCTCGATGTCTCGGGCGGCCTGCGCCCGCACCCGCACGGTTACCGACCAACCCGGCTCGATCCGCCGGGTCGAGCCATTTGCATCGCACAAATCCACCTCGAGCACGCGGCTTGCGCCATCCCCGTGCCTATGGGTTGAGCGGGGCAGCTCGTCGGGTTTTGCGGGCTGCCTTTCTTGCCGTTCTAGAACCAGCCCAACATAGCGGTTCACGACGTCGCTCGGCGAACCGCACGCGGCTACACGTCCATCCAGCATTAAAACGGCCCGGTCCGACAGCCGTTTCACCAAACCCAAATCGTGGGAGACGAACAGCACCGTCACGCCTCTTTGCTTCAGGAGTTCGAACCTTTTGATACACCGGTTCGCGAAGATCGCGTCGCCTACGGCCAAAGCCTCATCCACAATGAGAATCTCGGGGTCGACGTGAATCGCGGTCGCGAACGCCAGCCTCACGTACATCCCACTCGAATATTCCTTCACCGGACGGTCGATGAATTCGCCGATTTCCGCGAAATTCTCGATCTCCGGAAACACTCGCTCCATCTCGCGCCGCGAAATGCCAAGGATTTCCCCATTAAGAAAGACATTTTCGCGGCCGGTAAATTCGGGATTGAAGCCGGCGCCCAATTCCAGCAGCGCCGCAATCCGTCCGCTCCGAAGCACGCGCCCGCGCGTTGGCTCCAAAATCCCACACACGATTTGCAGCAGCGTGCTCTTGCCGCTGCCATTCGGTCCGACCACGCCCAGCACCTCTCCGCGTTCCACCGTCAGGTTCACATCGCGCAGCGCCCAGAACTCGGTAGGGGGATGGTGTCTGACCAAAGGCAGGAATTCCGTCAGCCGGTCCACCGGGCGGCGGTAAAGACGATAAACCTTTGAAACGTTCTGTACCCGTAGCATGTGGAGCAGGCTTTAGGCCTGCAACGGGGGCTGCAGCCCCCGCTCTCTAAGATGCCATACGCAGGCTCCGCCGCAACCCCACCGGCATCGGCGCGGCGTACGTCGGTGCTCCCATCAGCCCCGTCCGCCCCCGATTTATGTACGCCTGCCGAATCGCTTCCTGGCACAGAGCCGGGCTCTTCCCCGATCCGATCGGACCCGAAAATCCTTTAAATCTCGCCGTCGAATCATGGAACCTTTTTCTGCCAAGGAAGAGGCTGGTGCGCGATCTCTACGGATCGCAATCCTCGCCCTCCGCTTCATCTACCCACTTCACTTCGACGGATGCTCCGTCTCCAGCTCCCTTTCGAGCTGCAGCAGCCGGACATAGTGTCCTAGCGTCGCCTTCTTCGTGTCCAGATTCTTCTCGATTTTCTCGACCATGTCCCGAACCGCTTGCTTGTGGTCTGTCCTCTTCTTTTGTTCACTCACGTTGCTCTCACTCACGCCTGAATCGTACTGCCCGCCCGGAAGCCTGCTGCTCAACTCTAAACGCACTTGCATGAAAAACCAGCACTTCTTTTTCTTCGCGAAACCGAACACTCCATTTCAAAACCGGACAAACACGCTTTGTGGGGCAAGCGACCGCCTGAATCGGTGTGGCCGGACGAAAGCCTGTATCAGGGCACGACTTCAGTCGAACCGAACGAAAGCCTGTATCAGGGCACGACTTCAGTCGTGCCGTTGGCGCCGTCGCCAGAACCACGGGGCTTTAGCTCCTGCATCGCCCAAGTGGCAGCCTAATTGCCACCGTTTGACCAAGCTTTATGCGCCGGACTCTAGTCTTTCTTTTCCTTTGGGCCCTGGCCCACGCCGCTGAAATCGCCGAAGTCTCCGTCAAAGACCCTCCCGGCAAGCGATACGTCGAGCCAATCCTGCGCCCCTTCCACGTCGAGCGCCGCATCGTCGGCCCCGCCCAGCTCACCAACTCGCCCCGCCTCGAGCAGTTGGTCCGTGGCGGCAGCCTCTATCTCTCCGTCCGCGATGTGATCGCCCTCGCGCTCGAAAACAACCTCGACATTGCCATTCAGCGTTACGGCCCTTATCTTCAGCGAGAGGTCCTGCGCCGAGCCGAAGGCGGCGCGCCTCTCCGCAATGTCGGAGTTCCAATCTTCTCAGGCCCCCAAAGCGTAAGCCTCGCCGGAGTCAACGTCAACGCTGTCGGCCTCTCCGACACGGGCGCCGTCACCTCCGGCGCCGGCGTCGTCACCTCCATCGGTACTGCGCCGCCCAATCTCGATCCCGTCCTCATCGCCCAGACGCAGTTTTCGCATGTCACTACGCCTCTGTCCGTCACCGCTCTGAGCCGTGTCTCGTCGCTTATCTCCAACGGCCAAACCTTTGTACTCGGTTACGCCCAATCCTTTCCTACCGGAACCAGCGCCCAACTAACGTTCGTCAGCTCGCACAGCTCGGTGAACAGTCCCGCGAACGTTCTAAGTCCCTACACGCAAGGTGACCTTGAGCTCTATGTAAGCCAAAATCTGCTCCAAGGCTGGGGTTTGGCCGTGAACAACCGATACATTCGCGTCGCCAAGAACAACATGAAAGTCACGGACCTGCAATTCAAGCAGCAGGTCGTTACCACGGTCTCCGCCATCCTCAATCTCTATTGGGATCTGGTCAGCTTCAATCAGGATCTGCGCATCAAGCAGCAGGCGCTCGAGACCGCGCAAAAGTTCTACGAAGACAACCAAAAGCAAGCCGAGCTTGGCACGCTTCCGGGCATCGAAGTAACGCGCGCTGCCGCTCAGGTCTCGGCCAGTAAGGAAGATCTCCTCATCGCGCAAACCAACGTCGCCCAGCAGGAGACTGTTCTCAAAAACGCGCTCAGCCGTACCGGGATCGCCAGCGCCTGGCTCGACGACGTCCACATCGTCGCCATGGATTCCATCACTGTCCCCGAAACCGAGAACCTGAAACCCACCGCCGGTCTCGTCGAGGAAGCTCTAAAGAGCCGCCCTGAAATCGAAAAGACCCGAATCAATCTCGAAAGCAGCAAGATCAGCGCCATCGGTACCCGCAACGCCCTGCTTCCCACACTATCGGCGTTCCTAGATGTCTCCAACAACGCTCTCGCCGGCGACCCCAACCCGCTCAACACCATCCCCGGCAATACGCCCGCCCCAGCCATCGTTGGCGGGTACGGCAGCTTCCTCGGTCAGATCTTCCGCCGCAATTACCCCAATTATTCCGCCGGTTTCTCGCTCAACGTCCCCTTCCGTAACCGCGCCCCACAAGCCGACTACGTCGCTGACCAGCTTCAGCTCCGCCAAGACGAGCTCCAGCTTCAGAAAGCCGAAAACCAGATTCGCGTTGAGGTCAAGAACGCCGTGATCGGATTGCAGCAGGCCCGCGCTCGCTACGAAACCGCCGTCGCTACCCGCGCCCTTGCCGAGCAAACCCTCGACGCTGAGCAGAACCGCTTCAAATTTGGCGAATCCACTCCCGCCGCCGTCATCCAGGCGCAACGCGACTTGGCCGCCGACCAGAGCGCAGAAGTTCAAGCCATGGCGAATTACACCCACGCCCAAATCGCCTTCGATCAAGCTATCGGCCGAACGCTCGAAGTAAACCGCATCTCCATCGAGGAGGCCAAAGCCGGCCAAGTCTCCCAAACCTCTTCGATCCCCCAGGAGAAACAGCAATGAATAGTCGTGGAGCAGGCTTTAGCCTGCAACCGGGGCTTCAGCCCCGGCAGTGCCTCACGCGAATTCTTCTCTTCCTCACTGCTGCAACCTCCTTCGCCCAACAACCCTTCGTCGCCCGCCCAGAAAGCCCGCTCATCTGGCGCCCTTACCGCCCCGCCGCCGTCCCGGGCTCGCGCACCATCAATTCGGATCGCCTCCACACCCTCATCCGCGCCGGCCATCTCTACGTCACGCTGCCGGACGCCATTGCTCTCGCCATCGAAAACAATCTCGATCTCGAAATCGACCGTTACGGCCCCCTCGCCGCCGAATGGGCCGTCGAGCGCGCCCAAGCAGGCGGAGCTCTTCGCGGCGTTCCAGCCGGCAATACCTTCGTCAATCAGGTGACTGCCGGCCAATGCATCAACGGCGCCATCCAGAGCGCTGGCCTCTCCACTGGCGGAGGCGGTGGCGGCGGAGGCAACACCAACACTCAGATCTCCCAAATCGGACCGATAACTCCGAACCTCGATCCAACGTTCCAAAATTCCAGCGCCTGGACGCATTCCACCACTCCTCAGGTAAATCCGTTGCTCAGCCAGGTCCCTGCGCTTGTGGACGCCACGCACCGCATCAACTCGTTTGTCCAGCAAGGCCTCATGTCCGGCGGTTTTGCCCAGCTTTCCGTGAATGAATCCTATTGCCGCGAAAACAGCCCCAACGACCTCATCAATCCCTCTTTCGCTCCCGTCGCGCAGCTCTATCTCCGCCACAATCTGCTGAGCGGCTTCGGAACCGGGGTTAATAACCGCTTCATTCGCGTCGCTCAAAAGCAGGTGGGCGGGTCCAGGGAAACTTTCCGCTCGCAGCTCCTAAACCTCGTCACCAATATTGTGAATCTCTATTGGGACGTCGTCGCCGCCCAGGAAGATCTGAAGGCCCGTCGGCAAACTCTCGAAATCGTCGAAAAATTCCTCCAGGACACGAAAGCCCGCATCCAGGTCGGAGAGGTTGCCGGCTTCGAGGTGTTCCGCGCGCAAGCTGAGCACTCCGCTCGCACGCAAGATGTCTCCATCGCCGAAGCTGCCGTTCGACAGCGCGAAATCGTCCTTAAGGACGCCCTAAGCCGCAACGGTCTCGCCGACTCTCTCCTCGATCAAGCTGACGTTGTTCCCATGGATCGCATGCAACCCCCCGGCAACGATGACTTGCCCCCGTTACGCGACCTCGTCGCCAAAGCCATGGCCCAACGCCCCGATGTTGCGCTCTCCAAAATCGGCGACGAAACGCAGCAAATCTCCGCCCTCGGAACCCGCAGCGGAGTCCGGCCATCGCTCCAAGCCATCGTCTCCACAACTGCTCGTGCCGAAGCCGGCCCCCCCAATCCTGCCTCTGGCGAGACGCCTCCTCATCAAATCGTCGGCGGACTGGGCACGGCCTTCGGCCAAATCCTCGCCGGCGACTACGTCAGCCGCCAGGGCACTCTCCTGTTCCAAGGCGCGCTCCACAATCGCGTTGCACAGGCCGACTATGGCATCGACGAGTTGCAGCTCAGCCAGGGTGACCTCGTCGAGCGCCGCAACCAGAATCAACTTGTCGTTGATATATCAAATCAGATCATCGCGCTCCGCCAGGCCCGCTCCCGCTATGGGCAGGCCGTCGACACGCGCATTTTGCAGGAGCAGTTGCTTGACAAAGAACAGCAGCAGTTCTTACTAGGAGGCTCGAGCGTAGATCGAGTGGTCGCAGCCCAGCGCAGCCTTGCCACGGCCCAGTACGCCGAAATCGCCGCCCTTGCGTCCTATAGCCGCGCCCGCGTCGCCCTCGACCAGGTCCTCGGCCAAACTCTTGAAGCCAACCACGTCTCCGTCGACAACGCCCTGCAAGGCAAGCCCTAATCCACGCACTTTGTATCAGGGCACGACTTCAGTCGTGCCGATCACGAATTCGCCGCTACTTTAGTCCCTGCACGCTCTCACTCAAACCTCAATGCCCTCATCGGATCGATCCTCATCGCCCGCCGCGCCGGGATCAAGCACGCTCCTGCTCCTGAGAATCTTTGCCCGCTGCGACGATTTCGGCGGGCCTGGCTTTCAGCCTGCCGCCCGGCTTTGCCCGGCGTTTGGTTGCGGCTCCCCCGCCCTGTGGGGCAGGCCCTCGGCCTGCGGCGGCTCAGGCCGCCAACCTGACTCAAACCTCAACGCCCTCATCGGATCGATCGTCATCGCCCGCCTCGCCGGAATCCAGCACGCCCCAATAGCGACCACCAACAAGACCAGCGCGACCATCACAATAACCATTGGATCGTCCGGGGCAACACTATAGAGTTGGCTCGCGATAAATCGCCCCGCCGGCAGCGCGCCCCCAATCCCGGCAGCCAACCCCAACCAAACCGGCGTCATCCCCTGCCGCAGCACCATCCCCGCAACCTGCGGCCCGCGAGCCCCCAGCGCCATCCGAATCCCAATCTCCGGTGTCCGCCTCGCCACCGTGAATGAGATCACGCCGTACACGCCGAGCGAAGCCAATGCCAGCGCTGCAACCGCGAATGCAACGGCCAGCTCCATCTGAAACCGCCGCGCCGCCAGGGATTCATCGACAATCTGCTCCATCGTCGCCGCCTTCGAAAGCGGAACCTGCGGGTCAACCGCCCGCAGGACGCCGCGCACGGCGCTCATCACCGCCGCTGGATCGGTCTGCGTCCGCACCACAAATGACCGGCTCCCGAACGAAGCGTCCCAATATCCCTGATACACCATGACCGGAGGCTCTTTCTCCAGCCCCGCCGCTCGGACGTCCGCCACCACTCCCACCACTTCCAACGGCGTCGCCTCACCATCCCCACAACTCCACACGCGCCTCCCAACCGGGCCCTGCCCCGGCCACAACATCTGCGCCGCCCGCTCGCTCAACACGCCGACCATTTGCCCTCGATCCTTCGCCTCTATCAGTCGGCCTTGCTTCAACTCAATCCCCATCGCCGTCCAATAACCGGGGCTGACGAACCGGAAGTTCGCCGGCGCGATCTGGCGCCGATCAACTTTGTAGGCCCCGTCGCTTAGCCCGCAAATCCACGTCTCCCCCCGAACCGGCAGCCAGTTGATCGCCCCCACCGCTTGAACTCCCGGGATCTCCGCGAGCCGCCGCAGAGCCTCGTCCATGAAGCGAATTCGCTTGCGGTCCTCGCTATAGTTTGCGCCTCCCAATGAGACATCCTGCGTAATCACATGCGCTGTCTCAAACCCCCTCGGCGCGCGCATCACCCGATAAAAGCTCACCAGGAGCAATCCTCCAATCACCAACAACAAAGTGCTCAGCGCCACCTCCGCGCCCACCAGCCACTCCCGCGTTCGTATCCTAACCCCTGTCCCCTGTCCCCTGACCCCCGCTTTCAGCGCCTCCTGCGGATCGGTCCGCGCCAGGCTCCACGCCGGAAACAGCCCGCAGATCAGCGTCGAGACCAACGCCGCGGCCGTTGCGAAAAGCAGCACCCGCCCATCCATGTGAACATCGCCAATCCGCGGCAACTCCACCGGCGCCGCCGCGATAAACGCCTTCAGTGCCGCATACGCCAGCCCAACTCCCAAGGCCGACCCCATCGCCACCAACATCAGTGCTTCGCTCAAAACCAGCCGAAACAACTCCCCCCGGCTCGATCCCAGCGCCATTCGAATCCCCGCTTCCCGATCCCGGCTCGCTGTCCGCACCAGCATGAGATTACCGATGTTCACACAGACGATCAACAGCACCGTGCCCACGGTCCCAAAGAGAAGCCATAACCCGGTTCGCGCGCCGCGAGTCACGATCTCCTGCAAAGGAAATAACGCCGGCTTCAGCCCGATATGGAACTCGTGAACAAAATCCGACATCGAGGAATAGAATTCCGCCGCGGTCTGCGCGGACGTCGCGCCCCGTTTTAGGCGCGCCAGCGCTACATAGTTATAATTGCCATCTCCCTTCGCTTTCGAAACGTCCCGTCCTAGCGGGCGAAACATCATTGCCTGAGCTGCGTTCGTTCCATTCAAAATCGCCGGTCCCCACTGGTTCCCCACCGGTAGACGGAAATCCGGGGACATCACGCCAATCACTGTGGCGGGCCGTCCGCCAATCTGCACCACGCGCCCAAGGACTCTCGGGTCGCCTTCAAATCGTGACCGCCACAGCGAGTCGCTAAGGATCACCTCGCCATCCTGTCCCGGCAGCTCCTCCTCTGGCCGGAAATCTCGCCCCAGCGCCGGCCTTACGCCGAGCGTCCGAAAGAAATTATGGGAAACAAGCAGCCCTGGAAACGTATACGGTTCTCCCACCCCCGTCAGCGTCAGCCCGGTATTCATCGCCAGCGCCAGATCCTCGCAGGATCGGCAATGCGTTCTCCACTGGTGATAATGCCCTGCGTTCACCAACCAATATCCGAGCGTCGGCGCCTGTGGCGCCGGCAAATTCACCACCGAATAAAGCCGCCCCGGATCGCGATATTTCATCGGCTCCATCAAAACGCTGTTGACGATTGAAAACATCGCGGTCGCGGCGCCCAGCCCGAGCGCCAGTGTCACAATCGCCGCCGCCGCAAACCCCGGCGCCCGCCGCATCTGCCGCGCCGCATATCCCAAATCGCGCCAAAACTTTTCCACGCCCGTCCACCCCCACACGTCCCTAGTCCTCTCCCGAATCAGCAGCTCGTTCCCAAATTCCCTCCGCATCAATCTCCTCCGCAATCTCCCTATTGCGTTTCCAGAACGTCATTTCAACCCTCAGATCCTGGCGGAGCAGGCTTTAGCCTGCAACGGCGGCTTCGGCCGCCGCTTCCTCACTCAAACCTCAGCGCCGCCATCGGATCGATCCTCATCGCCCGCCGTGCCGGAACCCAACACGCCCCCGCGGCCACAATCGGTAGCAGCAGCGCCACCATCGCAATCGTCAGCGGATCGTTCGGCGCGACGCTGTAGAGCTGGCGACGCCAGCGCCAGCGCAGCCACCGCGAAAGCTGCCGCCAGATACGTCTCAAACCGCCGCGCCGCTACCGATTCGTCTAGAATCTCCTCCATCGTGCGCGCTGGCCCAATCGGCAGATCGGAATCCAGGGAACGCAGGACGCTGTGTAGCGCGCCGGTCACGGCAGACGGCTCGGCGCGCGTGCGAAGCACAAATGACCCCACGCCGAAGGAAATGTCCCAGTACGGCTCATACACCATGAGTGGCGATTCGCTCTCTGCTGCTACGCGGGTCTCACCGGCCACTCCCACCACCTCTAGCGCGGTAGGCGGAATCGACCCGCAACCTAGCACGTGTCGTCCGATGGGGTTCTCATTTGGCCACAGGAGGCGCGCTACCTTTTCGCTCACCACAGCCACTTTCCTGTCCTTGTCGTTCTCCTCCAGAGCGCGGCCGTTCCTGAGTGGAATGCCCATGGTTTTCCAATAGTCAGGACCGACGAAAAGGTGGTTCGCCAGGTCGGCGAAATTCGATGCTGCGTCCGGATGGGCTGGATCGATAGGCCTGTCGGGATCGCGCAGTCCGCACACCGACGCCTCGCCGCGTAATGGAACCTGATTGGTAAGGGAGGCCGATTCGACTCCCGGGATATTTCCCAATTTGAGCAGCGCCGATTCGACAAAGCTGCGTTTTCGCGCGTCGGTATAGGTCGGACCAATTAATGAAAAATCCTGAGTGATGATGCGCTCCACGTCAAATCCTTGGTCGGCGCGGATCACGCGGAAGAGGCTGACCATCAGCAGACCGCCGAGGATCAGCAGCACCGTGCTGAGTGCGACTTCTACGCTCACCATCCACTCCCGCGTCCGGATCCTGCTCCTGTTCCCGGTCCCCTGTCCCCTGGATCCTCCCTTCAGCGACTCCTGCGCATCGGTCCGCGCCAGCCTCCACGCCGGAACCAAACCGCAGATGAGCGTCGATACGAGCATCGCCGCCAACGAAAACGCAAGCACGCGCCAGTCGATGTGAACCTCGTCAAGACGAGGTAATGAAACCGGCGCCGCGGCAACGAACGTTCGAAGCCCCGCATAGGCAAAAAACAGGCCAAGGGCGCCGCCCATCGCCACCAGGACGACAGCTTCCCCCAGCGCCATCCCAAACAGCCGCCGCCGGCTCGCGCCAAGCGCCATGCGGAGGCCCGCCTCGTGATAGCGGCTGCTCGTCCGGATCAGCATCAGATTGCCGACGTTGACGCATACAATCAAAAGAACCGCGCCCACAGTCCCAAGAAGAAGCCAAAGACTCGAACGCGCTCCAGCCGTTACTTGATCCAGTAGCGGCGTGAGGCCCGGCTTGCTCTCGATCTTGAATTGGCGGACAAGGTCGGCGATCAAAGCATTCATCTCATCAATCGCCTGTTTCGGCTGAACTCCCGGCTTGAGCCGCATGATGGAGCCGTAGCCATAACTCCCTGATGCTCTGCCTTGAGAAACGTCAAAGCCCAGCGGACGGAAAATTACAGGTGTGAACAACGAGATGAGGCCCCATTCAGCGCCCTTGGGCACTCTCAACGTTGGCGGCATCACTCCGATCACCACATTCGGCTCGCCGTTCAGGATAAGCTTTCGGCCAACGATCGAGGGGTCCGAGGCAAACCGCGTCCGCCACAGCGAATCCGCCAGGATCACTACATGGAAATGCCCCGGCAATTCCTCCGCCGGCAGGAAATCGCGGCCGAGCGCGGGTTGCACTCCTAAAGTCCGAAAGAAATTGTAGGAGACTGAGAATCCCAGAAGCCGCTCCGGCTCGCCCGTCCCTGTAAGAGTCAGGCCCAGGCCGTCAATCAGCGAGATCTGCTCCCAAGAACGGCCGTGCGTTCGCCATTCGTGGAAATGGCGGGCATTCACCGGCCAGGGAGCGGTTGCCTTGAACCGCGGAGCCAAAATCGTCTGCGCCATGTACAAGCGTCCAGGGTCCCGATACTTCATCGGTTCCAGTAGCACGCTATGAACGATCGAAAACATCGCCGTGATCGCGCCTAATCCCAACGCGAGCGTCAGAATCGCAACGGCCGCAAACCCCGGCGCCCGTCGGATCTGCCTCAGCGCATATCCCAGATCGCGCCAAAATGTCTCCACGCCCGTCCCCCCCCCCACACATCCCGAGTCCTCTCCCGAATCAGCAGTTCGTTCCCAAATGCCCGCGGCGAAGCGCCATCTTCCTTCGCCATCCGCAAATGGGCCCCAATCTCCTCCGCAATCTCTTTACTGCGCGACCACGGCCACTTCATGCCGGCTCCCTCATCAAATTCGCAATAGCCGCGCTCATCTGTTCCCACCGGCTCTGCTCCGCCGCCAGTTGCTTCCTTCCCGAAGCCGTCAAACTATAAAACTTCGCCCGCTGCTTGTTCTCCGATTGCTTCCACTCCGATTTCAGCCATCCCTGCTTCTCCAGCCGGTGCAGCGCCGGATACAGCGATCCCGTCTCCACTTGCAGCACCTCGCCCGACCCCGCGCGAATCACCTGGCTGATCCCATAGCCATGCTGCGGCCCCCACTTGAGTGTCTGAAGAATCAGCATGTCCAGCGTTCCCTGCAACAGCTCCATCCGGTCTTTCATAGCTGTAGACAGTCTACTCCCAAGGGATGTAGAACGTCAACCCCCCTTTCTACCATCCATTCGCGGCGCTCCTGCTGTATAATCGGCCTATAGTACTTATGAAAACGTCCGCCCTTCTCCTTGTTTCTCTGTTTGCTTTGTCCACCATCCAGGCTCAGGATCTCCCTGCCGGAAAGGGAAAAGACACGGTCGAAAAAGTCTGCACCGCCTGCCATGGACTCGAGGCCATCGTCGCCCTCCAGGGCGGCCAGGACATCTGGCAGAGCGTCGTCGACGACATGAAAGGCCGCGGCGCCGATGGCAGCAATGAGGACTTCAAGGCCATCGTCGACTACCTGTCCAAGTACTTCGGCAACAACGTCAACGTCAACACTGCCGCCGCCAAGGAATTGGCCGACAACCTCGACCTCACTGCTTCAGAAGCCGCCGCCATCGTCAAATATCGCACCGACAACGGTAATTTCAAGGCGTTCGCAGACCTTAAGAAGGTCCCAGGTCTCGACGCCTCCAAGCTCGAACCAATTCAGAAGCGAATTAAGTTCTGAGCCCGATGGGCCCCCAGCCCACCCAACAATCCGAGCGCTTCCGCGCCGCTCGAACCCGCGGAATTGTCGAAAGCGTCATTCGCGAAATGACGCGCCTCGCCATCGAGCACGACGCCGTAAATCTCGCTCAAGGCTTCCCCGACTTTCCCGCCCCCGAAATCCTCAAGCGCGCGGCCGCGGACGCCATCGCCGCCGATGTGAATCAATACGCCATCACCTGGGGTGCGAAAAAATTCCGCGACGCCATCGCCGCCAAATACCGCCGCCACTACGCCCTGGAACTAGACCCCGAGCGCGAAATCACCGTCTGCTGCGGCGCGACCGAAGGAATGATCGCGTCGCTGCTCGCCACGGTGGATCCCGGCGACGAAGTCGTCATCTTCGAGCCCTACTATGAAAACTACGGCCCAGACACGCTGCTCAGCGGCGCCCGCCGCAAGTTCGTCCGCCTCAATCCCCCCGATTGGCGCTATGACCCGCAAGAGCTCCGCGCCGCGTTCTCGCCTCGCACGAAAGCTATCATTCTGAACTCGCCCGGCAACCCCACCGGCCAGGTCTTCGATCGAGAGCAGCTCGAATTCATCGCCCAGCTGTGCCAGGAGTTCGACGCCCTCGCCATCACGGACGAAATATACGAGCACATCGTCTACGACGGAGCGCAACACGTCCCGATGATGACCCTCCCTGGCATGCGCGACCGCACCGTCCTCGTCAACAGCATGAGCAAGACCTACTCAGTCACCGGATGGCGCGTCGGCTGGGTTATCGCCTCCCCCGACCTCACGGAATCCATCCGCAAAGTCCACGATTTCCTCACCGTCGGCGCTGCCGCCCCTCTCCAGGAAGCCGGAGCCATCGCCCTCGCCCTCCCCGACGACTACTACGCTTCTTTAGCCCGCGACTACCAGAAGCGCCGCGACCACATGTTCTCCGCTCTTTCCCGAGCCGGCTTCCGTCCCTTCCATCCTCGCGGGGCTTACTACATAATGGCCGACATTTCCTCCTTCCCAATGGCGGATGACATACAGATGGCCCGTCATCTGATTGAAACGATTGGAGTTGCCGCCGTCCCTGGCTCCAGCTTTTTCTCCGATCCCGCCCATGGAAAAAAATTAATTCGCTTCTGTTTTTGCAAAAAATATTCTACCCTTGAATTAGCAGAACAGAGATTGGCGAAACTATAACGCCGTTTAGGCAGGCCGGTGACGGAGGTCTCGGGGGAACCGGACGCCAGGAGAGTGAGGAGTTATGTTCCCGCGGTTCTTGCTTCCAGAAACCGTGTCCCGCGAAGATGGCGCGGGCGTGGCAGTCACCCTCGATCAAAACCCAGGCGCGGCGTTGCTCACTTTGGGCATCGACCGCGTTCTCGAGCAGGAAAGCCTCGACGTCTCGGTGTGGGGCTCTCCGGACGGCCGTAGTTGGCGGCCGCTCGCGTCCTTCCCCCAAAAATCTTACTGCGGCGCTTATTCCTTGGAGCTCAACCTGGGCCGCTACCCCGATGTCCGCTTCCTCCGCGCCCAATGGAGAATGGGACGCTGGGCCAACGACCAGGCCCGCCCGCTGTTTGGCTTCCACGTTAAGCTGGACAGGCCCAAGTCGCGGCGCGCCGGCGCGGCGTAGGGGATCCGAGCCGACGACGGCGCTCGGCCAAATGCTTAGCCGGCAAAGGTAACAGTTACCGCGTCGTTGCCTAGGGTTTCCGCTGTAAGCGTCTTCGGGGGATTCACTGAAAAGTTCACTACGGTCCAGGTGTCTCCATTTTGCGGATTCCCGACGGTTTTGCCGCCGACCGCGCACGAGAACGCCGAAGTGAAGTTCACCGGCGTAAATCGCGGCAACGAAGAGGTCGGCTCCCCGCCGTCCGGGGCCTCCATGATCCACTCCGCGCTGTTTCCGCTGAAGCTTGCGCCCGGCGGCGGCGCGAGTGTAATGCTGAAATGCTGTCCGGTAGTCTGGTTGGCGAAGTTGATTTGGCCCGCGACGCTGCTGACGTACTGGACCGAGCAGTTCACCGTGTCTCCCGGCCGAACCGGGAAATTGGTGATGTTGGTCTGATAAACATATCCTGGAGCGGGCAAATCCGTCACTGTGGCGACGTTCAGGTTGTCGTTGCCATCGCCCTTCCATCCGATATACAGGTCGCCGTTGTGGTTCACCAACGACGGCGCTTCCGGGCTCGTCTCACCGCCGATGGATTTGTTGCCGAAGTTCATGCCGTCGGTCGAGAACATCACGTTGAGGAAATCGTTGCCGTCGCCCTTCCAGGAGATGTACAGCTTACCGTTGAGTTCGCCGAGCGCGGGGCTCTTAGGGCTGGTGTCGCCGACAGTCACCTTGTTCGAAAGGCCCGTCGGCGACGGATTGATATTCACGCGTGCGACATTCAGATTATCGTTACCATCGCCTTTCCACGCGATCATCAGGTTCCCGTTAAACGTACCGAGCACCGGGCCTTCCGTGCTGGTCTCGCCCGAGATGAATTTTCCGCCGAAAGTCGCTCCGTTATTGGTAGAGACCATCACGTTTAACTGATCGTTGCCGTCGCCCCGCCAGGACAGGTACAAATTGCCGCCCACGGAAGCAAGGGAAGGGCTGAGCGGGCTCGTATCGCCGAGGATCACCTTGTTGGAGAAACCCGTCGGGTTGCCAAGGCGGTCGAGATTGACCTGGGCTACATTGAGTTGGTCGTTGCCATCGCCCTTCCACGCAATGTAGAGCCTTCCATTGTGAGCGCATAGCGCTGGCGCTTGAGGACTGGTTTCGCCCGAGATGAACTTGTTGTGGAACGTGTTTCCGTTGTCATTTGAGACCATCACGTTCAGATTGTCGTTGCCGTCGCCCTTCCAGCCGATGTACATGTTCCCGTTAAGAGAGGCCAGCGCGGGCGTCAGAGGGCTGGTATCGCCCAAAATGGTCTTCTGAATGGGAGCGAACCATTCAAACCAGGCAACGTAGGAAGCGTTGCCGTTGCCGTCCACCCTTTGCTCAACGCCCGCTTGAAGCACATCGTTGCTGCCGTAAGCGCCATCGATGCCGACCCACGATGAAGAGTTCCAACCGCCTTCTTTTCCCTGGCCTTCTGGCGGTTTGCTGACCGTGGGGACCGCCCACGTTCCGACGGCAGTCACCCAACTGCCGGAAATGCTGCCGCCTCCCCAGTTGTTTGAGGAAAAGCCGGCATTCGTTTTGATGAACTTCCTCCTGTTGTGCGTGACGCCCCGCTTGGTCTCCAGGCGCGGTACGATCCGGTTCTCCGGCAGCCATTTTTTCGAGAAGACTTTCTGCCAGGCGGCCTGGACCTCGGGAGGGTCTTCCTGAGACGGGCGCCGCAGAAAGATGCCGTGTTTCATCAGTTCGGAGGCGCTCGCGGTATTGGGATCGAATTCTTTGGCGTAGGCGGGCGTTGCAAAGGCGCCGTCCAGATTTGTGGGGATTAATTGGTGCGGGAGGCGTTGCTGCAAAGCGCTACGCCGATCTACTAGCCGAGTATCCGGGCTTGCCATGTTTGTTCCTTTCTGTTGGGGAATTCCAAGTCACAGTCGAACGTTAAGGCACGCAGAGGCCCGGATCTAAATGATTGAAAGCTCGTTGTACAGGCCGATCTCGTCTCACTTTCCAGTGAGCATGGCTCGGCGTTCGGATTGTCTATTCGATTCCGTCCAGGATCGCCTGGCAGACATATTCCTGCAGCTCCCAGCCGGGCGCCAGCGTAAACGCCCGGTTGAAAGTATAAGGCTTGGAGAACGCCTTCTCATCCTCGATCCGAAGTTCCACGTTCAGATGACCTAGATCCGGCCGGTGATAGCGCTCCACCACATGCATCGCCTCGCTGTGCGGCTTCCCGGTCGGATCCAGCCAGGATTTATCGTTGAAGCCGATGGTGTCCACCACCAGCGTGTCGCCGTCCCAGTTCCCGATCGATTGTCCTGTCCAGCTCTCCGGCTCCAGGTCGAGATTGTGCTTGCGGCCGTCTAAAAAGAAGCGGCGATAGCTGTGAGTATTGCCTTCCCATAGCAGCGCGATCGTTTCCGGACGCTGGACGATCTTGTAGGGAAGCGGGTTGATGCGCACGGCGCCATCGGGAAGGCAGAGGCGCTCGGGATCGTCTTTCCCTTTGTTCGCCTTTCGTTCGTCATACAGCTTCTTGGCCCAAGGCTGGTAAGAAGGATCGCTGGGCAGGTTGACGCTCGCCGGCGCCCAGACGCCCGAAAAATCCACTTTGCCCGTTTCGGTTCGCGGAGTAGCCCCGGACGGCGGCGAAGGCGCCTTGCGAGCCTGGACCGGCGGCACGCCATTGGCGAGCCGCGAGGTCTCTTTTCCAATCAGCGTGTCCAAATGCGCTGGATCCTGGTTATTCTCGTTGCAGACATACTCCGTCATCTCGATTCCGGTTTCCAGCGTCGTAGTTCGGTGAATTTTCACGGGCGCCGTGAAAACGCCCGGATCTTCGATCGTGACGTCCATTTCCATGTTGCCGTAGTCCAGCCGGTGGAACGCCTCGATCAAGTGGTAATCCTTGGTGTGCGGCGTGCCGGCGAAATCGAACCAGGACTTTTCGAAGAACGCAACCGAGTCCACCATCAGCGTGTCGCCATCCCAATGCGCCCGCGAGTCTCCATAGAACGTGGGCTTGAGGTTATTGGGATGATTGCTGCCATCCACAAAGAATTGGCGGTACATATGCGTGTTGCCCTCGAATAGCATCAGGACGAGCTTGGGTGTGGCGAAAAGCGCTGTATGGTAAGGAGCGGCGCGCGGCGGCCCTCCCGGGAGGCAACGGGCCTCATAATCCTCCGCGCCGTTGTGCGCCCGCCGGTCGGCAACGACCTGAGCCGCCCACGATTGCAGGCTGGGCGTTTGCCCACTGCCTCCAAATCCATTCCAGATTCCAGTCAAATCCGGATGTCCCTCGGAAAGCCGCGGCAGAGCGCCGGCGGGCCCTTTTTTGGGAGCGCCGCGCCCAAATCCTCTAGCCTTGCCTTGCGTGGGAGGAACAGCCTTATCGCCGGCTTGATCTTGAGGCGGGGCCGCAGTCGCCAGGGTCCAGCCCAGCGCCGCCGCTGTGGTAATCGTGAAGTACTTGAAGTTGATCTTGATCACAGGGAGCCACCTCCGTCTTTTCTATCACAACTGCCCGCCCTCGGACACTCCGGCTCAAACTCGGACGGCGCACCACGACAAAACGACGAAGATAAATAGCCAGGAATGGCCGCGGAATTGCCCGTCAGTGCCTTCATGAGATCGCTCTGGCACGATTTGCGGTACGCATTCCGCGGATTGCGGAGAAGTCCAGGATTTCCCGGCGTCGCCATTGCGCTGCTGGCGCTCGGCACGGGCGCCAACACAGCCGTCTTCACTGTTGTTCACGCGGTCCTGCTGCGTCCGCTGCCCTATCCTCACCCAGAGCAATTGGCGCTCATGGTGCGCTCAGCAGATGCCGCCCAGGTAACGGTTCCGGAGTACCAGTTCTGGAAGGAGCATGCCTCGTCGTATCAATCGGCAGCCGCGTATCGCGGGGCCATTGACCGCGAACTTGATTCAGGCGGAACGCTGGAATGGATCAAAGCGAAGCCCGTCACGGCCGGTTTCTTGCGAACGGTTGGCGTTGCCCTGGCGTTCGGCCGCGAGTTTACCGAAGAAGAGGCCAGCCCTGACGGACCGCAAGCCATCATCCTCACGGACAGCTTGTGGCGAAGCGCCCTTGGCGGACGCGAGGATGCGATCGGGCAAATCGTAAAGTTGGACGGCGCGAGCTACACCGTCGTGGGAATCCTGCCATCCAGCTTCTGGCTTCCTCAATCCGCCGGCGCCCTCGTGCCGCTCCGGTTCTCGGGCACGATCGAGGATTCCGGGATCAATACCAGCATGATCGCGCGGCTGAAGCCGGGAATCGATCTGCGGCAGGCCGAAGCGGAGAGAGCGCCGCTAACGCAATCTTTTCTTCAGACCAGACCACGTTATCTGTCGCGCGGCTATCGTGGGCTAGGACCGGTTTCTTATCAGGACTGGCTCACCGGCCGCAACAACGGCGACCTTCGCACGATCCTGTTGGCGCTGCTCGGCGCTGTTTTCCTGCTGCTCGTGATCGCCTGCTCGAATCTCGCCGGATTGCTTTTGGCGCGGTTCGCCGGACGCCGCAAAGAGATCGCCGTCCGCCTGGCTCTCGGAAGCAACTCCGGCCGCCTACTGCGCCAGCTCTTGCTCGAAAACGTTCTGATCGGCGCCATCGGCGGGCTGGCCGGATTGCTGTGCGCGGCTTGGCTGTTGGAGGGTCTTCTGGCCCTGATGCCGTTTCCACAGATCCCGGTCTCTTCGCCCATTCGCTTGAACCTGCCCGTGCTCTCGTTCGCTCTCACGGCAGCGATCGGAGTAAATCTGCTGTTGAGCTTCGCTCCGCTTCTGGCTTCTTCGCGCGTGGGCATCGTCGAGGCGCTCAAATCCGGGAATCCACAATCGGGCGTCCGCCTGCGGATGCGCGGCGTGTTGGTGGCTGGCCAAGTCGCGATCTCCGTCGCTCTGTCGATTTCCGCGGCTCTCCTAGTTCAGAGTCTTTATCGCCTCCACCAGGAAAGGCTCGGATTCTCTCCCAAAGGCCTGATGACGTTTTGGACTCCGACGGCGGTCGAGCGTCGTGGAAAGCCGGAAGAGCTGCGCCGATTCAACGCGGTGCTGCTCGACCGCCTCCGTAATCTGCCTGGCGTTCGCAGCGCCGCGGCCGTGAACATGCTACCGCTCGTCGGACCCAACAACTTCCCCACCCAGCGCGAAGGCCATCCCGAGCAGAGCATCGGCGGCATGGAGATTCGCGCGGTGACACCCGATTATTTCCAGACCATGGGTACGCACGTTCTGTATGGGCGCGCGTTTACGGAAGAAGATAAAGAGGGCTCCGCGCCGGTCATCCTGGTGAGCAAGTCGGTCGCGGCGCGCTGGTGGGGCCAGGTCAGCCCGATCGGCGATCGCGTAGTCATCGGCCTTTTCCAAGGCCGGTCTTTCGGCAATGATCCGCCGCGCCAGGTCGTCGGCCTGGTGGAGGACGCCAAGCGCCTGAGCCTAAAAGAGCCGTCCCCTCCCACGGTTTACGTTCCCTTGGCTCAGTGGGAGCCCGCGGGCGTAAGCTGGGCATTGCGCGGCGATTTCTCGCCCGTTTTCGCCAACGAGCTTCGCCAAGCGATTAAGGAGATCGATCCCCGTCAGCGCGTCGAGCGTGTCCGGACGATGGAAGCAGCCATCGCTTCCAGCACCGCCGATTCGCGCTTCGACGCCTGGCTCTTCGGCCTTTTCGCCACTCTGGCTTTGGCGCTGACCACCATCGGAATCTACGGCATGCTCGCGTTCAGCGTCGCGCGCCGGACTCATGAAATCGGCACTCGCATTGCCCTGGGAGCCACGCCCGCGCGTGTGCTCCGGCTCGTGCTGAAGCAGGGCGCAACGCCGGTTGCCTTCGGACTGGTCGCAGGCGTGGCGGGAGCGCTGGGCCTTACGCGCCTGCTCTCTAATCTCCTGTTTCACGTGTATCCAACGGATTGGCCGGCGTATGCGGCTGTTTTGGCGCTGGTATTGGCTGTGGGCGCCCTCGCCAGCGTTCTGCCAGCCCGTAGGGCTATGAAGGTCGATCCGCTGATCGCCCTCCGCAGCGAATAGGCAACTAAGGGTAGCGGCGCGCTCGCACCCCGGCCATCAATACGATAACAGCCGGTCCGCCTCGGCGGCGATGGTTTCCACCTGCGGCAAGATCTCCTCTTCAAGCCGCGGATGATATGCCACCCATGTGTCAAGCGCCGCCACTCGTCCCACGGGAGCGTCCAGGGAAGAAAACAGCTCGCTCGCGATGCGCGCCGCAATCTCCGCGCCATAGCCCCAGGAGAGACAGTCCTCATGAACCACCATTACGCGGCTAGTCTTTTCCACCGAAGCGCGGATCGTCTCCCAATCGTACGGCGCGAGCGACCTCAAATCGATCACCTCCACCGTCCGGTCCGGATATTTCTGCTCCATTTCGAGCGCAGCTCGCAGCGACTTTTGCACCAGCGCGCCAAAGGTCACCATGGTCAGCGCCGATCCCTGCTTCACCACTTTCGCCTTCCCAAAAGGAATGGTAAAATCCGGCCCGGGATGCGGCGAGCGGTTGTACGCCTCCCGATATAGCTTCTTGTGCTCCAGAAACATCACCGGATCGTCGCAGCGGATGGCCATTCTCAGCAGCCCGCAGGCGTCCAGGGCGTTGGAGGGCAACACGACCCGCAGCCCTGGAAGGTGCGTGAAAATGGATTCGCCGCACTGGCTGTGATAGATCGCGCCGCCGCTCAAATATCCGCCGATGGCCACGCGAATTACCATCGGCGCGGAAAAGCCATTATGGGAGCGCCAGCGCAAGCTCGCCAGCTCGTCGCGGATCTGCATCATTGCCGGCCAGATGTAGTCGAAGAACTGGATTTCCACAATCGGCTTGATCCCGCGCGTGGCCATACCCGCCGCGCGGCCGATAATGGAGGCCTCGGCGATGGGTGTATTGAACACCCGCTCGGAGCCGTAGGCGATCTGAAGCCCATGCGTGGCCTTGAAAACGCCGCCTTTTCCTTTCACCTCACGCAGATTTTCCTCGCGGCTGCAATCGGCCACGTCTTCGCCGAATACCACGATCCTTTCATTACGCCGCATCTCCTCGTGCAGCGTGCGATTGATCGAATCGACCATGGTGCGCGGCTCGCCCGAAAATACAGGCCACGCCTCGAACTCATCGGAGGTGGGATCGATGCGATTCGAATAAAGAAACGTCAGGGCCGAGCCGCGCTCGGGCGGCGCGGCTTTCAAAGCGCGTTGAGTAGCCGCTTGCACTTCCAGGTCCGCCTCGTGATGCAACATCTCCAGGCCGTGCGCGTCAATCGCGCCTTCCCCGATCAGCCACTCCTGGAGTTTCAAGATCGGATCGCGCGCGGCTTCGGCTTTCCGCTCCGCTTGCGTCTTGTAGAACTTCTCGTCGTCGGAGAGCGAATGAGAATAAGGCCGCGTGCAAGTGGCGTGCACAAGCGCCGGGCCCCGCCGGCTGCGGCAATACGCCACCGCCTCAGCCATGGCGTTGTACGACGCCGGAAAATCCGTGCCGTCGCACTCGAATACAGCCAGGCCGGGAAAGTTCTCCACCAACCGCGCCAGATTCCCTCCCGCCGTCTGCTTCTCCACCGGCACTGAAATCGCGTAGCCGTTATCTTGCACCAAGTACAAAATTGGCAACCGCTCCAAGCAGGAGGCATTGAGGGATTCCCAAAACTCCCCTTCGCTCGTGGCGCCTTCCCCCGAGCTCACCAACGTGATCGCATCCGACCCGTGATCCAGGAGCGTTTCAGCATGAGCGCAGCCCACGGCTGGTAGGAACTGCGTACCCGTCGCCGAGGAAGGCGAAACGATGTGTAGATTGGGCAAGCTCCAGTGCGATGGCATCTGGCGCCCGCCGGAAGACGGGTCCGCGCCCGCCCCAACCGATGCTAGTAGCATATCCTCGGCCGTCACGCCCAAGGTCAAAGCCAGCGCGCGGTCGCGATAGTAAAGGAAAAACCAGTCTTGCCCGGGCCGCAGGTGCATACCCGCCGCCGTCTGAATCGCTTCGTGCCCCGCGCCGCTGATCTGGAAGAAAATCTTGCTTTGCCGCTTCAGCACGATCTCCCGGTCGTCGATGCGGCGGGAGACGGACATAATGCGGTAGGCTCGCAGCAGGTCTTCGCGTCCGAACTGCGCCGCCGGGCCGCCGAGCGCGGTTTCCGGCAGGTTCGTGGCTAGAGAACTGGCCATTCTACCCCCAGGATAGTGTACCAGCCACGTTACCATTCAGAACATGGCTATTCGAGAGGCGCCTACCGTTATCGTAATTGACGTCCAAAAAGCGATAGACGACGCACGCTGGGCCCGCTATGGCCCGCGCAACAATCCGGATGCCGAGCGGAATATTGCGCGGCTGCTCGAAGCCTGGCGCGGGCTTGCGTCTGCCCATATATCACGTGCGCCACGACTCTCTCGAAGCCGGTTCCGCATACCGGCCCGGCCAGCCCGGCAACGAGTTCAAGATCGAAGCGGCTCCGCTCGTTTGCGAGCCAGTCATAGTCAAACGGACAAATAGCGCCTTTATCGGCACGGATCTGGAATCGCGGCTCAGGGCTGCAGGCCACAAAGCGCTGGTTGTCTGCGGCGTGATCACCAACAACTCGGTGGAGGCTACGGTACGCATGGCGGGAAATTTGGGATTTGAAACTTATCTAGCCGGAGACGCCTGCTTCACGTTCGCTCGCCCGGACTTCTCCGGCCGTCTGCGAACCGCCGAAGAGGTTCACTCGATGTCGCTCGCGAATCTGGACGGCGAATATTGCACCGTGCTTGCAACGGCGCAGTGCCTCCCAAAGCCGGATGCTCTTCGCAAAAGTTGATTCCGCGCCGCGACTATGACAACATGAGGCGTCAGAACCACTGGGAGGAATTCATGCGAAGTTGTATTAGTAAAGCTCACGTCTGCTACGTGGCTGGAATGGTGTGCCTCGCGGGCGTTGCGAGCGCGCAAGCGCCGGCGCCTGCGCCGCTCGCGATCCCCAATCCAAACTATGTTTCAATCCCCATGGAAATCACCGTCAACCGCGCCGCCGCGGAAGTGTGGAAGCGCGTCGGGAAATACTGCGACATCGGCGAGTGGTTTCAGATCCCGTGCACCATCGCGTCGGGCAAAGACGGGGAATTCGGCGCCGTCCGGTCCGTCGGCAACGAAATCCTAGTGGGAAAGACCGAGCTTTCTTACACGTACACGCAGCCGGTACGAGTGGGCCAAGCCTACATTCTTTATCACGGCACGCTGGAAGCGAGGCCTGTCACCGCGACCACATCGAAACTTGTCTACACGCTGGTCTACGATAACTCCACGCTCCCGGACGATGCGGCGCGCGAGCAGGACAGAGCGCGACGAACCACGCAGTTTACCAGGGCGCTCGAAAACATGAAGACCCTCGCAGAAGGCGGCACGCTACCTCCCGCGCCCGCTCGCGGCGGCGGACAGAAGGGTGGCGCGCCCAAGCAGTAGCCAGCGGCAATGAACTGTAAAACCGTCCTTCTTAGCGCGGCGGTTCTGACAACCATGCCCGCGCACGCCGCTACGGCATGCGCGAACTTGAAGAACGTCTCCTCACCGCACGCCACGATCACAATGGCTGAGACCGTGGCCGCGGGCGCTTTTCAACCACAGCCGGGAGGACGCGGCGGTCCACAGCAATTCGCGGATCTGCCGGAGTTCTGTCGGGTCCAGGCGGAACTCGCGCCTTCGAGCGACTCTGCTATCAAGGTGGAATTGTGGATGCCGGCGGCCTCGCGTTGGAACGGCAAGTTTCGGGGCGTCGGAAACGGCGGATTGGGAGGCGGCTCCGCTGTCAATCCGGGCGGGCTCGCCAACGCCGTGCGCGATGGCTATGCGACGGCCGGCAACAACACAGGGCATGAAGGAGGCTCGGATTACGCCATTGGTCACCCGGAGAAAATCAAGGATTTCGGCTACCGCTCGTCGCACGAAATGACCGTGTTCGCCAAGGCCCTGATCGCCGCCTACTACGATTCGCCGCTGAAGTATTCTCTTATGGCGGAATCTGGAGGCGGGACCATCGCCGCTCTCAGCGCGGCTCAGCGCTTTCCGCAGGATTACGACGTCCTTGCAGTCGTTTCCATGTCCTCCTACTTGTCCCATCACACATTCGGGCAGATGTGGACTTGGTACGCCACACACGAAAGTCAGGCGAGTTTCATTCCTACCTCGAAGTATGCGGTGCTGCATCAAACCGCGCTGAAGGCTTGCGACGCCGACGACGGACTGGCCGACGGAATCATTGGCGCAGTGGAGCGATGCCGCTTCGATCCCGCCGTAATCCAATGCCGCGGCGCCGACGCGCCGGACTGTCTTACCGCGCCGCAAGTGGAGGCGGCTCGCAAAATCTATGCCGGCCCGAAGAATCCGCGCACCGGCGAGCAGGTCTATTCGCCGATCCATCCGGGAAGCGAACTGGGATGGGAGCAACTGGCGGGCGGCGCCGAGCCGCTTGACATTCCGGTCGATTTCTTCCGCTACTACGTCTTTCAAGACCCGAGATGGGACTACAAGACAAGGCGTCTCAACTTCGACAGTGACGTCAAGCAGGCGGACCGAGCGGAGGTCGCTCCCGTGAACGCCGTCGATCCAGACCTCCGCAAATACTTCACCCGCGGCGGCAAGCTATTGCTCATCGGAGGATGGAACGACGCCGCAGTGCCGCCCGACGTCGCGGTCAATTACTACAAGGCTGTTGTCGCCAAGACCGGCGCGGCGCCTACGCGCGAATCCATGAGGTTCTTCATGGTTCCAGGCATGGCGCACGGCTTAGGCACAAGGGGAGCCGAGAACTTCAACGCCGACACACTCGCGCTGATCGAGCAGTGGAAGCAGGGAGGACAAGCCCCGAATCAACTCATCGTGAGTCACTACAAGGACGGCAAGGAGGTGGGCCGGCGTCTGGTTTGTCAATATCCGCAGATCGCGTTCTATAAGGGGTCCGGGAATACCGAAGATCCGGCGAGCTTTGAGTGTAAGTAGCTGAAGACCGCTCCCTCACGGTCGCGGCTCTGTAACTGGCTTTAAATGCAAACGCCCATTCCGAGCCGCAACCGCGAGGGAGCGGTTGTGACGAAGTTCGGCGAGCGCTCAGCCATCGAAGGCCGCGTGCATTTGGGCCGTCAGCCACGCTAACTCCTCTCGCGTGACGATGAGTGGCGGCGCAAGGCGGATGACATGATCGTGAGTCTCCTTGCAGAGCACGCCCAAATCCTTCAGGCGCTCGCAATAGGGACGCGCGGGACCCAACAGCTCGATCCCGAGCAACAGGCCGCGTCCCCGGAGTTCCTTGATATGCGGATGTCGGAGTTTACGCAACTCATACAGGAGCCAGGCTCCGAGTTCTTCGGCCCGTTCGGGGAGCCGCTCCTCTTCGAGAACCCGCAAGGCCGCGCGAGCGACAGCGCAAGCCAGGGGATTCCCTCCGTAAGTGCTGCCATGGCTTCCAGGACGGAACACGCCCAAGATTTCGCGACTCGAGACCACGGCTGATACGGGATACGTTCCGCCGGAGAGAGCTTTGCCTAGTATCAGCACATCCGGCTGCACGTCCTCGGCGTGGCAAGCGAGGAAATGGCCCGTGCGTCCCAGGCCTGTTTGAATCTCGTCCGCCGCCAGCAGCACGTCTTCGCGGCGGCAGATCGCCGCAGCCTCGCGAAGGAAGCCTTCGGGCGGAATCAGAATGCCCGCCTCGCACTGGATCGGCTCGAAGAGGAACGCGCACGTGTTGGGCGTAATGGTGCGCTCCAGCGCTTCGGGGTCACCGAAAGGAATGGCGGCGAAGCCCGGCGTGAACGGTCCGAAGCCGTCCTTGTAAAGAGGCTCGGAGGAGAAGCCCGTGATCGTGGTGGTGCGCCCGTGAAAATTGTTCTCGCAGACGATGATTTCGGCCCGATGCTGGGGAATGTTCTTGCGGGCGTAGCCCCATCGGCGGCAAGCCTTGATGGCCGTCTCCACCGCTTCCGCGCCGGTGTTCATCGGGAGCACCATCTCCATGCCGCATGCCTGCGCGAGCTCGGCTGCAAAAAGCGGAAGCTGATCGTTGCGGAAGGCGCGTGAGGTAAGCGTAACCCTCTCAGCCTGCTCTTTAAGCGCCTGAATGATGCGCGGATGGCAGTGGCCTTGATTGACCGCCGAGTAGGCGCTCAAGCAATCGAGGTACTTACGGCCATTGACATCATAGACCCAGGCCCCCGCGGCGCGCTCCACCACGACGTCCAGAGGATGGTAGTTGTGAGCGCCCCATTGATCTTCAAGCGCGATCAGTTCTTCGGCCGGCGCGCGGCATTTGGCTGGCTGCATGCTAACGGCCAGCTCGCTGACTGGCGGCATTCTCGGAGATCTTGGAAGTCGTCGTTCCCAAGTGCGCGGCGATTTTCGTCGCCTCCTCGACCGCCCGCGCGAGCACGGACCGAATGCGCCCATCCTCCAGCATGAGCAAGCCGCCGATGGTGCAGCCGGCAGGCGTAGTGACGTCGTCGCGAAGAGCGGCGGGATGACGGCCGGATTCAAGCACCATGCGCGCGGCTCCCAAAGCGGTTTGCGCCACCAGCGTCAGGGCGAGCTGACGCGGCAGGCCCACGCGCACGCCCGCGTCGGCGAGCGCCTCCATGATCAGAAACTGGTATCCCGGTCCACTGCCGCTCAGCGCGGTGACCGCGTTGAAGTGAACTTCGTCCAGCCGCAGACACTTGCCCACGCCTTCGAAGATGCGTTCCGCGCGATCCAGATGGAGGTTTGAGGCGCTTGATCCGGCGCACACCACCGTCATCCCCTCCCCAACCACTGCGGGAGTATTGGGCATGGCGCGCACCACCGGGTTTTCCGTGCCGAGCAGAGATTCGATGCGGTCTGTGGACACCCCCGCCAGGATCGAGATCAGCAGAGCATCGCGGCGCAAGCCGGAGTTGCGAAGGGTCGCCAGCACGATGGGCGCATCCGCAGGCTTCACGCACATCAAGACGACGTCAGCCGTAGGAACGCGGCCCCGAAAGTCCACTTCGGCGGGCACGCCCAGCGTCTCAACAGTTTTGGTGCACGCGGATGGGTTTTTGTCGCCCGCCCAGACCCGCTCCTTCGAAACAACGCCGCTCGTGACCAGCCCACGGATCAGGGTTTGGCCCATGACGCCGGCACCGATCACCCCGAGCGTCAATCCGTCCGCGGCGACCGGGATGTTCTTCGACGGGGAATGATTCGACATGGTTATTTATCCGATTCTAATACGGGCGCGCGCACTCATTTGCGATTATTGAGAAATGTCGAAGCAAGCTTCCTCAGAAACTAGCGCCGCAACGGAAGACCGCGGCAGCAGTTTCTGTTCCAAGCGGGGAGGCCGTAGCCTCCTGCGGCGCAGCCGCGTCGAGATTCGCCCCGCCGCAACGGAAGACATGGCCGGCATTCGCGGACTGATCCGCTTGTTTCCCCGGCAACTGGTCCAACAGAATCTCCCGCGCGCGAGCTCTTTCTTCGTCGCCCTTTCAGGAGATCGCTTGGCCGGCTGCTGCGCGCTCCAGATCTATTCGAAGAGGATGGCGGAGGTGCGTAGCCTGGCGGTCCATCCCGATTTTCAAGACTTGGGCGTGGCTTCCAGGCTCGTTGAGCGTTGCATCGAGCGCGCGAAAGAACGCGGAATCCGAGAGTTGTTTGCCGTCACCAGCCAGACTTCCTTCTTCGGGCGGCTGGGCTTTGCCACGTTCCGCCGCGAAAAAACCGCGATGTTCTATGAACCGGCGCCGCACGCGCGCGTCTCCGAGGAATGACGCCTTCGCTTACACCTCCGATAGCTCTCTGAACTGGCCGGTGCTGTCGCCTAGCTTTTCAGACGGCACACCAAGCTTGTTCAGTAGGGTCAACTGAAGGTTCGTCAGCGGAGTATGTTCCGGATAGACCAGGTGGCGGCCGCCCTTTAACGTCCCGGCGCCTCCGCCCACCAAAAACGTCGGCAGCGGCCCGTGCGTGTGGCGATCGCTGTTGCTGATGCCGGAGCCAAATTGAATGATGACGTGATCCAGCAATGAGCCATCGCCATCGGGAGTGTTGCGCAGCTTTTCGAGATACTGCGCAAACAGCGCGATGTGATAGCGCTGAATCTTGGCGCACTTGTCCATCTTTTCCGGGTTCTGCTGATGATGCGTCAGGGGATGGTGCGGCTCCGGGATGCCAATCTGTGGATACGGTCTGGCAGTCTGCTCGCGGCCATACATAAAAGTGATCACCCGCGTCAGGTCCGCCTGGTAAGCCAGAAGTTGCAAGTCATACAGCAGGCGAACATGCGAATCGAAGTCGGCGGGGATGCCCGCGGGCTGCGCGACTTCGGGCAATTCCTTGGAGCTTTGTTCTTCCGCCTTCTGAATGCGTCTCTCCACATCCCTTAAAGAGGCCAGATAATCGCTCATCTTGCGATTGTCGGCGGACCCGAGTTGGCGCTGAAGTTGATTCACGCGCTCGCTTACGGAATCGAGGAGGCTCCGGTCCTGCTGGAGGCGTGAGGCCCGTACCCGGGGATCGGTACTGTCGCTCGATCCGAACATCCGCTCGAACAGCACGCGCGGATTGTTTTCGGCCATCAGCGGCAAGGTCGGAGTGAGCCAGGAAAGCGTGCTCGAATAGGCGCAACTGTAGCCCAGATCGCAAGAACCCAACAGGCTATTTTCATCGGCGGTAATTTGCAGCGAAGAGAGCTGCGTCTCGCGCTCGAACGCCTTGGCGGCGATCTGATCCATGGAGACGGCGTTCTCGACGTTGCTATCAGACTTCTTCACGTGCACGCCAGTCAGGTAGGAGCCACAAGCGCGAGAATGATCGCCGCCGCCGTCGCCGTTCGCCTCCGCCTGATCGCTGAACAAGCCCGTGATGACGATCAATTGGTTCTTGAACGGTTCCAGCCCTTTCAAAGTCGGCGAAAGCTCGAAGTTAGCGCCGGCGGCCTTCGGCAGCCATTGGTCGTAGATAACGCCGTTGGGATGATAGACGACGCCGAATCGGCGAACGGGAGTCGTGGCCGCGGCCGGGGCCAGGGCTGGAATCATGGCGTCGAGCAGTGGCAACGCCACCGTGGCGCCCATTCCTCGTAAGACGGTGCGGCGCGAAATCGCCTTCTTCGTTACGAACATCGCGTTGTTCTCCTTAGGGTCTCGCGGTTCTCATTTGAAAGGGCGCACTCTTCACAACGCCAAGAACAATTGATGACCAGCGGTAGTCATTGGCTTCCGCGCTGCGGTCGATCGCGCGGACTGCGGGGGCGTCGTAATACTCAAGTCCACGGCCCAGAGCGTAGGTCAGCAGTTTTTCCGTCACGGCTTTGGCGAACTGTGTTTTCTGCGCGAGCAGAGCCTGACGCAATTGGCTCGGGCCGTCAACCTTCGTCCCATCCAGCAGCACGCCGGAGGCATCGATCGGATGGCCCGCGTCGGTTGCGCGCCATTGGCCGATGGCGTCGAAATTTTCCAGACTCAGTCCGAGCGGGTCCATGCGCGCGTGGCAACCCGCACAAGCGGGACTGGCGCGATGCATCTCCAGCATTTCCCGCACCGATAACGGTTTGTTTTCTTTGTTGCTCGATTCGAGCGATGGAACATTGGCGGGCGGGGCGGGCATGGGCGCGGCGAGTATATTTTCCAGCAGCCATTTGCCGCGGATCGTCGGGGATGTGCGCGTTGTATAAGAAGTAACCGCTAGAACGCCGGCCTTTCCCAGCAGTCCGAATCGGTTTTCGTCGGCGAGCTTTACGCGCCGGAAGTGGCTTCCATAGAGGCCGGAGATGCCGTAGTGGCGCGCCAACTGCTCATTCAGGAATGTCTCGTTCGAAGTGAGAAGGTCGATGACGCCGCGGTCCTCTTTCAATTGAGCGTCGAGAAACAACTCCATCTCAGTGACGAACGCGGAGCGCAGATTGTCATCAAACCAGGGAAATCTCGTGCTGTCCGGATTGAGCAGCCATACGTTACGGGTCTCGAACCAGTCTTCGAAGAAGTTCTGGATCAGCGACGAGCGGGCGCGCGGATCGGCGAGCAGACGCGCAACCTGCTGCTCCAGCACCGCCGGCTCATGCAGCTTCCCGCGGATCGCAACGTCGAGAAGGGCATCGTCCGGAACGCTGCTCCACAAAAAGAACGACAGTCGCGAGGCTAGCTCAACGTCGGAGATACGATAGACGGAACCGGGAGTGGCGCCCGGAGGATCGGCCTGAATGCGGAAGAGAAAATCGGGGCTTACTAGCACGCGCTCCACCGCCGCGCGGATGCCTTCGTCGAAAGTTCCAGTCGCTCTCGCGCGCTGGTAGAAGGCGAGCAGCGTCTGCACGTCGTCATCCGTCGCGGATCGGCGATACGCACGCCGGGCCAAGGTGGACAAGATTTTCGTGGCGCAGGCAAGCTCTTCGGCGCCGTTTGGGGGATGGCAGACGAACAGAAGCTTTCGGCTAGGCGAATCGAGCGGCGCTTGCGCTCGGTAGGGGCCTCCGACGAGCAATGCCGCGATCGCGATGGGCGAGTTGGCGTTATCGGCGTTGCGGCTGTAAAGCGAAAGGCGATCGGGACCCGGGCCCTCGGGCGAAACGTCGTCGGACTTGAGCATCGTGGCGACCACTTCATGAGAGCCGGCCTTCACAGGCGCGCGCGCTTGGAGCACATCGTCGGCGTCGTAGATGAAGGTCTTCGGCAGCGATTTTTCACCGCCCAGAGTGAATTGCGCGACGCGTTTGCCGTCCACGCGGATTTCGAACTGGGTTGGGACGTTCAGGCCCTTGATTTGGATGTCCCAGGTCCGCTGGAGCCGAATCTTAAAGGCATATTCGCCGTCGATGGGAAAGTAATGCCGCGCGGCGACGCCGCCTTTCGATCCAAGCGGGAAATCCTCGCCCAAGCGCTCGGTTTGGCGAAGATAGTTCTGATCGTTGGCGCTGCCTTTGAGTGCGCCGTAGCGGACGAATGCCGGCGGTAGGTTCGGATCGCCTACGGCGCGGCGTGCCACGGCCGCCGCGGCGGTGACGTAGCGGTCCAGCAGCGCAGGCTGAATCGAAAGCGCTTCTGCGTTGTTCTCGAAGCCGAAGGCCTGCTCGTCTGGAGGCAACATCGCCTGCGGATCGACTTCCACGGCAAGCAAGTCCCGAATGGAATTGGCGTATTCGGCGCGATTGAGACGATGCAAACTCGCGGTGCGGCCCGGATTCACGTGAGCAGCGGCGGCGCGGTCGATCTCCGATTCCAGCCACGACGCGACTCGATCGTACGTGGCGTTGTCCGGACGCCGGACGCCCGCGGGCGGCATCGCGCGGCTGCGCAGCTTCACAATGACTTTTTCCCAGGTCTCCGCGGAATTGGCGACGTGATCCGCGTCAGCGGCGTCTAACGCCAAACCAGCGGTCTGGACTCTCTGGTTGTGGCAGGAGACGCAGTAGGTGGAAACGAGCTCGCGCGCCGGAGTGGGCGGGTTGGCTTGGAAACCCAAGGCGACAGCACAAAAAGCGAAGCAAGCACACCAAGAGAGACAACGGCTAAGGCGTGTCATCGTCGCTCCGCGCGCGGCATTTGTTCTGCGCTTCGCAGGGATGCCCCAGCTTCGGGTCCGCGCCATGCTTCAACAGCAACTCCGCGCCCTCCTTGTTATAGAGCACGCCGCCGAGGCGGTCGCCATAGCCGGCCGCCGCGAGGTAGGGCGTAACCCCTGCCTTGCTGACCGCGTTCACGTTTACGCCTAGATCGATCAGTTGGGCCAGCAATGTGTTCCATCCGCGATAAGCCGGACCGAACAAGGCGTTCTCGCCGAACGTCGTCTCGCCTTTGGCGTCGAGACCGAGATCCAGCAGAAGTTTTACGGCTTCCGACGCGTCCTTTTCGGTAAGCAGAGATTCCCCAATGCCGTGATTCAAACCCGTCGCCGCCATGATGGCGGTGGCATTCGTCGCCGTGGCGATCTTAGGATCGGCGCCCGCGGCGAGCAAGATGCGCATCATATCGACGTCGTCCACCGATGCAGCCAGCAGAAACGGGGTTGCTCCCACAGAGTCCGTGTATCCCGTGGCGAACGACGGCTGGCGTTTCGTCATACGCGCATTCACGTTGGCGCCATGGGCCAGCAACGCTTTCACCAGCCGGAGTTTGCTTTGGCGATCCGGAATCCCGGACATGGGATCTTGAAAACCATATACAGGATTCGACGCGAAGCCTTCCCAACTGGTGGAGGCCCAATGCAAGGGCGTCATCCCGGAGGCGGAGATATTCGGGTCGGCGCCGTGGTCGAGCAGATAGAGCGCGGTTTCCACCTGGGCTCGCATCGCCGCGACGAGCAGGGGAGTGTAGCCGCTGCCGCCGCCGCTTCGTGGGCCTTCCGGCTCGCTTGATTGCGTCAGAAGATTGACATCCACTCCGGCAGCTAGCAACAACTTCACACTCTCTAGGTCGCCCACGCGAGCCGCGAAATGCAGAGGCGTAAATCCCTGCTTGGTATGGGCCTGGAGATCGGCATGCGACTCGATGAGAGCTTTCACCATGTCCGGGTGACGTTCGGCCGCGGCCCACATCAATGCCGTCTGATTCTGCGAAGGCTCCTTCACGTTAACGGCGGCGCCGTACTCGATCAGCATGCGCACCGCGTCTGCGTTGCCGGTTTTAGCGCAAGTCATGAGCGGGGTTTCGCCCGTGGCGATGGCGGTGTTGGGATTAGCGCCCGATTTCAGAAGTAAGCGCACCAACGCAGCGCTTGCGTTCGTGCACGCTTCCGATAAGGGCGTCATGCGGAAATCGTTCGCCAGGTTCGCGTCGGCGCCCGCGCGCAAGAGCAGATCGGCTGTATCGAAGTCGTTCCAATGAGCCAGCCAAAGCAGCGCCGTGGATCCGTCGCTGGCCCGAGCGTTGACATCGGTTTTTTGATTCAGGAGCGCTCGAATGGCGCCTTGGTCCTGCTTCCGGGCAGCCTCCACCAGCGGCGAATCGGCCGGTTCGGCGGCAGCCGCCGTAACGGTCATGAGCAGCGCTAGCACCCACGCTCTTTCTACGAGCACGCCGCCTCCTTTCACTTAAAGGAAGGAATCGGAGCCGCCGCAACACAGTGCGGCTCGCGGCCATTATACGAAATTTGAAGGCGCGAATAGCGGCTGCCGACCTACCGCCGCTGGCGATGAGAAATTACCTGACATCCGCGAATTATCGAACCGCTGGTACGGAGGGCTGATAACCTGGAAATAAGCGAGCTCTGGCCTGCCCGTGTGACATAGTCGATTGACAACGACGGAGTAGGCAAAACATGAAGTTTCTCCAGAGTCTGCTAGACCTTCTCTTCCCCAGAAGGCGTGGCCGCAAAGCGGCGGCGGCGCTCGCGAATTTCGACGTTTGGTTCAGCGATTACCGGCGGCGCTTGGAAGAGGCGAGCGGCCGGCAACGGAAGTCCTGATTTCCGAGACGTTCATCGAACGCTGGCGGCGTAGCGAAGCCCGAGTCAGGAAATCAGTCCCTTCCTCACGGCGTATAAAATCAGCTCGGCCAGGCTATGCAGGTTCAGCTTCTCTTGAAGATTTCGACGATGGGTTTCCACCGTATAAAGACTGAGATTGAGCGCCTGCGCAATTTCTTTGTTCGACTTGCCCTCCGCCAGGAGCTGAAGGATTTCGCGCTCCCGGGGTGTCAGCAGATCGTAGCTGTCTTCCACCCCGCGCGTGCGAATTTCGCGGATGTAGTCTTCCACCAGCATTTTACTGATTTCGGGACTAAAGAAGGTCTTGCCGCGATGCACGGCCTTGATGGCCTCGATCAGGTCGCCTTCGGCGGAATCCTTCAGCAAGTAACCCTTGGCGCCAACTTTGAGGGATCTCAAGACATACCCTTCGTCCGAATGCATGCTCAGGATGACAATCGCGACGTCTGGCAGCGACGAAGTGATGCGCTGAGCAGCTTCAATTCCGCTCAGGTTAGGCATCGCGATATCGATGACAGCGACGTCCGGCTGAACCGTCTCGGCTTTCTCCACCGCCTCGCGGCCGTCGGAGGCCTCGGCCACTACACTAAATTCGGGCTGACTGTCCAGCAACAGCCGCAGACCCCTCCTCATCACAGTATGATCGTCAGCTAAAAGTATGCGGATGGATTTCACTTTGCCAGAGACTCGCGCACCACGGCGCCGGGCGCCTGTGCGTTTACGAGAGGGCCCTGGCTGCTGCGCGTGAAAGGCAATTCCACCGACACAGTGGTTCCGGCGCCAGGCGCGGAGCGGATGTTACAGACGCCTCCCAGACGCACGGCGCGCTCCTGAATGCCGAGTAATCCCAATCCCTTTGTGTGCTGGGGGTCGAAGCCGAGGCCGTCGTCTTGAATGGTGAGCACCAGACGTTCGTCGAGCGCACAGGACGCCGCGGCGTTCTCACCTAGGCCGGAAGAGGCCGCCGGCGCGTGGAGTCTACCCGCTTCTGGTTGTCCGCGGTTACTAAGGACCTGCTGCACCTTGATTCGCACCGCTCTTGCTTGGGAGTGGCGGGCGCAGTTATGCAACGCTTCCTGCACCACGCGGTAGATACAAGTCTTGTAGTCGTCGGGCAGATTATCGGAATCGAGCTCGGCCGCTACGGTCACGTCCATGGAAGTGCGCTTCGAGCATTCCCGCGCTTGCCACTTCAAAGCCGGAAGCAGGCCAAGGTCGTCCAGCATCGAGGGGCGTAGCAGCAAAGACATGTTGCGAATCACGCGTACCGTGTCTTCCACCAGACTCTTGATGGTTTCAATGTGAGCTGCTTCGACATAGTTTTGGGTCTGTGGTAGAGGGCGCGCGGACTGAGCAGCAGAAAGATTCCGCAGCTCCACCAGCACGGCGGAGAGCGACTGGCCGACTTCGTCGTGCAGTTCGCGCGACAGCGCGCGCCGCTCGGTTTCCTGTGCCTGCACCAGCCGCGCAGAGAGGTCTTCCAATTGGCTTCTGGCGTGCGCAACCTCCTCGTATCGGAGCCTGGCCTGCTCTTCGAGCCCCAAAATCTTACGGGTGCTGAATAGCGCCATTCCGAAGCCCAAACCCAAAGCTGCAATCAGCGTGCTGAGCAGACGGGTTTGAAACCGCAGCAGCAGCGAAGCGGCCTCGTCGTTGCCGGCGGTCAGCTGTTGTTCATTGATGGCGGCAATCTGGTCGGCGACGGTGAGCATCCTCTGGCGGCGAAGGAAGACCTCGTCGCGCAAGAAGGCGTAACCGGAGCGCCGTCTTTCGTCCGCGTTCCAGTGGAAGATGGGCGCGAGAATGGCCCAGTAGTCCGTCAGTTCCCCGCGGAGAGCCCAGTAATGAGCGTCGGCGGGGTCAGTTTGGCGGCCGTAGGCTTCAAGGGCGGCGTCCATGCGCTTCCGGACATCCTCGAGGCTGGCGCGGTAGGACTCCGCTCGCGCGGGTTCCGGCTCCAGCAAATAGTCGCGGACATAAGTTCCCGAAAGGTACAGATTCGATCGGATATCGTTCAGTAGGTGGTTCCGGGCGAGGTATTGTCCCCGGATCTGGCCATCGTTACGCCGGTATTGCTGAAGGACCCGCAATGCGTCGGCGCCGGCCAAGGCCATGATTGCTAATAAACCGCCGAACCCGATGAGCAAGGCCAAGCGCGCGGGAGAGCTTTCGCCGGAATGTGACCTTCGGTCCAAAATAACCGTAGGCGCGCGCTAAATAAATTGATACTCAGCGGCGCTTAACCCCATCCTAACCGAGAAGACCCTAAGCGGCGCTGAACTACCAACTCATTCTTTCAAAAATACCAGCCGCTTGGTATAGCCGTGGCCCGCGAGGGTATCGTATCTTGTTGCTGGAGAATCATCTTTGGACATCCTCCAGAGTGGCGGCGTCGATCTCGAATCACTTTGTGCCCTGGATACGTGTACGGTTTCGAACGCAATAGAAAGACTGCGTGTCCGGCTGCGAAACGAGGGGTTTGTTCGCAACGAAGTGCTCTGCCAATTTCCCGAATTTCCGCCAATGGTGGGCTATGCCGCAACAGGACGAATTCGCACGGAGTCTGCCCCGGTGACGCATCGCTGTTACTACGACCGCATGGACTGGTGGAGCTACCTGGCGTCGCTCCCGCGGCCGACGGTGATGGTGTTGGAAGATATGGACCGCAGTCCTGGGGTGGGCGCCTTCGTCGGCGAAGTACACGCCGCGATCGGCTTGGCCCTGGGATGCGTCGGCTGCGTCACCAACGGCGCGGTCCGGGATCTGCCCGCTGTCCAGGCCGCCGGCTTTCATCTCTTCGCGGGCTCTGTGGCGGTTTCGCATTCCTATGCGCACATCGTCGAGTTTGGCGAGCCGGTGGAGATCGGCGGCTTAAGAATCGCCTCCGGCGATTTGATTCACGGGGACCGCCACGGCGTCCTCAATGTCCCGCTGTCAGCCGCGGCGGCGGTTCCCCGGGAAGCGACCCGGATCCTTGCCCAGGAACGCGAGCTCATTGAGTTCTGCCGTTCATCCCGGTTTTCCCTGCAAGGATTGTCGGAGCGGATCAATTCTGCGTCCGTGGAGTGCGATGCGCCATGAAAGATCCCACCCTGAGCCGCGACCGTCAGAAAGCCGTCCTGCGCGCGCCCTTCGTCGTCCCTCTGGTTGTGGCTCTCGCGGGCCTGCTTGCATCGTGCAACAGACCCGATAGAGTGCAGGCTAAGGATCCAGTCGACCCGGGCAACGGCCAGATTTCCGTCGGCGTCGCGAAGGTCGTTCGCAAAACGCTGGAGCGCACTCTGGATCTGTCCAGCGAACTCGTTCCCTTCCAGGAGATCGATGTATACGCGAAGGAGTCGGGGTTCGTGAAGGATCTGAACGTCGATTATGGCTCGCACGTGCAGAAGGGCCAGGTGATGGCGACGCTCGAAATCCCCGAGCTTCAGGCTCAGTTGAAGCAGGACGACGCCGCGATCAAGAGCGCTACCGATCAAGTCGCCTACGCGCAGAATGCGGTAAAGCGTTACGAAGCGCAGCATCAATCGCTGCAATTGCAGTTTGAAAGGCTCGCGGGCGTGGCAAAATCCAAGCCGGGCATGGTAGCGCAGCAGGAAGTGGACGACGCCGAAGGCAAGGCCCTGGCAAGCGCGGCGCAGATTGAGGAGGCCCGCTCGAATGTGGAAGCTGCGCGCAGCCGGCTGGCCGAGGCGCAGGCGAAAAAAGAGCGCGACCAGGCTTTGTTCGATTATTCGAAAATCACGGCGCCGTTCGCCGGTGTGGTGACTCAACGCTACGCCAATCAAGGCGCGCTGATGCAGGCCGGAACCAGCTCCAGCACTCAGGCGATGCCTTTGGTCCGACTTTCGGAAGACGATCTTTTCCGGCTGGTGATTCCGGTACCGGAATCGTACGTTCGCTACATCCACGTGGGCGATCCGGTGAAAGTCACGGTGGCGTCGTTGAACCGGACCCTTCCCGGAAAGGTGGCGCGTTTTTCAGTAGATGTTCGGGAAGACACGCGCACCATGCACACGGAGGTGGACGTGCCCAATCCAGACCGAGTCCTGCTCCCTGGCCTGTATGCGCAGGCTACCGTCGCACTGGAGCGCAAACCCAACGCGCTCACCGTTCCCCTCCAGGCCGTTAATCAAGGCGAGCGGAACACCGTTTATGTGATCGGTCCTTCCCATGCGATCGAGATTCGTCCCGTCACGCTCGGCATCCAGACCGCAACTGATGCCGAAGTGGTTTCGGGGTTGAAAGAGGGTGAGCAGATTGTGGTCAGCGACCGCGGCAGCCTCAAGGCCGGCCAGCAGGTGCTGCCGAAGATGATCGATCTCGCCGGAGATCAGGGACAGGGAGAAGAGAAGTAGAGCCGTGTCGCGCTTTTCCATTCGTAATCCCTACTTCATCGTCGTCATTTGCCTGGTGCTGACGGTGATCGGCATCACTAGCCTGGCGCGGATGCCGGTAGATCTTTTCCCGCCGATCAATATGCCGGAAGTGGTGGTGGCGACGTTTTTCTCGGGAATGCCGCCCGAAGACGTCGAGACCGATATCACCAACCCATTGGAACGTTTCTTCACACTGGCAAGTGGAATGGACCACATGGAGTCCCGATCCATGCTGGGCATAAGCATGATCAAGGTCTTCTTCCAGCCGGGAACCAACCCGGACGCCGATGTGTCGGCCCTGGCGAATCTCGCGTTGGCGGACCTAAAGCGCTTGCCTCCCGGAACGCTGCCTCCGGTGGTCCTGAAAATGGATGCCTCCAGTCTTCCCGTTTGCCTGGTGACTCTCAAGGGCCAGGGGCTGACGGAGACTCAGCTTCATGATATCGGCCAGTTCACGATTCGCAATCAGATCGTCGTGGTGCCCGGCTCGGCGATTCCACCGCCCTTCGGCGGCGAGTACCGGCAAGCCATGGTTTACGTCGATCCGATCAAGCTTCTATCGCGGCAGTTGAGTCCCATGGATGTTGTCTCCGCGCTGAACAACAGCAATTTGATCCTTCCCGCGGGCGACGTGAAGATGGGGCCTTTCGACTACTATCTCTACTCCAACAGCCTCGTAAAGAACGTGGCGGACGTCAACAATCTTCCGATCAAAACCGTAGGACAGCAGGCCGTCACTATTGGCGACGTGGGCGAGGCAAAGGACGCCAACCAAATCCAGTACAACGTGGTCCGCGTGGATGGGCAGCGCTCCGTCTATCTGCCGATTTTGAAACAGGGCGGGGACACGAACACCATCCAGGTGGTGAATGGCATTCGGGACATGCTCCCCAAGCTGCTCGACGTTCCGGAGCAGGTCGCGAAGGCGGTGGTATTTGATCAATCCGCGTTCGTCAAGGAAGCCATCCGGACTCTGCTAGATGAAGGCGCGATCGGGCTGGCTTTGACCAGTCTCATGATTCTGGTCTTTCTGGGAAGTCTGCGCGCCACTAGCGCCGTCTTCCTGTCGATTCCGCTCTCCGCGGTAGCGACCTTCGTCGTTCTGTATCTAATCGGGAGCACGGTAAACACCATGATCCTCGGAGGACTGGCGCTGGCCTTTTCGCGCATTATCGACAATTCCGTCATCTCGCTCGAGAATATCTATCGTCATCTCGAGATGGGATCCTCGCCCGAGGTGGCGGCGGAGCAGGGTGGCGGCGAGGTGAGCATGGCCGTACTGGCCGCGACGCTCACGACCGTTGTGGTGTTCTTTCCCGTGACGTTTCTGTATGGCGTCAGCAAGTTTCTGTTTTCGGCTCTCGCGCTC